>NZ_CP166625.1:3518787-3845050 GCF_041320595.1 Pleomorphomonas sp. PLEO
AAGCGAGCGTGCCCGAGATCACATAGGACAGCACCTTCATGCGAGCGGTCGAGACGCCAGCGAGGCGGGCAGCCAGCTCGTTGCCGCCCGTGGCAAACAGAAGACGGCCGGCGCGGGTGTGCTCGGTCAGCACGTACAGAACGACGGCAACAATCAACGTCAGCAACACAGGCACGGGGATGACGCCGCCAATGCTTGTACGGCCGATCGTCAGGAACAGCGGATCGTATTTGCCGAGAGCGGTGGAGCCATCCTCCAGGATCAGGCCAGCGGATATCGACCGGCCTGCAGTGGGGATGAGCTGCAGCCCGGTCAGGAGGAACATCATGGCAAGCGTCGCCAGCATGTCGGGGATACGCAGGCGCACAATCAGGAAGGCGTTGATAAGGCCGACAGCGGCGCCGAAGGCCAGGACCAGAGGCACGGTTTCGAAAACGCCGAGCCGCCAGACGATCATGGCGTAGCTCGCCGCCATCACTGACGAAGCGGCGGTGGCGCCAACCGATAGATCGAAGCCGCCAACGGCCATGGAAATGGTAACGCCGGCCCCGAGGATCGCCACAACGGCCACGGCCTGCAGGATACTCATCAGGTTATTGATGCCGATGAATGCCGGCTGGGCGAGGGTGAAGCCAACCATCAAAGCGGCAAGCAGAATGAAGATCGCGCCGTTGCGAACGAGGTCACCGAGGCGGTGGACCGGATGAAGGCTGGCCGCCGGGGCCGGCACGGCATCGCTGTCGGACGTCATGGATGGGCTTCCTGAAAGTTGGTCGTTTCGCCAAAGGCGCTTGAAAGAGAATGGCCGTCGAGCGCCACGACGCGGTCGGCAACCTCGGCCGCCTCCTCGGGATCGGAGGTAGCTATCAGCGTGGCACGGTCGGTGTGGCGGCGAAGGGTGGCGATGATGTCCTGCCTGGCGCCGAGGTCGACGCCCTGGAATGGCTCGTCGAGCAGCAGTACACGGCTCGGCTCGGCCTCCCAACGGGCGATAACGGTCTTCTGCTGGTTGCCGCCGGACAGCGACCAGACCGAGGCGGCCGGTGAAGCCGCGCGGATGCCGAGACGGGAGATGGCACCTTTCCCCTCAGCGGTTTCGCGGTCTCCGAGGATGAACCCCGATGGAAACCAACGCTCAAGATGGGGCAGGCTGATGGTGGCACGCACCGCCTCGCCAGGCCAACCGGTTGGCATCAGCGATGTGCGATGGCGGTCCTCGCCGGCCATGACGACACCGGCGGCAATGGCTTCGGCTGGATCGCGTGGGGCATAGCGCCGGCCGTCGAGCCACATCTCGCCGGTGGCAAAGCGCCCCTCGCCGAAAATGCCGGTAAGAAGGCGGCTCTTGCCAGCGCCGAGCACGCCGGTCACTGCGACCACTTCGCCGGCATGAAGATCCAGGTCGAAGGGGCGGGCATGCGGCAGCAGACGAATGCCCTTCAGACGGAGCACGGCCGGTCCGGCCGGCGGGCGAGCGTCGGGATGGGCGCTCGCTAGCGGCCGGCCAATCATTGTCTCCACGGCGGCGTCGAAATCGATCGGCCGG
This sequence comes from Pleomorphomonas sp. PLEO, assembly GCF_041320595.1. Taxonomy (NCBI): domain Bacteria; kingdom Pseudomonadati; phylum Pseudomonadota; class Alphaproteobacteria; order Hyphomicrobiales; family Pleomorphomonadaceae; genus Pleomorphomonas; species Pleomorphomonas sp. PLEO. Next base: position 3,520,334 of record NZ_CP166625.1, read on the forward strand.
CGGAAACTGCCGGCGGTGCGTCCGCCGCGCAGCACCTCGACCCGGTCGGCCAGCGCTTCCAAATCGGCGAGGCGGTGAGAGATGTAAAGAATGGCAATGCCACGGGCTGCCAGATCCCTCAGCACGGCGTAGAGCCGCTGGGCCTCGGCCCCCGACAGACTGGCAGTCGGCTCATCGAGAATGAGGAGCTCCGCCTTGCGGCCAATGGCGCGGGCGATGGCGACCAGTTGCCGGTCGGCGGCCGAGAGATCGGCGAAGTCACGGTCGAGCGGCAGATCAAAGCCGGCCTCGTCGACGATGGCGCGCGCCTGCCGACGGACGCTGCGGCGGTTCAAAAAGAAGGGCGTGGCACGGTCGGCATAGCGGTCGATAAGCAGCGAGTCGGCAACCGACAGGCCGGGAATTCCGACGACGCCAGTCGATTGATGAACGGTGACGATGCCCGCGGCCGCTGCCTCGGCCGGGGACCGGGGACTAAAGGGCTGATCGTGGAAGCGAATATCGCCGGCATCAGCCTGGATCACGCCGGACAGGATCTTCACCAGAGTCGATTTGCCGGCGCCGTTGGAACCCATCAGTGCGACGATCTCGCCAGCCTCAACGTCGAGCGAAGCACCAGCGAGCGCCCGCGTCGACCCGAAGGCCTTGAAGACATTGCGAAGAGAAACAAGCGCCATCAGTTTGATCCGGTAAAGCCGGTCGCGAAACCGGAATGCCCGCCGATAGTATCGTTGCGCCACTGAGGCACAAAGCATGACGGGCGCGTTGTCTTTCAAGGAATGAAATTTGAATCCCGTTTTTTGGCTTTCTATAGGATCTTGTACTCAATACACGACAAGACATCTCTGGTTGCGGTGATGTGACGTTGCGTGCTGGGCGTCAGCGACATGAAATGACTCCGCTGCCCGTCTCCGCCAGACAGTTAAATCCAGAATTCTCAATAAAATCAGTGATATCACGTATTCAGCCACCTTCAAGTCGTCCGGTTTTCCGGACGGTGTATCGCGGTCCGTGTCCGGAAATCCGGAAAATCCGATCAGTCGATCCACGAATTAAATCGATAAAACAAACGTTTAGCCGGCAGCTCAAGTTGGCACGGCTGATGCCATTCAGTTGGCATGCGACGGCCGCCTTCCGAGGAGGGAACGAGGACGGAGGGTCGGGGCATGGTCGGTTCGCGGATGTTGGCCTCAACGGCCGCGCGCCCCGGATCGAAGCCATCTCGGCGCCCGACATATCGGGCGGCCGGACAGTCCTGGAGAGAGGCCCAGCACGGGGATGAAGTGCGCCGGGCAGGAGGAACGAACATGACGGATATCACTCGCAATGACGCGATTACGACGGAGACGGGCAGCAGCCTTTTCTCCCGCGTTGTCGCCTACAAGGTCGGCCCGGTGCCGCTCCCGCTCTACATCGCCATTGCCGCCGTCGTCTTCGGCGCGTCGGTGGTCGGTAAACTCCCGGCCGATATGATCGGCGGCTTTGCTACCATCATGGTGCTGGGGTTCTTGCTTGGTGAGATCGGCAGCCGCATTCCCTATCTGAAGAGTATCGGCGGGTCGGCCATCCTCTGCCTGTTCGTGCCCTCGGCCATGCTCGGCTATCAAGTCATGAATCCGGCAACGTCCGACGCCATCAAGGCGGTGATGAAGACGTCGAATTTCCTCTATCTCTACATCGCATGTCTGGTGACCGGCTCGATGCTCGGCATGAACCGCAAGGTTCTGATTCAGGGCTTCCTCAAGATGTTCGTGCCGCTTGCTGTCGGCACGCTCGGCGCCGTCGCAGTCGGCGGTCTCGTCGGCATGGCCTTCGGCTATGATTTCAAACACACCTTCTTCTTCATCGTCATGCCGATCATCGCCGGCGGCATTGGCGAAGGTATCCTGCCGCTGTCGCTCGCCTATTCCGAGATCCTCGGCACGGCGCAGCCGGCGCTAATCGCCTCGCTGATCCCGGCCGCGCTGATCGGCAATGTCGTGGCCATTATTTCCGCCGGCGTTCTCAAACGCATCGGCGAGAAGAAGCAGCGCTATTCCGGCAACGGCCTTCTGGTTCGTACCGGCGACGACAACGAGTTCCTCAAGGAAATGGCCACCGAGAAGAAGCTCGAGCTGCCACTGATGGGCGCCGGTCTCCTGATGGCCTGCACCATGTTCATCCTTGGCGCCTTCCTCTCCCCCTATACCGGTATTCCCGGCCCAATCCTGATGATCATCGGCGCGGCTCTGCTCAAGGTGTCGAAGCTGATACCGGCGCAGATGGAGACCGGCGCCCACCAGATGTACAAGTTCATGACCACCAACATGACCTTCCCGCTGCTGGTCGGCCTCGGCACCCTCTACGTTCCCTGGAACGATCTGATCGCCGCTTTCACGCCCGCCTATTTCACCATCTGTGCCGCCACCGTGCTGGCGATGGTTTCCTCGGGCTGGTTCATCGGCAAGCTGCTGGGGATGTATGAGGTCGAAGCAGCCATCGTCACCTGCTGCCATTCCGGTCTCGGTGGCACCGGCGATGTCGCCATCCTCTCAGCGTCGAACCGTATGGGCCTGATGCCCTTCGCCCAGATCTCCACCCGCATCGGTGGCGCGGGCATGGTGGTGCTGGCGGTCTTCCTCCTGAAGGCTCTTGGCTGAACTCCATACTCAAGGCATGCACAGGCCGTCCGGCTTTCCAGTCGGGCGGCCTTGCGCTATCGATGGGACATGGGAAGCCTGCGGGAGGAACCGTATTGGCCGGGGAAGCCGAGAGCATCGTGCCTAAACGTCGCCGGCTTCGCCTTGCGGCGGTGCTACCGTTGGCCGGCGCTCTTGCCTTCGCAGCGTTGGTGGCTTTCGTCGCCTACCGTGTCGCCTTCGAGCTTTCGCTTTCCACCACCCGCGCCAATGCCGGCCATCGGCTCGATCTTTACGCGGCGAGTTTCGAAAGAGAGGTCGGCAAATACGCGAGCTATCCGTACGTCATGGGTCTTGATGGCACCATTATCGCCCTGCTCGTAAGTCCAACCGACTCTCTACTTCGCTACCGCGCCGACAGTTACCTTGAGGCGCTCAACGATCGCATCGGCACGCTCGACGTTTTCCTGTTGGACAAGACGGGGCGGGTGATTGCCTCCAGCAACTGGAACAAGTGGGACAGCTTCGTCGGCCGTGACCTCTCCTACCGTCCCTACTACCAAAACGCCGGTGCCGGCCGGGTGACCCGCTTCTACGGCATCGGCACCACAAACCTTCAACCGGGCTATTTCCTGGCGACGGCGATCACCCGAGGCAACGACACGCTGGGTATCAGCGTCGTGAAGGTCAGTCTTGATCAGCTCGAACGCTCCTGGGCGTCGGCGGAGTCGCCGGCCATTCTCAGCGACGAGCATGGTGTCGTCGTGCTGTCTTCGGTGCCTGGCTGGAAATACGGAACGCTGGCGGCGCTCGACGAAAAAGCCCGCCGGGAAATTGCCGAGGCGCAGCAGTATAATGACCGGTCCCTGGCGCCGATCGGCCTTTCAACGCTAAGGGAACTTGACGATCGTACCCGCATCGTCCGCCTGCCGGGCGCGGCCGGAACGGACGGCGGCTTTTCCACTCAGGGGCTCTTCCTCTCCGAAAGCCGAGCGATGCCCGAGACACCGTGGACGCTCACCGTGTTCACCGACCTCTCGGAGATGGATGATCTGGCACGTCTGTGGGCGGCGCTCGTCGGTCTCGGTAGTCTGCTGTGTCTGGGCCTATTGGCGGTCTACCGCCAGCGGCGGCGGCATCTTCGCGAAATTCTGGCGGCGCGCGCCGCGCTGCAGCGGGCTCACGATCATCTCGAAAGCGAAGTGGTCGAACGAACGGCAGCGCTGTCGACGACCAATGAGCGACTGCGCCGCGAGGTGGAGGAGCGCGAGCGTGCCGAGCGCACGCTACGCGATGCCCAGTCCGGCCTCGTTCAAGCCGGTAAGCTCGCCAGCCTCGGTCAGCTCTCAGCCGGTCTCGCTCACGAACTTAACCAGCCTCTCGCCGCCCTCGTCACGCTGTGTGGCAATGCGGTGAGATTCCTGGAACGCGGCGAACTTGACACCGTACGCAGCAATCTCGAACGGGTTCGGCCGCTGGTCGAACGCATGGGGCACCTGACCGGCGAACTCAAGATCTTCGCGCGCAAATCATCCGGTGAGCCGCAGCGCGTCGGACTGCGCAAGGTTATTGATGACGTGTTGTTCCTGCTCAATCATCGCCTGACACGCGGAATAGTTGCGGTGATGATCGACATTGAGGGGGGCAATATCGATCTTTGGTGCGATCCCAACCGCTTCGAACAAGTGCTGCTCAACCTGATCGGCAACGCCATCGACGCCATGGAAGGGGAGGAGGATCAGCGTATTTTCCTCTCTGCCCGGCGCGAAGGGGGACTCGCCCGCATCGACATTCGGGACAGCGGGCCAGGCCTGCCTCCGGAGAGGCTGGATCATATGTTCGAGCCGTTCTTTACCACCAAGGCACCGGGCGTCGGCCTCGGGCTGGGCCTTACGATTTCCGCCGGTATCATCCGCGACTTTGGCGGCGAACTTGTCGCCAGCAATGCAGAGGACGGCGGGGCCGTCTTCTCGATGACCATTCCAACAGGCGCCGGAGAGGCGACATGACGAAGGCCACGATCGACGATCTCCGGGTGCTGATCGTCGAGGACGATCCCGACGTGCTGCTCGGCTGCGAGCAGGCGCTTCAGCTCGAGGGTATGCAAACGATCGGCGTCGGCTCGGTGGAAGAGGCGCTGCGCCGGATCGCCGAGGCTAAGCCGGGGGTCATTGTCTCCGACGTGCGCCTGCCCGGACGAGACGGCCTCTCGCTCCTCAGGGAAATGCAGGCGGCCGATGCCGACCTGCCGGTCATCCTCATCACCGGCCACGGCGACGTATCGCTCGCAGTGCAGGCGATGCGCGCGGGCGCCTACGACTTCATCGAGAAGCCCTTTTCGCCGGAGCATCTGGTCGAGGTGGTGCGGCGGGCGCGCGAGAAGCGGGCGCTGACGCTTGAGATCGTTCGCCTCCGTCACAAGCTTTCCGATGGTGGCCGCCTGGAGGGACGCATCATCGGCCGCTCGCCGGCCATCGTGAAACTTCGTCGAGTCATCACCGACATCGCCGGGACCAACGCCTCGGTGTTGATCAGTGGCGATACCGGCACCGGCAAGGAGCTGGTCGCCCGTTGCCTGCATGACGAAAGCTCTCGTCGCAAGGCCCACTTCGTGGCGATCAACTGTGGTGGACTGCCGGAGCATCTTGTCGAAAGCGAATTGTTTGGCCACGAGGCAGGCTCCTTCACCGGGGCCACCAAGCGCCGCATCGGCAAGATCGAACATGCGAGCGGTGGCACGTTGTTCCTCGACGAGGTGGAGACCACGCCGGTCAGCGTGCAAATCAAGCTGCTGCGCGTCTTGCAAGAGAGAACTCTGGAACGACTTGGCTCCAATACCTCCGTTCCCGTCGATTGCCGGATCATCGCCGCCGTCAAGGGCGACCTCGGCAAGATGGCGGCCGAGGGCCGTTTCCGGTCCGATCTCTACTATCGGCTCGCCGTCGCCTCGCTGACGCTGCCCGCGCTTCGCGACAGGCGCGAGGACATCCCGCTCCTGTTCGCCCACTTCGCGGAGCAAGCCAGCGTCGTGCACGGCCGTCCGGCGCCAGCACTCGACGATATCCGCCTCCGCACGCTGATGGCCTACGACTGGCCGGGCAACGTGCGCGAGTTGCGCAATGTCGCCGATCGCTGCGTGTTGGGTATCGAGGCTGGTTTCCCGCCGTTTGCTGAGGCAGCGGCCCTCGAACCATTGTCGCTGACCGAGGCGGTGCTGGCCTTCGAACGGGCGATGATCGTTGACGCGCTCGGCCGCAGCGGCGGCAGTCTCGGCCGGACCGCTTCGGCGCTCAGGATTGCCAAGTCGACTCTCTACGACAAGATGACGCGCCTCGGCCTCGCCGAGGGCCAGCGCGAGCCGTAAGGTCGGTTCAAGCAAAATCGGGCAAACGCGGCGTGCTGTCGAGAAGCCGTTGCGTGTAGGGATGTTTCGGCGCCGACAGGATGTCTCGCGCCGGCCCTTGCTCGACGATGCGGCCCTTCTCCAAGATGACGAGATCTTGGCAGAGAAGGGCCACGAAGCCGATGTCGTGGGAAACGAGCACCAGCGTCGTCTTTTCCGACAGCGATTTCAGGAGATCGACGATGCGGATACGCGTCGTGAGGTCAAGCGCGCTCACCACCTCGTCGGCCAGCACCAGTTCGGGTTGCGACACGATAGCACGAGCGATGGCGATGCGCTGGCGCTGGCCGCCCGAGAACTCATGCGGATAGCGGTCTGCTGCGTCAAGAGGAAGGTCCACCGATGCCAGCGCTCCGGCAACGGCGGCGTCGATATCGGTTTGCACCCTCAGCGATCGCAAGGGTTCGGCGACGATGTCGGCCACCTTTTGGCGCGGGTCGAGCGACGAATATGGGTCTTGAAACACGGCCTGGACCGCCCGCCGGAAGCCGCGCATGAACGGCCGGTCGCGGGGATCAAGCGGCTCACCGCGAAAGGTGATTTGTCCGGACGTTGGCCGGGCAAGGCCGAGCAGCAGACGCAGGATGGTGGTCTTGCCGGATCCGCTCTCGCCGACGATGCCAAGGTTGCGGCCTGTCTCGATGCGAAGGTCGATACCGTTGAGCACTGAACGGCCGTGACCGTAGGCAAAAGAGACGGCGTTGAGATCGATGAGGCTCATAACGCCGCTCCGATGGCGTGATCGAAGGCGCGGGCCGCTTCGACGAGGCCTTGGGTGTAGGGGTGGCGCGGCTGGCCAAATACTTTGGCGACTTCGCCTTCTTCGACCAGTTCACCTGCCCGCAGGACGAGCACCCGATCGACGGCAGTCCCGACCACCGGCAGGTCATGGCTGATAAAGAGAAGCCCCATGTTCTCCTCGCGCACCAACGTCTCGAGCAGCTTCAGCACTTCGGCCTGAGTGGTGACATCGAGTGCCGTGGTCGGCTCGTCGGCGATGAGAAGGCTCGGCCGGCAAGCAAGCGCCATGGCGATCGCCGCCCGCTGACGCTGGCCACCGGACATCTGATGCGGATAGGAACGGGCAAGGCGCGCCGGATCGGGCAGGGCGACACGGGCCATCAGAGCCGATACCTCTGTGGCGAGATCATTGCGAGAGATAGATCGTCCATCGCGGCGGGCGCGGCGGCGCAACACTTCGGCTATCTGATCGCCAATACGCATCAGCGGATCGAGCGCGGTCAGCGGCTCCTGGAAGATGGTGGCGACGGCAGTGCCTCGGAGGCGGACGACATCGCGGTCGGCGGTGCCCACGACTTCTTGGCCGGCGAGCAGGACGGAACCGGAAGCCGTCATGCCCTCGGGCAGAAGACCGATGGCGGCAAGCGCCGTCAGCGACTTGCCGGAACCGCTCTCGCCAATCAGGCCGACCCGTTCGCCGGCGGCAAGGCCGAGGGACACGCCGGAGACGAGCCGCCGGCCAGCGTGGCTGATGGAGAGGTTTTCGATACGGAGAAGATCAGCCATCAACGCCTCCACCGGGTCGGATCGGCGACGTCGCGGAGACCGTCGGCAAACAGGTTGAGGCCGATCACCAGCGACACCAGAGCGAGACCCGGCGCGATGGCGCCAAGGGGCGCAGTGTAGACGGTGGCCTGTGCCTCCTGCAGCAATCGTCCCCAGGACGCGTTGGGCGGCGGCGCGCCCAGACCAAGGTAAGACAACGACGCCTCGGCGATCACCGCAAGACCGAACTGCAGGGCGAAGTTGACGATCAGCGTCGGCCAAATGTTCGGTAACACGTGGATGCGGACGATGCCGAGCCAGCTTGTGCCCGATACGCGCGCAGCGGTGATGTAATCCATGGCCAGTACGCGCTTCGCCAGGATGCGGGTGAGGCGAGCGACGATGGACGAAGCAGCGATACCGATGGCAAAGATGGCCGTGCCGAGGCTGGCACCATCACTCGCGGCCACAATCAACATGGCGAGCAGCAGCGTTGGAAACGCAATCAGGATATCGAGCGTCGCGGCCAGCACGTCGTCGACCGCGCGGGACGCAAAAGCGGCCAGCATGCCTACGGTAACGCCAATCGCCGCGGCGATGGTCACGGCACCAACGCCGACGCTAAGCGCGATGCGGGCACCCACCATGATCTCGGTAAAAAGATCGCGGCCGAGTCGGTCGGTCCCAGCCCAATGGGCGAGAGATGGGGCAGCCAGACGACCGCCGGTCATTGCCGCCGGGTCATACGGCGTCCAGACGAGAGTCAGCAACCCAACGACGACATGGAGGCCGACAAGGGTTGCCCCAATCACAAAGGCCGGGGTGACGCGGAAGTTTGACTTTGGAGCGAGGGGGGACACCACGGCGGTCATGACCGTGCTCCGCTTGTCCCACGCAGGCGGGGATCGACAAGACGCTGTATGAGATCTGCGCCGAAGCCGACAAGGAGGACCAGAAGCGTCGAGATGAACAGTACGCCCTGAACGCTCGGATAGTCGCGCTGTTCGATGCCGGTGAGCAGCATGGAGCCTAGACCTGGCAGGGAGAACACCCGCTCGACCACCACTGCGCCGAGCAGCGTTGACGCAAGCTCGATGCCGAGGATGGAGATCACGGGCACAGCGCCATTGCGAATGCCGTGACGGATGAGCGCTTCGCCGTAGCCGGCGCCAAGTGCGCGGGCGGTGCGGAGGTAATCAGAGCCAAGCACGTCGAGTGTCGCCGAGCGAATATAGCGGATCAGCGAGGCCGACATGACCAAGGCGATCGTCAGGATAGGCAGCGTCAATTGATGCAAGGCTGCGAACGGGTCACGCCAACCGGAGGTCGGAAAGCCGCTCGAGGGAAACAGCCGCAGCTTCACGGCGAAGGCAGTAACCAGGAGGATGCCGATCCAGAAAACCGGGATGGCGACGCCGAGCTGCGAGACAACGGAGATAAGGCCACCATACCAGCGGTCGCGCTTGACGGCGGCAAGGATACCGAGCGGCAGAGCCAGGACAATGGCGCCGGTAAAGGCCAGGGCGGTGAGCGGCAGCGTCAGTGTCAGGCGGCGACCGATTTCCTCCAGCACCGGCACGCCGGACACGAAGGAGGCGCCGAGATCGAAGCGGCCGAGCTGCCCGAGATAGCGGATGAACTGGGCCGCAATCGGCAAGTCGGAGCCAACCTGCCGGCGGGCGGCTTCAATCTGTTGAGGGTCGGCACCCACCGATACCAGCGCGTTAGCGGGATCGCCGGGCAGCAGACGCAGCAACAGAAAAAGGACAGCGGCGGCGATCAGCACCGAAACCAGGAGGATCGCTGTCCGACGGACGAGATAGGCGAATATGACGGCACCTTTGAAAAAAGCGGCAAACGCCGCCCGAGCTTAGGTCGGGCGGCGTCGCGTGTCGAGGCAAGCGGATGAGAGATCAGTCCGCCTTCTTGATGCCGTAGGCGAAGAACTGCGAGTTAAGGCCGTTGAGCGGGTAGCCGGTGACCGACTTCTTCGACACCACGATCTGTGGGTAGAGGTAGAGCCAGTTGCTGGCGGCATCCTCGGCGATCTGGATGTTGGCTTCCTTCAGCTTCTCGGTCTGCTCGTCGACGGTCTTGGCTTCCTCGGACGCCTTGATCAGATCGGTGACCTTGGGATTGTTGTAGCCCCAGTAGAAGTCGGGGTTGCCGTAGAAGACGATGTCACGGTGGTTGACGTGCTCCTGCAAGGTCGCCTGGAAGTCGTGCGCCTTGTAGACCTTGGTGTACCACTCGTTGGCGGTGATGACGTTGATGTTCACCTTGACGCCGATCTTGGCCAGTTCGCCTTGCAGGAACTGCGCGGCGAGCGGATGGGGGTCGTAGTTGGGGGTGTCGATGGTGAAGGTGAAGCCATCGGGATATCCCGCTTCGGCGAGCAGCGCCTTGGCGCTTGCCGGATCGTAAGCATCGACCTTGGTGAGGTCGACGTACCAGGGATCGGTCGGCGGCACGAAGGAGCCGATCAGCGTGCCATAGTCGCCCCATACCGCTTCCAGCAGCTTCTTGTCGTCGACGGCCCGGGCCAGCGCCTTGCGCACCTTGACGTTGTCGAAGGGGGCGACACGGTCGTTGTAGGCAAGGATCAGCTTGGTGGTCGACTTGCCCTCGGCGACGGCGAAGTCGGGGTTGTCCTTGAACTGAGCCAGCGAATCCGGGCTCTGCACCGAAGTGATGACATCCACGGCGCCAGTCAGTAGCGCGTTATTGAGGGCGGTCGCCTCGGTGAAATATTTGAAGACGACCTCGCCGTTCTCGGCCTTCGGCCCCCAGTATTTGTCGAAACGCTTGACGGCAAGCTGCGCGCCACGCTGCCAGCCTTCGAGGGCGTAGGGACCGGTCCCATCCTCGGTAGACTGCAGATCCTTGGCCTTGTCGTTGATCACCCAGACATAGGAGAGATTGTAGGGCAGCGAGATCGACCGCGACGAAAGCTTGACGACGACGGTCGCGTCGTCCGGCGTTTCGATGGAGGCGATCGGCTTCAGCGAGTTCTTGCGCGAACTCTTGCTGTCGGCCGAGGTGACGCGCTCGATCGACCACTTGACATCGGCGGAGGTGAGCGGATCACCGGAATGGAAGGTGACGCCCGGTTGCAGCGTGAAAGTGTATGTAAGGCCGTCGTCGGACACCTTGTAGTCCTTGACGAGGCTCGGCGACACCGAGCCGTCGTCATTGAGACGGAACAGGGCTTCGTAGACGTTGCCGTTGAAGGCTTCGTTGATGCCCTGGCCAGCACCGGCGGTGTTGTCGAGGTTCTGCGGCTCGTAGAGCGAGCCAACGTTGATGGTGGCATCGACACCGCCTTCGGCGGCCAGAGCCGGCCCAAGGCCCATCACAAGCAGCGCGGCGGCCGTCGTTGCTTTCAGAACCGAGAGTGGGGTCCGGGGCGCGCGGGCGGGCAAAGCGGTCATAATTCTCTCCTCGAAGGATGGCCGACTGGGCGACCTATTGCGGCCAGTCTAGCCGAGGCATGGGAAATGAGAATGTCGGGGCCGTCTGAAATGCTCGGTGCCATAGAAACAGGTTTGCGCGAAACAGGTCGTATTCGGATAAATTTACCCGTATAGGCATCCATAGACAAGTTCTGTGGGATTGTTGAAATTCACACGACGGGCTCGCCGTCGATGATGTCGATCGCTGTGTGGTAGCTGTTGCCGATGGTGCAAACCTTGTGCGCCTCCTCGATCAGCGACCGCCGTTCGGCGTCGTTGAAGTCGCCTTCGATCGCGAAGCGGCAGGTCTGGCGGGCGATGCGCGACGGCGGTTCCGCTGCCTTGGCGCCGATCACCTCCACTGAAACCGAGCCGAGCCGATCGTTAAGGCCGAGATTGCGGGCTGCAATACGGACACTGAGCGCCAGACAGCCGGCCAGCGAAGCATCCAGCAATTCGAGCGGATTGAAGCCTTCCATCGATGGCGAACCGGCCAGCGCCAGGCTGGCGCCGGAGCGGGCGACAACGTCACCTCGGCCATTGCGATCGAGGCTTGCGTTGGCACCCATTGGGCGGACTCTGACCTGCGACATGACTATCTCCTCTGCGGGAACCGACACGGTGCGCGGAGGATAATCAAATTGCGGGGCAGGGGCGAGCAACGAACGCTCGAAAAGAAGCGGCGGCGCTACCGCTGCCGGTACGCCGCCGCTCAGTCTGCCGGTGGGAGGGTTCAGATATCAAACTGAGCCGGCAGGATCACCAGATCGCGGACGATGACGTTGCGTGGCCGCGTCAGCATGAACAGCACCGCCTCGGCAACTTCCTCGGGCTCGATGAGACCGCCGGCTGCCTTCAGGGCGGCAAGCCGCTCCGGCACCCAGTCTTTGAGGAGGGCGGTGATCACCGGACCCGGCTGTACCGCGCCGACGCGCACGTCATGCTTGGCCACCTGGCGGCGAACGGTGTGCACGAAGGCCTGCACGGCATGCTTGGACGCGGTGTAGATCGGCTCGACCATCACCGGCACCACGCCGGCCACCGAGCTGGTCATCAGGATGTCGCCGTGCTTGCGCTCGATCATATAGGGCAGAACGGCATGCACGGTGCGGAACGCCGCGTTGATGTTGAGGTTCAGCATGCGGTCCCAGGCGTCGGGATCGCCCGTGGCAGCGTCACCGCCAATATAAGCGCCAGCGTTGGCATGCAGAATGTCCAGTTTGCCGGCCTTTTCCAGGATCTGCGGCAACATGGTCGCGACGCTCTTGGGATTCAGGAGGTCGATTCGAACCGGGAACGCCTTGGCGCCGATTTCGGCGCAGGCCTTGGCAAGACCTTCTTCGTCGCGATCGACGATGGCGACACGGGCGCCGGCGTCAGCCATGGCCTTGGCGCACGCCAAGCCGATACCGGAGGCACCACCAGTGATGGCGGCAACCTGACCTTCAATACTCACAGCCATTTCAGTCTCCTTTCGTCCATCTCCGACGGACGTTCACTTTGTTTGTTGGGCGTTTCCTCTGGTGTTTTTTCATGCCGCCTGCAGCAGGCCGCCGAGACGCATCTGCTCGATCATCCAGCGGCGGGCCGTGGCGATCTCCACCACCGGTTCGTCGGATTTCTCGGTCCACATCTCCATCAGGAAGGGGCCGCGATAGCCGAGGTCGGCGAGTGTGGAAAAGCAGGCCTTGAAGTCGACGCAGCCGTCACCAAACGGCACGTCGCGAAACTGGCCCGGGAAGTCGCCGGTTACCTTGCGCGTGTCTTTCAAGTGGATGGCAACGATGCGGTCGATACCCGCCCTGAGCTCGGCGTCAACGTCATTGCCCCAGGCCGTGAGGTTGCCGAGGTCGGGATAGACGCAGAAGTAAGGCGAATGGATGAGTTGGTCGTATTCGCGCCAGCGGGTGATTGAGTTGATGAAGGCGGTGTCCATGATTTCGACCGCCAGCATCACCTGCGCCTTGGCGGCCTCGCCCACCGACCACTGCAACCCCTCAATGAACCGCTCCTTGGTGCCGATGTCGGCTTCCTCGTAGTAGACGTCGTATCCCGCCACCTGGATGGTGCGGATGCCGAGATCGACGGAGAGGTCGATTGCCCGGCGCATGATGTCGCGCGCTTTGACACGCGTCGACGCCTCGCGGCTGCCGAACGGAAAGCGCCGATGGGCGGACAGGCAGACGCTCGGCACGGAAACTCCGAAGTCGCTTACGCTGGCACAGAAGGCAGCGCGCTCGGCTTTCGACCAGCTGAGACGCGTCATGCGCTCATCGGTTTCGTCGATCGACATTTCGACGAAGTCGAAGTCCAATGCCTTGGCAAGGGCTAGCCGCGCCGGCCAGTCGAGGTCCTTCGGCAGTGCCTTCTCGTAGATGCCCAGCGGGTTGGGCAGCGCCTCTCGGGTCACATCATCCTCCAGAACTTGATGGCTCTCAGCGTCCAGCCGGCAGGGTGGACAGCGTCTCGGCCAGACGGCGGAAGGCAGCGTATTTCTCGCGATAGGCAGGGAAGCTCTTGGCATCCGGCTCGATCAGCGCGCCGGACGGGCACATCGCCGCCATGGCTTCTTTGAAGCCTTTGTGGACGCCGGAGCCGACGGCGGCGGCGATGGCCGCTCCGAGGCAGCCGGACTGCTCGACGTGCATCACCTCGACCGGCATCTCCGAGATGTCGGCGACCATCTGCATCCAGGGCTTGGAGCGGGTTGGACCACCAGTGAGGCGCAAGGTCTTGTCACGACCGGACAGCTTGACGATCCGCTCGAGATGGACATGCTGCGAGAAGCAGATGCCCTCATAGACCGCCTGCAAAACCTGGCCGAGGCCATGGGCATTGGCGAGGCCGTGCAAGCCGGCCGAGAGGTCGTCGCCGAGGTTGGAGGCGAACAGATAGGGCAGGAATTGAATGCCGGTTCCAGCCTTCGGCAACGACGAAATCATCAGGTCGGCCTGGCGATAACAGTCGGGCAAGCCGCCGAGGAACGTGCGGACGAACCACTCGAGATTGCCGGCCGACGTCGGGCTGCCCTCGTGGACGAAGTAGCGATCGGGCATGCAGTAGCGGCCCCAGATGTAGGGCCACGTGTCGCCTTCCGGTTTCAGGATGCGGTCGGTGGTCCAGGTAACGATGGTCCAGGTGCCCATCACCACATTGACGAAGCTGGGATCGGAGAGGCCGGCGCAGACCGCCGCCGACACTACGTCGAAGAAGCCGCCGAACACCGGCGTAGCCGCCTTGAGGCCGGTTTCCTCTGCCGCCTTGCTGCTCAGGCCGGCCACGCATTCCTCAGATCCGACGACCGGCGGCAGGCAGCCCTCCATCTCGTCGATGCCGAACATCTTGAAAAGCGCAGGGTCGTAGGCGCCCTTCTCGACGTTGTAGAGGTTGCTGCCGGAGATGTTGGTGACCTCGGCGGCGAAAACGCCGGTCAGCTTATAGCGGATGAAGTCGTGGGCCATCAGCACGTGGCGCGTCCGACGGTAATTGTCCGGCTCGTTGGCCTTCATCCAGGCGAGCAGCGATACCGGATGGCCCGTCCACAGTTGCTGGTAGCCGTAAGGATAGCTCGCCGCGTCGAGCCCCTTGGCCTTCCAGTCCTTGACGATGGACAGCGAGCGGTTGTCCGAGGAGATAATGCCGTTGCGCACCGGCTCGCCATCGGCGTCGAGGGCGTAGAGCCCCTTGCCGTGGGCGGAGAAGCTGATACCGGCGATGTCATCGGCGGAAACGCCCGCTTCGGCGACGACGCGGCGAATGGTGCCAACGACGATCCGCCACATGGCATTCATATCGCGCTCGGACCAGCCGACATGGGCGGCGACGCCGTTGTCGACCTCGGATGCCACGGCCTTTTCGTGCCCTTCGGCGTCATAGAGACCGCTCTTGATAACGGTTCCGCCGATGTCGATTCCGAGAAAATAAGTCACAGCACTTGATCCTCTAGAGAAACGCGGCACAGGGTCCGGCTTGACACCGGGCAAAGAGGGTCCGGTCCGCCAGATCCATGGTCTGGCAGTCGGGAAGATTGTTCGGTTTGGGACGGTCGACGCCGTTTTGCATGGGACCGACCAATGGTCGGTCCTTGGTTTTGTCCGGGAGGCGCCTCGTTGACTCCGGGGCGCCTCGTTATGGTGTCAGCGTGTATTCCGCTTGCGGAGATAGCCGATGAGGACGGCGATCAGCAGAATGACGCCTTTGACGACGCGCTGGCTGTACGGCGACAGGCCGATCATGTTCAGGCTGTTATTGAGCACACCGAGCAGTAAGGCGCCGATCAGGGTGCCGACGATATGCCCACGACCACCGGTGATCGCCGTGCCGCCGAGCACGACGGCTGCGATGGCGTCGAGTTCCACGCCGATGGCCGAATTGGGCTGGCCGGACAGGAGACGCGAGGTCTGGATCATGCCAGCGATGGCAGCGGTAAAGCCGGAGATGGCGTAGACCATCAGCTTGATGCGAGCGGTACGGATACCCGACAGGATGGCCGCGTCTTCGTTGCCACCGACGGCGTAGATATAGCGGCCGATCGGCAGACGGTTCAGCACGAAGTAGGCCGCCGCGAAAACGATCAGCATGATCAGCGTCGGTATCGGTAGGCCGAGAATGTATTCGCGGCCGATGAAGCCAAACTCACGGTCGATCGGCAGCGGATAGCCATTGGTGTAGATCAGGCCGAGACCGCGCGGGATTTCCATCATCGCCAGCGTGACAATGATCGGGGGCAGGGCGAAGCGGGCGATGAAGAAGCCCGAGACCGAGCCGGTCAGTGTGCCGCCGAGCATAGCCACTAAAGCCGCCAGCCAGAAGGGGAAACCCATGTTGGCGATCATGCCGGCCATCAGCGTCGAGGCGAGCGCCACGATGGCGCCGACGGAGAGGTCGATGCCGCCCGTCAGGATGACGAAGGTCATGCCAACGGCGATGATGCCGGTGGTAGAAACCTGACGCGTGATGTTCATCAGGTTGTCGACCGTGAAGAAGTTCTCGTTCATCGTCGCGGTCAGGATCATCAGGACGATCAGCGCGACGAAGGACACGAACTCAGGCCTGGCGACGGTGGCCTTGGCAAGGCCGACCAGTCCGCCGGGTTGTTCGCGCGACGTCGCGCCGGTGGCTGCAGCTTCACCCATTTTCACCTCCCGAGGCGTAAAGCATTATTTTTTCAGAGTTGATGTCGGCACCGGTCAACGTGGCGCGGATCGAGCCGTAGCGCATGACCAACACGCGGTCGCAAAGACCGATCACTTCCGGCAGGTCGGACGAAATCACCACGACACCAAGGCCTTGCGCCGCGAGCTCCTGCAGCATGACGTAGATCTCCGCCTTTGCGCCCACGTCGATGCCGCGGGTCGGCTCGTCGAAGATCAAGAGCTTGCAGTTGCTGGCCAGCCAGCGGGCGATGATCACCTTCTGCTGGTTGCCGCCGGACAGCTCCGACACGGTTTTGAGATCGGAGGTGGTGCGGATGCGCATGCGCTGAATGAAGCGGTCGCTGAGCGCCTTCTCCTCGCGCGGCAACACCATGCCGAGCTTGTTGGTCAACCGAGCAACTGTGCTGATCACGATATTGGAGCGGATAGAGAACGGCAGGAACAAGCCGGTCCGCTTTCGGTCTTCTGGTAGGTAGCCGATGCCATGGGTCAGCGCTTCGTGCGGCGAACGCAGCTCGACCGGCTTGCCCTGGAACAGCACTTCCTTTTCGATGGAGGGATCGCGACCGATCAGCGCCAGAAAGCTCTCTGTCCGCTTGGCACCAACCAATCCTGCGATACCGAGGATTTCGCCGCGCCGCACCTCAAACGAGATCTCGTCCGAGCCGGGAAAGCGCAGCTTGCGCACTTCCATGATCGGTGGCTCAGTCTGCTCGGCGGCGCCGCGTTTCGGCGGGAACGCCTGCGTCACTTCGCGCCCGACCATTTTGGAAATTAGTTCGTCCTGGGTACAGTCGCTGACCGGGCCGGTGAACACATGGCAGCCATCGCGCAACACCGACACGGTGTCAGCGATCTCGAAGATCTCTTCGAGATGATGGGAGATGAAGAAGCAGCCGACGCCAAGCGCCTTGAGACGCTCGATCACCTCGAACAGCTTTTTGACCTCGCGCGGCGTCAAAGTCGCCGTGGGCTCGTCGAGCACCAGGAAATTGCAGCTGAAGATGGTCGCCTTGACGATTTCCACCGACTGCTGTTCGGCCACCGTCAGATCGGCAACGGGACAGTCGAGCGGGAAATACATGTCGAGCCGGTCGAGCGCCTCGCGTGCCATACGGCGCATGGTGCGGCTATCGAGCGTGCCGAGCTTGGTACGGATTTCGCGGCCGAGAAAGATGTTCTCATAGGCATTGAGATCGGGAACCAGACTGAATTCCTGGAAGATGATGTTGATGCCAAGCTTTTCCGACTCGCGTGTGCGTGTCGGATGAACTGCCTTCCCATCGATCAGCAGTTCCCCCTCGTCGGCCTGATAGACACCGGAAAGGATCTTCATCAGCGTCGACTTGCCGGCGCCGTTTTCGCCGACGAGCGCGTGAACCTCGCCGCGTTTCAGCGAGAGGGAGACATCGTTGAGGGCGACGATGCCGGGGAACCTCTTGGTGATATGTTTCATTTCGAGCATGGCGGAACCCTCGGAGCGCGCCGTTCCACACGGCGATGCTGATCGGACTGTCCGGAAAGCAGACCGCCGCGGGGAGGGGCGGTTGCCCCACGTCCTCCCCGCGGCGGATCGATCACCAGGCGAAGGTAGCCGCGTTGGACTTATCGACGAGTTGGACGTCGATGGGGATCACGGCCGGAACATGGGCGCCCATGTACTTGGCCAGCGCGATGGCAAGGCCGATGCGCATCTGGTCGCGCGGGAACTGGGCGGCGGTGGCCTTGAAGGCCGAGCCGGCAGCAATCGCCTTGGTCGCCTCGGGGGCGCCGTCGACCGAGGTCAGGACGATGTCCTTGCCCGAGCCTTCGATGGCGGCGAGGGCGCCCATCGCACCACCGTCGTTGACCGAGAAGACGCCCTTCAAGTTCGGGTGCGACTGGATCATGTTCTCAACGACGTCGACGGCAATGTCGCGTTCCTGACGACCATTCTGAGTGTCGACCAGCTTGACGTCCGGCGCCTTGGCGAGGGCGTCCTTGCAGCCGCGCACACGCTCGAGGATCGGAACCACGGCGATGCCATCGAGAATGGCGACTTCTCCCTTACCGCCAATATCTTTGACCATCGCGTCACAGGCCAGGACGCCCGCGTCATAGTTCTTGGAGCCGACGAAGGCGTCGACGCCAGCAGCCTGCGCGTCCACGGAAACAACCGTCACGCCCTTGGCCTTGGCGGCTTCGACGGCGCCACGGACGCCCTCGGAGTCGGTGGGGTTCACGACCAGGATATTGACGCCCTTGGAGACCATGTCCTCGATGTCGCTGAGCTGCTTGGAAACGTCGTGACGAGCATCAGCGACGTAAACCTCTGTATTTGCACCGAGCAGTTTGGCGAAGGCCGTGACTTCCTCGTTCATCACGATGAAGTAAGGATTGTTCATTTCCTGGAAGGAAACACCAATCTTGGGAGCATCCTTGGAGAAAGCTGCACCTGCCGACAGGACAAGCGTCGCCGTGGCGGCAAGTAACGCCGCTTTTGCGTGGATATTCATAACGTCTCCTCCGTAATTATTGCCTTTCGGCGGATTCCTTCTAGCTGACCTCCTGCGTTCGCCCGTAGACTTTTTTCCTGATTTGTCTTGTACTTTTTCTACCTCAACCTTGAATCGTCAGCGGAATTTGGCGGGCCGGTTAGCCATAGGTATGAGTGGCAACCAGATGCCGACGGTCGTCTTGACAATGGTGTCGTCTGGTTCAGATCATTGAGGCAGTTGAGCTGCGAACGGCCGGCGACGGAGGAGGAACGAACGATGCCGGAGATGAAGCCATCGCTCGAGGTGAACGACAACAACCTCGGAAATTCCTTCCGCTTTCAACGCTGCGGGTGGCCTGGTGACAGCGACAAATGGCACTTTCATCCGGAATACGAGTTGCACCAGATCGTCAGGACCAGCGGCAAGCTGTTCATTGGCGACAATGTGCTGAATTTCCGGCCCGGCAGCCTGTTTTTGATAGGTCCCTACACGCCGCACAATTTTGTCAGCGACGCGCGGAGTGGCGCGGCGGTTCCCGAGCGCGACCTCATCTTGCAGTTCCGCAAAGAGTGGATCGAGGCCAGTGCCAACGTGCTGACCGAGTTGCGCCTGCTTCGACCGGCCTTCGACGAAGCGGTGTTCGGCGTCGAATACGGCGGCGAAACGCAGCGATCGGTCTACGGCCTGATGAACGGTATCGATACCCAGGAGCCTCTGGAGCGGCTCATCTCGTTCATGCGGATCATCGACGAACTGAAGCAATGCCGCCGCAAGACGGTGCTCGGAACGTCGCGCTATTTCATCGATATGCGAACCGTTTCGCTCCGGCGTTTCAACAAGGTGGTCGATTATATCCACGAGCATATCGAACAAGACGTCTCGATGGAGGCAGCGGCCGACCTGGTCGGTATGAGTTACAAGATGTTTTCGCGCTGGTTCATCGAGTGCACAGGCATCGGCTTTCGCCGTTACGTCATCAAGACGAGAATCAATAAGTCCTGCGAGTATCTGTTTTCCACAGCGCGCTCCATACAGGAGATCTGTTATCTTGTGGGATTCAACAATGTCTCCAATTACAATCGTCTGTTCCGGCAGGTAATTGGCGTCACGCCCAGCGAATTCCGCCGCAAGTCGCAAGAAGCGCAGGAGTACGAGTTCCCGCTCGAAGGCTTCGCCGCGGCTTGAGGCGAAGCGTCAACTTTCGGTGGCGGTTGGAAAATAGGATCTCATGTGCTCGTAGAGCCGTTTGAATGTCTCAAAGCTACGCTCGTAGACGGCGTTGGCTGTGGCGTCCGGCATCAGCACTCTTGCCTGTTGGCGGACACTCAGCCAGTCCCCCATCTGCTGGCGGTCGATCATTCCTATGCCGTAAGCGGCGATCACCGCCGCGCCATAGGCCGCCTTGCCGCTGTTGGGCAACACCCGCACCGGCCGTCCGGTAACATTGGTGATGATTTCGATCCAGAGATCGGATTTCGACACGTCGCCGACGACGGTCAATTGCTCTTCGAGCCCCTGAAAGGCGGCGCTGCCGTATTCGATGTTGTTCTTCAGCGCGTAGGCAACGCTTTCCAAAATGGCTCGATAGAGGTGAGACTTGGTGTGGTTAAGCGTCAAGCCGGTGATGGTGCCACGGGCGTCCACATCCCAAATCGGGCTTCGCTCGCCCATGAAATAGGGAAGTACCATCAGGCCGTTGGAGCCTGGTTGGATGGTTGAGGCGTGCTCATCCAGGAGGTCAAAGGCCGAAATGCGGCGCTTGCCTCCGCTGGTCAAAGACTCGACCAGCCGTTCATTGTCGGCAAAATTGTCTCGGAACCATTGGACCACCGAACCTGATGTCGCTGAACCACCGTAGGAATAAGTGAGTGTCTCGCTATCGATCACATATGGCATCGACACAAGCCCGGGAAAGCGATCGGCACTGGCGTGGATGAACCCCCAGCAGGTCGACGAACTCAGCATGGCGGCGTGCTGCCCCTCGCGCACCACCCCGGCCCGAAGCGTGGCAACCGCCGCGTCGACACCGCCGGCACAGACCGGCAATCCTTCGGAGAGACCCAGCATGCGCGCGCCGGCTTTGTGCAACCGCCCGACCACCTCCTGCGAGCCGACCAGCCGCTCCGGAAAGAAGTAGGGAGGGATGTCGAGAATATCCGCCATCTCCTCAGACCAGGCACGTTTGCCGAGGTCGTAGACGCCGCCGATGTTGCAGGCTTGCGAATGGTCGACGGCAATTTCGCCTGTCAGGCGGTAAATGATATCGGCGTTGGGCGGCAGGAAATAATTGATGCGCGACCAGACTTCCGGCTCGTGATTTTTGATCCACAGGATCTTTGTAAAGCCGAAGTAGGAGTCTGCGCCGTTACCGGTAATGGCGTAGAGATCCTTCTCGCTGATCACCTGGCGAACGCGCTCGCTCTCGATCTTGGCGCGACGGTCGAGCCAGAGCAGGCAAGGGCGGATCGGCTGCATGCCGACATCCACCGGAATACCGGTTCCTCCGCCATTTGCCGATACTGCCATTCCCTGGACGCTTTGGCCACTGACGCCTGAGCGCAGCAAAGTCTCCCGCACCGCCTCTATGAAGGCTTGCAGCCATACTTCAGACGATTGCTCGGCCCATAGGCTGTGAAGACTGACGAAGCCATATTCTGCTCGCCCCTGTCCGAGGATACGGCCGTCCCGATCCACCAATACGGCTTTCACCGAGGAGGTACCCAGGTCCACGCCCAATACGCAATCGGCCCCGGTCATTGGTACCAGGCCTCCTCTTCCGTCTCATCCCTTGGCGGCAGGATTCTAGCGCCCGCCTGCTCCAGACCGATAATAATAGTCCATTCCCCTGCGATGGGGCAATCGAGCGGTTCAAAGTTTGGTAGATAGTTTAGGACGAATTTACCTATGCGAGCTTAAGTTGTGCACCAAGCCAACACCATGCGCGCTGGCATTCACGTTGAGCAGCGTTGCACGCTCGCTACTTTATTTTGTACGCCTCATGAAATACACTAACTTGTGGTGTGGCTCTTTCGGCCTGCTCCCTAAGCTACCTTGATCGTTACGACGCTCGTCGACCATCGCCAAGCTGGAGACTCCAATGACCGTCAAGTCGCCTAACCCAATAGATATTCATGTTGGTTCGCGCGTGCGCATGCGCCGACTTCTTGTCGGCATGAGCCAGGGAAAGCTGGCGGAGCAATTGGGCGTTACTTTCCAGCAGGTTCAAAAATACGAAAAGGGAACCAGTCGCATCAGTGCGTCCCGTCTTCAGACGATCGCTAATGTCTTCGAGGTTCCCGTAGGCTTCTTTTTCGAGAACATTGCCGGCCATTCGCACATTGATGGCGACCCATTGTCGGACGCCGTCGACACTACCCTGCTGACGCAGGACGGCATGGCCCTCAATAAGGCTTTCGTTCGCATCAGGAGAGCGAGAGTCAGAAGATCCATCATCGATTTGGTGAAAATGCTCGCCGACGATGGCCAGACATCCGTCACCGATTTCACGGTTGGCGCTGAGATTCAAAGCCTTCGTTCCAACTGAACTTCGGGAGGCTTTCGAACCAAACGAGGAACGACGTGCCCTTTGGACTGAAGACCTTCGGCGAGACGCGATTGATCGGATCCGACGGCCAGCTGGTCGCCTTTCCGGATAAGGGATTGCTTGCAATCGCTTTCTTGGAGTTTCGGCCATCTGGAAGAGTATCTCGGACTGAATTGGCGTCTTTTCTTTGGGGGGAGGGCAACGACGGCGGCGCCAAGGCGCTCGGCAATCTCCGTCAGCTGCTGTCGAGGATCAGGATACGTCAGCGAGAGCTTAAAGCGAACATCCTCGATATCCGTTCCTCCGAGATTGCTCTTTGTCGGGACGCTATCGGTTTTGATTTTGAAGACATGCAGCGGGGGTACTCGGAGGGGCCTGTTGAGCGCCTGGAGATCTTCCTGAAGATCTTATCGGGGCAGTTTCTCGCCGATATCGATACATCGTCAGAAACGGGCCAGCTCTGGCTTCTGGAGCGGCGCGATTTCTGGTTGGCCGAATTTGCCACTGCGTTGGAAGAGGCGGCGGCTGCCCTTTCGCGCCAGAACAGCGTGTCGATCAAGACCGCGGCCGCGCGGCTCATCGAGCTGGACCCTTACAGCGATGTCGCCCATCAGGTTCTGATGCGGGTCTATGCCAAGGATCGGAGGCTATCCCAGGCCCGGCTCATTTATGACCGCTACAAGCAGCAGCTCTGGTCCGAACTCAATACTCGGCCGTCCGAGGACATGCTTGGCTTTGCCCGACTGCTGTTCAACGATGAGGGACGGGCGGCTGTTACCGCCATGGAGCCAACCCCAGAGTGGGCTCAAGCGCGCCATCCGGAGCCGGCTTCAGCATTGCGCCCCCAATTGCCGCGCTTGCTGTTGCTGCCGCCAAGGCGCTCCGAGGAAAAGCGGAATTGGGCGCCCATTTCCGGGCTGATCGAAGACGTCACCATCGGTCTCTGTCGTATTCCGACCATGGCGATTGTAGCCCCCCATACCGCCAGGCGGATCGCCGGGATGGCTGGAGAGGAGGCCGATCTTCTGAAGCAGTTCGATGTTTCCTACGTTTTGGAGACGCGACTTCAGGAGCGGGGCGGAGAAACCGCCCTCTATGCAACGCTTGTCCATGTTGCGAGCGATGGGGTTGTTTGGTCCGAGAAATTTCCTGGCCACCCGGACGATTTTCCGGACACCTACAATCAGCTTGTTGCCCGGATCGTGCTGGAGACGGCAGGTTCGATCGCCAGAAAAGAGTTGGCGAAGATCCGCACCATCTCAAAGCCAACTGCCTATCAGAACTTTCTGCTCGGACAACATAGCCTCTCGGTTGCCGATCTGCCCGGTATTCGTCGGGCCCGAAAATTCTTCCGCGCAGCTCTTCACGACGCATCGCAATATGCCTCGGCAATTGCCGGTCTGGCGCGAACGGAACACCTTGAGTGGCTCCTGACGGCACGCGGCGATGAAGAGTTGCTAAGTTCGGCGGAGGCCCACGCCCGCGACGCCATCCGCATTGGGGCCGACGATGCCGGCGGCTATCATCAGCTGGGCGTCGCCAAGCTCTACCAAGGGCAGTTTTTCGAAAGCATGGAAGCCTTTCTCGAGGCTGAAAGCCGGGCTCCGTCGCATGCCGACCTGCTTGCCGACCATGCTGATACGCTCGTGCACGCCGCCGATCCGATCCTCGCTCTCGACAAGATCAAACGAGCGATCGAACTCAACCCGCTATGCCCCGATCTTTATTGGTGGACGGCGGCTGGTGCTAATTACTTTCTAGAGGAATATGGTGAGGCCATCGCTTGTATCGGCCGGATGGCCGACCAAGCCAATGCCGGAAGGCTGGCCGCGGCGGCCTACGCCATGCTTGGCGACCAACGAAGCGCCAAGAGAGAGATGCGCCGGACACTCGCGATCTATCCTGATTTCACCATCGACGATTGGCTGATGAAGGTGCCGATCCGCGAGAAATGGAAGACGGACATGTTTCGAGACGGCATGCGGAAAGCGGGCTTCAAATAAGGAGCCCGTGGTTGAGGAGAGAAGAACATGGCTAAGTTGGCAGTTCTCGGTATCTCCGGCGAGTCCGGATATTGGTTGGTCGATTTTGAAAATGGCACGGTGTCAGCCCTGCCGGATTCCGCAAAGGAACCGTTCGATTTTTCCAAGACCGCCCGTGACAAGGGCGCGAAACTGGTCGCCGGTGTTGATCTTGCCGTGGCGCTCGACAGCGGCGATGAGGCCTTCGATGGCAAGGGCGAGGCTTTCTCGGGTCGCCTGAGTGCCTATTCTGGCCGTCTCAACGGGTAAGGGCGCGTTCGGTCCGATAGAAGTGGCATCAAGCACACACACCTATTCGGACCGCATGTGCCGTCCGGAGGATACTTTGGTACGCGTGGCGTCGGCGCTCGCCGAGCACGGGGTCACGCGTCTTGCAAAGGTGACTGGGCTGGATTGCATCGGCATTCCGGTCTGGAATGCCATTCGCCCCAATGCCCGGGCGCTCTCGGTTCACCAAGGCAAAGGCATCTCGGATGTTGACGCCAAGGCGTCGGCCGTCATGGAAGCGCTTGAACGGGCGTGCGCCGAGCGGCCAAGTCTTCCCACGCGGATGACCTCGGCTGCAGAGCTGATCGCGAAAGGCAAATTCTGCGATGCTCTCGACGATCTCGTGGCGGCGGGTCACCACCCCAAGGATCGCGCCTGTCGCTTGGAGTGGGTCGAGGGGTACGACCTGACGAGCGGCGAGGCGATCTGGGTTCCCTTGGAAGCGGTCCTTCTCGATTTTACCCGTTCCTCGCATTTTTGGCAGTCGTCCGACGGGCTAGCCTCCGGAAACACCGACCGGGAGGCGATCTTTCACGGCCTGCTCGAACGCATCGAGCGCGATGCCGATACCCTTTGGTCCCTTGAGCGTTTCGAGCGCCAAGCGGCAACATGCGTTTCAAGCGCCGATCTCAACGACGCCGTCGTGACCTTGCTGGTGGATCGCATAGAACGGGCCGGGTTCAGGCTGCAGCTTTTCGATATGACCAGCGATCTCGGCGTGCCGACCTTCTCGGTTCTGCTCGCACCCGCCGACGCGTTATCGCGTCGATCCCTCCGATATATTGACATCACGATGGGGAGCGGCACGCATCCGGTTGCCTACCGCGCAGCGCTTCGGGCCATCACCGAAGCCGTTCAGTCGCGACTGACGCTGATTACCGGCACACGCGACGACGTCGAGGACGATGTCTACGAGAGCCAAGCGTCCGAATTCCTTCTGCGTAAATTGCGACTTCGACCTCAGGCTCGCATCCCCCCCGACCTGTGCGTTCCGGGAGACGGAGTGGAGGCGATGCTGACGAGTGTTCTGGACAGACTCCGGGACCGCGGAATCGGTCGGATCATCGCAGTTCGGCTGAACCCCGGCGAAGACCGCTTTTCGGTGATAAAGGTGATCGTGTCCGGCTTGGAGCATCCCGATGGGCGCAGACAGCGTCGTTTTGGCGCAAGGGCTCTCTCGCGTCTTCTGGTGTTTCGATGAAGGTCATATTCATCGGTCCATCGCTTCACGGAGCGGAGGCGCGTGCTCCTGCCGGCGCGGCGCTTCGCCCACCCGCGGCCAAAGGTGACCTATACCGGGCTGTGGAGGAGGGTGCCGACGTCATCGGTCTCGTCGACGGTTATTTCGAAGCGACGGCGGCGGTTTGGCACAAGGAAATCCTCCATGCCTTGTCGTGTGGTGTGCGCATGTTTGGCGCGGCGAGCATCGGCGCGTTGAGGGCAGCCGAATGCGCCGCGTTCGGCATGACCGGAATTGGAGCTATTTACGAAGCCTATGCCAACGGCCAACTGGAGGACGACTCCGAGGTTGCGCTGTTACACGCGCCAAAGGAGCTCGCCTATCTGCCGCTGTCGGAACCTCTGGTCAACGTGAGAGCCACGCTCAACCATCTGCTACTGGCCGATCTCATTGCCGAGCATCAATCCCAGGCGCTGATCACAACGGCTTCGTCGATCTTCTACAAGGAACGGACCTGGAGGATGATCCTTGCCGCGGCGGCGCTGTCGCCCGACGAACGCATGCATATCAGTGGACTGGTGCGGACATTTCGCGTTGACCAGAAAATGATCGATGCGGTGGCGCTGTTGAAGGCGGTGGAGCTCGAAGCCGACGCCCGATCGAAGCAGTCCCCGGCTTGGGACTTCTCGCATACGTCCTATTTCCAGACGCTTGCTACCTAGTGGTAGTCCGCCGTTTCCAATTTATAACGGCTCTGTCACGGCACACTTGGTTAGGTCCCCAGGTAACGTGTGCTTTGTAGGCAATGAAGGGGATCGAGATGCTGGATAGAACCATCGACAAGGCCATTGTGGCCGATTCGGAGGAGTTCGCGGCCCTCGCGCGGTTGATCATCTATGCGCGCCAAACGTCCAAGACGTTGAATGCCGAGTTCACGTCCTATTGCCTCGACCTCGCGCTGGCGGCGGTCATCGACGAGATGGAAAAAGCCGGTTTCGACACCTCCATCATGGCTCCGAACGCAGAAGCGGTGATCGGCGAACTTCACTGACGAATCCGCTTCGGCAGAGTGCTGGAGCTGGCTGGCTTTGAGCGCTGGGAACCTGTGTTCCCGGCGCTCAAGCGTGTTTTAGGGCCCGAGGCGACGCCTTGGAATGACGTCGTCTTTACCCGCGAGGTGCGTCCAGGCTGAGCCTTTGGCCGCTCTTGGCATCGAACAGGTGACCTTGTCCTTCCTCGAAGGCGATTGAGAGCCGGTCTCCGACAGCAATCGGAATACGTCGGCGGACCAGGGCGACCAGTTTATTGCCGGCGGCATCGACCACGATGTGCGTCTCCGACCCAGTCGGTTCGACCACGTCGACATGGGCTTCAACACCGCCGTTATCGGACACCTGGATGTGTTCCGGACGGATGCCGAACTCCACCTCTCGCCCTGCAAATTCAGCCGGGTAGGGGCCGATGGCAACGACCGCGCCGGACGCAACCTTCAGACCGGCCTGATCGGCCTCGAGGATGCCGACGACGAAGTTCATGGCCGGCGAACCGATGAAACCGGCGACGAAGCGGTTGACGGGCCGATCGTAGAGTTCGAGGGGCGTGCCGATCTGTTCGATATGGCCGGCGTTGAGCACCACGATTGTGTCAGCCATGGTCATGGCCTCGATCTGATCGTGGGTCACGTAAACGACGGTTGTGCCGAGCCGCTGGTGCAAGCTCTTGATCTCGGCGCGCATGGCGACACGCAGCTTGGCATCGAGATTGCTGAGCGGCTCGTCGAACAGAAACACCTTGGGATTGCGGACGATAGCTCTGCCCATGGCAACGCGCTGGCGCTGTCCACCGGAAAGCTGTGCAGGCTTGCGATCGAGCAACGGCTCAAGGCCAAGGATGGCGGCCGCCTCGCTCACCTTCTTTCGAATCGTTGCCTTGTCGGCCTTGGCGAGTTCCAGCGCGAAGCTCATGTTCTGAGCGACGGTCATTTGTGGGTAGAGCGCGTAGTTCTGGAACACCATGGCGATGTCCCTGTCCTTCGGCTCCAGATGATTGACCACCTTATCGTCGATGGCGATGGTGCCGGCGGAGATGTTCTCCAAGCCGGCTATCATGCGCAGAAGCGTCGACTTTCCGCAGCCCGACGGGCCGACGAGCACGACGAATTCCCCGTGGCGGATGGCGATGTCAACGCCATGGATGACGGGGACCGCGCCGTAGTTCTTGCGCACATTGCTGATTGTGACACTGGCCACTTTGCTTCCTCCCCGATTTTATCAACGACGCCTGCGAACGCGGATGGCAAGATGGGGTTTGCCGGGCAGTTCGATGGCAAACGCCGCATCCGGACGCCGTGGGCGCACCTGCGCCCCGTGCCGGGTCGGATGATTGGCCGGCGCGTCGACGAGCTTGGCCGGGCTGATCGTCATGTTCCACGTATCGATGACGTCCACATCGTAGTCGCCGGGTTCGGTCGGCAGCCCAGGCGCCCAGATCGCCGGCTGATGTTCGCCGAGGTAGATGTAGACGACATCCCCATCGCTGGCACCGGAGACTCGACTCCACGGCCAGTTGTCGGAGGGTGCAAGCGGCGTGAGACCTTTCTTCACGTCCTGCTCGAGGAGATCGCGCAGGAACCCGATCCGTTTCCAGGCCTCGCCACGCAATACGCCGCCCTTGGCCCACCAGAGGATATCCTCAGGATGCATGAACGTTTCGCCATGGCCGGCATAGCCGCCGCGCAGAAGCGTGATCCAATAGCGATGAACCAGTTCCTCGGCCGAGATATTGCCCCAGGATAGAAGGATATTACCCTCATATTCAGGCTCGTCGTTGACGACCGGCTTGCCGTAGGCATCGCGCCATTCCTGGGTGCGCTTGACGTCCCAGTTCTGGATGCAGACGTGGCTGACCCAGGGTTTACGATGGTCGTAGTTGGCCTTGACGTCGCCGTTGTGGATCGACTTGAGATGCCGGTAGGGATCGTTTTCCTCGATGATCTGGAAATAGCGATCCCATTGGGCCATGGGCTTGGAGTTGAGCAGGAAATCGTACTCGTTAGCCAAGGACCACCAGACATTCCGGAAGGCCGCGAGGCGCGCCGTGAGATAGGCGACGAAGCGATAGTCCTGCGCCGCTGACATCTCACAATAACCCCAGCGGTCGTAGGGGTGGAATATGATGATATCCGCCTCGATTCCGAGAGCGCTAAGCGCGGCCACTTGAGTCTCGAAATGGCGGAACGCAGCGGGGTTCGGGCGGTCGAAATCGAGCTCGCCTTCGTCATCGCGTTCGAAGATGTCAAACAAGGGCTCGTTGACGTTGAACGGATAGTCTTTCGGGAACACAGCCATACGGATCTTGTTGAAACGGGCGCCGGCGAGCGATTTCAACGTCTCTGCCTGCAGTTCCAACGGCTGATGCGTCCAGGCGTAGCTCGTTGTTCCGAAAGGCAGATAAGGCGTTCCGTCGGCATAGGCAAAGTGGAACTGGTTGGCAACGTGGACCGGACCATGGCTGCCCGCTGCCGGTACCTTGACGCTGAAGGCGCCTGTCTGCCCATCGAGTTCGGCGACGTTGGAAATGGTCGTGTAAGTCCATTCGCCCTCATTGTCGGGCATGAAGCGGACTTTGTAGACACCGGCGCCATCATAAAAGCCGGGTACGCGGACGACGCGGCTGTTTTGCTTGAAGAACGCTTCGAAGCCGGTGTCGAGATAGGGGTTGCCGGTTTCGGGGCCGGTAAAGCTGGCCTCAAAGAGATCCCACTTGGATACGCTCTGCTTGGACATATTCTGGTTATCCTGGTTGAGGCTTCAGCCCTTGACGGCGCCGGATGTCAGTCCGGAAACGAAATAACGCTGGAAGATCAAGTAGACGATGGTGGCCGGCAGCACGGTCATGACGATGGCGGCGTTGAGCTGGCCGTAATCGCGCGAGAACTGCCCTTGGAAAGCCGACAGGCCGAGCGGAAGCGTCCACATGTCCCGGTCTTGCAGGAGCACCAGCGCCATGGCGAATTCGTTCCAGGTGGCAACGAAGTCGAGGATGAACAGCGCCGCCAGCACCGGGAGCGTCACCGGCAGGAATATCCGCCGGAAGGTGGTGAAGTGAGAGGCGCCGTCGATGCGCGCCGCTTCGCTGAGTTCCTTCGGGATAGCCCGGAAGAAGCCGTAGAGGACGAACACCTGATAGGGGATGCCGAAGGCGAGATAGGGCAGGATGACGCCGGGGTAGGTGTCGATCAGTCCGATACCGTTCACCAGCGTGAAGATCGGTGCCAACATCACCTGGAAGGGGATCATTGTTCCAAACAGCACCAGCAGCAGGATCAACTTGCCGAAGCGCATGGGGATTTTGGCTAGGGCATAAGCGGCCATGGCCGACAGGAACAAGCCAAGCGGCACCTTGACGACGGTGATGATCGCCGAGTTGACGAAAGTGGTGCTGAAGCGGCCACGCGCCCAAGCCGAGGTGAAATTGGAAAACTGGGGATCGGTCGGCGGTGCGAAAGCGCTCGACGTCATCACCTGCGCTGTCGACTTCAGCGATGTGAAGACGATGAAGACGAAGGGGGCGATCCAGATAGCGGCGACCAGCAAGAGCGAGATCCAGAGGCCGATCAGCACCCAGTCGCGCGGCGGCCGGTCGGCCGCGGCAGTTTCAACGGAAACGCTCATTCCGCGGCCTCCTCGCGCTTCTGACTCCAGCGCATGTAGGGAATGACGACGGCGAGCGTCACACCGAGCAGCACGACCGAGATGGCACTGCCACGGCCGAAGTCGAAGATCTGCATCGACTGGGTGAAGGCCCAGAGCGCCAGCATTTGGGTCGATTGAGCGGGACCGCCGCCGGTGAGGCCGTAAACAATGTCGAAGGCCTTCAGGGACGAAATGATGGAGAGGACGAGCACGATGGTCAGAGTGGTGCGCAGCGCCGGCAGCGTCACGTAGCGGAACACCGCCCAGCGGCCGGCCCCATCAATGCGCGCCGCTTCGACCAGCGACTTGTCGACGCCCTGCAGGCCGGCAAGAAACAGCACCATCGAAAAACCGACCGACTGCCAGACATAGGCGCCAAAAGCCGAATAGAGGGCGATGTCGCGGTTGCCGAGCCAGTCCGGTACGAAGGCTTGCAGGCCAAGCGAGGTCAGGATCTGACCGAACAGGCCGAAGAAAGGATCGTACATCCAGCGCCACATGGTGGCGACGGCGATCGGGGCGATGATCACCGGCAGGTAATAGATGGCGCGCAGGCTGTTACGGCCAAAGATCGGCTGGTTGAGGCCGAGCGCCAGAGCGAGGCCTATCATCGGCGGAATGGCGACTGACAGCGTGGTCCAAATCAACGTGTTTCGAAATGCCACCCAGAACACAGGGTCCTTGGTGAAGACGTCGACATAGTTGGCCGCACCGACGTAGGTTTTGACCGGATCGAGACCGTTCCACTTGAAGAAACTCAGCCAGATCACGTCGAGCATCGGAAATATGGCGAACACACAGTAGATAACGAGGGCCGGCCCCAGCAGCATCGCAGCCTGGATACGGGTATCGGACAGATTGACGCGTTCGGCCATTGAACGCCTCCTTGCCTTTGGCGGCGACAGGATATGGCCGGCCTCTTGATAGGCCGGCCACTCGGATTTCAGAGCGGCCAGTCAGCCCTTGTTGGAGATGAAGGTCTGCATCGCAGCGGCGGCATCGGCGGGCGTCATGTTGCCGGTGCCCACTTCATTGATCACCCTGAAGTATTCTGTGGTCACATCGAGTGGGAATGCCTGGTCACCATTCAAATAAACCTTGTCATAGGTATTGAATAGGTCGATCCATTTCTTCACCATTGGATGCACTTCTCCATATGCGACATTCTTATTCACAGAAGTCGTACTGGAAGCCCCGAGCAAACTCTGCTGGATGGGCGTGGAGAGCAGATAGTCGAGGAATTTCGCCGCGAGATCCGGGTTCTTGCTCTTAGAACTCACGTAATAATAGTTGGCAAAGCCGTAGAGGCGGCCGGTGCCCGTTGGGAACGGAAACAGGTCGACTTCATCGAGCTTGCCGGCCTCGGAGAGCTGCTGCACAAGCCAGTCGCCTTCCAGCATCATGGCAGCGCGATTGGCCAGGAACAGGTTGAACGCTTGGGAATCGTTGATGCCCATGAAGGGCGACAGGATGTAATCTTTGCTCCACCTTTGAAGTTCGCTGAAAGACTGGGTGACGCAGGCCTCTTCCGTCCACTTCAGGGTCATCGCCGTCAGCGCATCATGCTTTTCGGCACCGCACTTGGCCTCAAGAATAACGTCCATCAGGCGCATGAGGTGCCAGTTGACCGTGCCGCCGAAGGCGATCGCCGGGATGCCGGCTGCCTTCAGCTTCTCGGCGTCAGCCACCAGTTCGTCGTAGTTGGCAGGGAGCGAGGTGATGCCTGCCTTCGCGAACAATGCCTTGTTGTAATAGAGCGCTTCGCCGGAGAGGGACAAAGGCACGCCATGGCGGCCGCCCGGATACATTCGCGAGAAGGAGCCGGATGCCGACACCAACTCGTCGTCCCATTTGTATTCCGCGTAATACTTGTCGAGCGGCAGGCTGAGGCCAGCCTTCACATATTCACCCCCGAGGCCGAGACCGGCCCACATCATGTAGATATCCGGCCCCTTGTCGGTGCCGGCGGCGACGCGGATGGCGGTCTTGTGATCATCCGTGCCTCGGGTGACGACCGTCACCTCGGCGCCGGGGTTGGCCGCTTTAAAGCCGTCGACCGCTGCGTTGAAGGCTTTATTGGCGGCCTCGGAACTGAAATTCAGCGTCCAGAGCGTGATGTTTTCAGCCGCCGACAGGCTCGTTCCGGTCAGAAGCAGAGCGGCGGCGATGGCCGCGCGGGATACGCTAGCAATTTTATTCATGGCTTTCCTCCCGTCGATTCAAAAGCGGTTCGATCACTGACAGGCAGGCGAGGGCAGGTCGCCCTCACTTGGCGCGATGGAAAAAATGCGGCCGGCCGGGGGGAGGCGGTCGGCCGCATAGGGCTTCAGGAGGAGAGGTCAGCCCTTGTTGTGGATGAAGGTCTGCATGGCGGAGGCCGCATCGGTCGGCGCCATGTTGCCGCTGGCCACTTCATTGATGACGCGGAAATATTCCGTGGTCACGTCAAGCGGGAAGGCTTGGTCGCCGTTCATGTAAACTTTGTCATAGGTGTTGAAAATATCGAGCCATTTCTTGTCCATCGGACGCAGATCTTTATAGACAACGTGCTTATTGATGGACGAAGTGCTGAATTTTCCGAGCACGCTCTGCTGTACTTCAGTGGAGTTGAAGTAGTCGAGGAACTTCGCGGCGAGATCCGGACTCTTGCTCTTTGAGCTCACATAATGATATTCGGCAAACCCATAGAGCCGGTTGGTCCCCGTCGGAAACGGGAACAGGTCGTAACCGTTGAGGTCGGTGGCCTCGGCAAGCTGCTGCACCAGCCAGTCGCCCTCCAACATCATCGCCGCCCGACCTGCGACGAACAGGTTGAACGATTGAGCCTGATCGATCCCCATGAAGGGCGACAGGATGTAATTCTTCGCCCACTTGTCGAGCTCGGTGAAAGAGTCCTTCGCGCAGGCTTCCTTGGTCCAGTCGACCGCCATGTTCATCAGTGCGTCATGCTTTTCAGCGCCGCACTTTGACTCGAGGATCACGTCCATCAGCCGCATGACGTGCCAGTTGACCGTGCCGCCGAAGGTGATCGCAGGGATGCCGGCTGCCTTCAGCTTTTCCGCGTCGGCAACGAGTTCGTCATAGTTGGCAGGCGTGCCGGTAATGCCGGCCTTTTCGAACAGCGCCTTGTTATAGTAGAGCGCCTCGCCCTTGAAGGTGAATGGCACGCCGTGGCGGCCGCCCTCGTAGATACGCGAGAAAGAAGCCGCGGCGGGGACCAGTTCGTCGTCCCATTTATATTCCGCATAATACTTGTCGAGCGGCAGGCTGAGACCCGCCTTCACATATTCGCCGCCGAGGCCGAGGCCCGCCCACATGAAATAAATGTCC
Organism: Pleomorphomonas sp. PLEO; assembly: GCF_041320595.1. Lineage (NCBI taxonomy): Bacteria > Pseudomonadati > Pseudomonadota > Alphaproteobacteria > Hyphomicrobiales > Pleomorphomonadaceae > Pleomorphomonas > Pleomorphomonas sp. PLEO. Next base: position 3,554,003 of record NZ_CP166625.1, read on the forward strand.
GGCCCCTTGTCGGTGCCGGCGGCAACGCGGATCGCGGTCTTGTGGTCGTCGGTGCCACGGGTGACGACAGTCACCTTAACGCCGGGATTGGCGGCTTCGAAGCCGGAGGTAATCTTGTTGAACGCTTCGTTCGACGCTTCCGAGCTGAAGTTCAATGTCCAAAGCGTCAATTCCTCGGCCGAGGACAGGCAAGTCCCGGCCAATAGCAGACCGCCGGCGAGCGCGGCGCGCGAGGCAGCAGAAGTTAATGTCATGATTTTCCTCCCAGTCGTTTCTAGCGCGACTGAGCATGGAGTATGGCCGCCTTTACCCTCTGTCAAGGATCATTATGTCATTTTCGACGTAATTACCCGACGTTAAGGCGACTAGTTACGTCGAAAATCTAGCATAAACGATTGAATTTAGCCGATTTCTGCCGAGAGATTGGATTCCTTGGGCTCTAGCTGCCCCTATTATGTCATTGACGGCGGAAAGGCGCGACACTACCGTTTTGTCGCAGGGGACGTTAAAGCGTCGACGGGTAGTATCTATTAAGTTCGTCGGAGACGAAATTGGCCAACATGATCACTAGCGAACTCGAGGGCCTGCTTTATGGCCGCGAGTTGGACTCGCCGGTCGTAAAGGTCGTGAGAGCACTGAGTGGCCATGGAGCGGTGAGCACGTCGCAGATTGCGCGCAATACCGGCCTCGCCCGATCGACCGTTTCCACCATTCTCGCGGACCTCAAGCGATCGAATCTGGTGGTCGAGATGGAGGCGCGGAACCCAGGCCCCGGCCGGCCGGCCATCGCTCATTCGCTCAATCCGGAGGCGGGCACCTGCGTCGGGGCCCTCCTGGATGTCGATGAGATCCGGGTGATTGTTGCCGACGTGGCGCATAACGTGGTCGCCGATCTGGCGATGCCGGTCGAGCGGGAGTATTCGCCCACCAAGGCTGCGCGCGTCGTCAAGCACGCTGTGGACACGCTCTACAAGGAACACAGCCTCGCATACGGCAGCCTGATCGGTATCGGCTTTGCAGTCTCGGCACCGCTGGCGCCCGACGGACGCGTCATGCGGTCCTCGGCTTTGCCGGGATGGCAGGGTACCGACTTCCGCGAAGCTTTTGAGCCGGCGTTGCAAAAACCCATTTTCGCCGACAGCGAAAGCAATTGCGCCGCGCTGGCTGAGATGATGTGGGGCGCAGCCAGTGGCTGCAGCGACTTCGTTCTGCTGAAACTCAACCAGGCCGTCAGTGGCGCCGTCGTGGTCGATGGCCGAGCGCTTGTCGGCGCCTCCGGGTCGGCCGGCGAGATGGGCCATATCGTCGTCGATCCGCACGGGCCACTGTGTCGATGCGGTAATCGCGGCTGCCTCGAACTTTATTGCGGAGCCGGCTTCGTCGCAAAGATGGCTGCCGATTGGCTCGGCCGCTCCATACCTGTCGATGAGATTGTAGCACGTGCCGTTCAGGGCGAGACGGGCTTCCGCCGTCTCCTCGCCGATGCCGGCGAGGCGGCCGGCCGTGGCCTCAGCATGGTCGGCGCGATGATCAACCCGCCACTGTTCATTGTTTCCGGTATTCTGGCCGGTGCCGGCGAATTGCTGCTCGCGCCGCTACGCGCCAGCTACGAGAAGCACTCCTTCGTCAAGCGCGATGACGTCGACGAAGCGCATTATCCGGTTTTCAGGGCAGGGAAGTTTCTCGATAACGACAACTGCCTCGGCGCGGCTGGACTTGTCCTTCGCCACAGCAGCCGCCTGAAATGACTTACGCTTTCCAGACTGGAAGGCGATGGGGCGGCTTGCACAAAGTTGCCGGGTGCTCGACAGTGAGATGATCTTTATTGTGAGCTGTTAAGCCCTATGGCCTATCCAGCGCAGTCTCATACCCATCTCGAAATGCCATCCATGAACATTCTGTCCATTCAGTCTCATGTCGCCTACGGTCATGTTGGTAACGCGTCAGCCGCTTTTGCCATGCAGCGTCTCGGCCATGAAGTTTGGCCCATCCATACCGTCCAGTTCTCCAACCATACCGGCTACGGATCCTGGAAAGGACAGGTGTTCGACAGTTCGTTGATCGACGACTGCGTCGAAGGCATTTACGAGCGGGGAGTACTGGGGAGTTGCGATGGCGTTCTGTCCGGCTATGTCGGAGCGCCGGCCATCGGGGACTCTATCCTCAAGGCCGTGAAGCGAGTGCGAGATGCCAATCCGGCAGCGGCGTATGCGTGCGACCCGGTGATCGGCGATGTTGGACGGGGCATTTTCGTGCGTCCCGGTGTGCCGGAATTCTTCCGCGACCAGGCGGTACCAGCGGCCGATCTCGTCACACCCAATCATTTCGAGATGGACTATTTGGTTGGGCGGCCTTCGACGTCGATGGATGAAGTCAGGGCATCGATCGCCGATCTGCATGCGCTTGGCCCCAAGGTCGTGCTCGTCACATCGCTGATCGTCGATGGTACGCCGGATGACACGCTCGATATCGTCGCCTCCGATGGCGACAACCTGTGGCTTGCCCGCTCTCGGCGGCTGCCTCTATCGATCAACGGCGCCGGCGATGCCATCGCGGCGCTGTTCTACGTGCATTGGCTGACCACGCGCTCGGTGCCTGAGGCATTGTCGCGCTCAGTCTCTTCAGTGTTCGGCCTCCTGAAGCGAACCGTCGAGGTCGGTAGCCGGGAAATCGTGCTGATCGCCGCCCAAGACGAGATCGTCCGGCCATCGACCATCATTTCGGCCGTTCAAATTTGATCGACATGACCTCAGCGGTCAGGCGGTTACCCTGAGGCTGATCCGGTCGGCGGAGAAGCGCGTCCGCGAGCATTGCACCGGCCGACCATCCAGATCGGTATTGACGGCCCGCGTCTCCAGCACAATGGCGCCGGGCGACAAGTGCATCAGTTCGCGCTCGCGGGCATCGGCGTGGCGGGCCGACACTTCTGTGCTCAGCCGGAGATAGTCTGGCAGGTCACAGGCGGCGAAAGCTCGGGTGATCGAGCCAGTGGCGGCAATATGGCGAGCGATGTCGGGAAAGCGATCGGCCGGAAAGAAGTGGTGCGAACAGGAGACGGGTCGGCCATCGACGTAGCCGGATTCCTCCACTTCAATAACCGATTGCTCTGGAGCGATCTGCAATTGAGCAGCCACCTCGGCCGAAGCCTGAAGCTCGCCTGAGCGTAGCAGGCGGGTCGTCACCGAAGATGCCTGATCGCCGACACCAGCTGAGAAACGGGTTCGTTTCGAGATCGGCAACGTCAGCTGGCGACCACCTGTAATGATGGTGCCGTGTCCCTGAATGCTCTCGACGAGCCCTTCTTCCGCCAGAAAGGCGAGGGCGGCCCGTACGGTGTGCCGGTTGACCCCGAAGCGCTCGGCGAGATCGAAGGCTGGCGGTAATCGGCCAGTTTCCCGGAATTCACCGTCGGCAATCGATACGCGGATGCGATCGGCAATTTGCCGCCAGAGGGAGACGCCCGAATGTCGCTCGACCGGCTTTGGCTGGGCCATGTCACCTCGCTGTCACGGAGTTCCGTTAAGACTCTCGTTATTGTGTAGTTGTCTAGATTAATAGACAAATATGCAAGATGCAAGCCTGCCCTGCCAAAGCGGCAAGCGGGTGTTACCGGAGCGAGCCGATGGATGCCGCTGCTGTTGTTGATGATCCTGAGATGGAACGCCGCCGGCGCCGCATGGGGCTTCTGGCTCGCGCCAATGCCGCCGAACTTGAGGCTGCCTGGACGAAGCTCACCGTTCCGCCAGAAGTGACCGATCTGCGCGGTCCGGAGACCGGGCTCGTCATGTTGACCGGCCGTATCGGTGGCGATGGCGCCCGCTTCAACCTTGGCGAGGCGACGGTGAGCCGGTCGACGGTACGGCTGGCATCTGGTCATGTGGGTTTTGGCCAGTTGCTCGGCAGCGACCGGAATCGCGCCCGCCGCGCTGCCGTCTTCGACGCCCTTGCTGGCACGGAGAAGGGGCGTTTGGTGGTGGACCAGCTTTGCGCGGTCATTGAAACGCGTCTCGCCGACGAGCATGAGCAACAGGAAGCCGAGACGGCGTCAACGCGCGTCGATTTCTTCACGCTGGTGCGGGGAGAAGACTAATGCCCCACGACATTCCTTCACTTGAAGCCTCTCTGGACGGTGGATTCGGTCAACCGGTGTTCGAAGCGCAGGCGACCTTTCGCCTCGTGATGGACGCCATGGCCCGGCCAGGCAGCTGCCATCGCATTAAGGCCGACGTAACGGCTCCAGGTCTCGCCGGCCCAGCCCAGACGGCGCTGGCGCTCACACTTTGCGACGCCGACACGCCGGTCTGGTGCAGTGATGCATCGCCAGCGCTCGGCGCTTGGTTCGCCTTTCATACCGGAGCCTCCCTGACGGCAAATCCCGACCAAGCGGCGTTCGCGTTCATTGGACTGAACGGCATCACGCCGGAGGACTTGCCTCTCGGGACCCAGGATTACCCCGACCGCTCAGCGACACTCGTCGTTGAGGTGGGATGCCTTGGCGAGGGCGAGCGCTTCGGCCTCACGGGTCCCGGCATCGACGGCCATTATGACATCGCCATCGAGGGATTGCCCGAAGGCTTTGCCGCCTTTCGCGCCGCCAACCGAGCGCTCTTTCCGCGTGGCCTCGACGTGGTGCTGACGGCTGGTCGTGATCTCGTCGCCCTGCCACGCTCCACTCATTTCATCCCTTCGGAAGGCTGAGCCATGTATGTCGCCGTCAAAGGTGGCGAGGCCGCCATCGACAATGCCCACCGCCTCCTCGCCGACCGCCGTCGCGGTGACCGGAACCTGCCGGCTATCACCGAGGCGCAGATCACCGAACAGCTGTCGCTTGCCGTCGACCGGGTGATGGCCGAGGCCTCGCTCTACGATCCGGGTCTCGCAGCACTGGCCATCCGGCAGGCGCGCGGCGACATGATCGAGGCGATCTTCATACTGCGCGCCTATCGGACAACGCTGCCGCGCTTCGGGATGAGCCGGCCACTCGATAGCCACGCAATGCGGGTCGAGCGGCGTATTTCCGCCACTTACAAGGATCTGCCGGGTGGCCAGCTTCTCGGCCCCACCTTCGACTATACCCATCGTCTGCTCGATCCCACACTGTCGGGCGATCCCGACATTGCGGAGCCGGCTTGTCGCGATGGCGGCATCGGAGACCTGGCTCGCGTCTCCGACATTCTTGATGGTGAGAGCCTGATCGAAACGGAGATCGACGAAGGCACCGAGCCCGGCGATATCACCCGCACCCCGCAGGAGTTTCCCTTGTCACGCGCCGAACGGCTGCAGTCGCTCGCTCGTGGCGATGAAGGGTTCCTGCTGGCGCTCGCCTATTCCACCCAGCGCGGCTACGGGCGAAGCCATCCCTTTGTTGGCGAGATCCGGATCGGCATAGCGACCGTGGAGATCGACATTCCCGAACTGGGGTTTGCTGTGGCGATCGGCGAGGTGCGCGTCACCGAGTGCCAGATGGTCAATCAGTTCAAAGGATCGGCCGAACGGCCGCCGCAATTCACACGCGGCTACGGGCTGGTGTTCGGCCAGAGCGAGCGCAAGGCCATGGCCATGTCGCTTTGCGACCGGGCGCTCAGGGCCGCCGAATATGGCGAGGAGATAACCGCCCCCGCCCAGGACGAGGAATTCGTCCTCTCCCATTGCGACAACGTCGAAGCGACTGGCTTCGTGGAGCACCTGAAGCTGCCGCACTACGTCGACTTCCAGGCTGAACTGGGCCTTGTCCGCCGGTTGCGTACTGCCTGGCAGGAACGTGGCAATTTGGTCGAGGCTGACGAGGGTGACGAACCGATCGGGGAGGCCGCCCAATGAACGCCGTCACCTATAACTTCGCCTATCTCGACGAGCAGACCAAACGGATGATCCGCCGCGCCATCCTGAAGGCGATCGCCGTTCCCGGCTATCAGGTGCCGTTCGCCGCTCGTGAGATGCCGATGCCCTATGGCTGGGGTACGGGTGGCGTGCAGGTCACCGCCGCCGTCATCGGACCGGACGACGTGCTTAAGGTAATCGACCAGGGCGCCGACGACACCACCAACGCGGTTTCGATCCGAGCCTTCTTCCGCAAGGTGGCGGGCGTTACCACCACGACGCATACCGCTGAGGCGACCGTCATTCAGACGCGCCATCGCATTCCGGAACATCCACTCAAGGAAGGCCAGATCCTCGTTTATCAAGTGCCGATCCCCGAGCCCTTGCGCTTCCTCGAGCCGCGCGAGACCGAGACGCGAGTGATGCACGGCCTTGAGGACTATGGCCTGATGCACGTCAAGCTCTACGAGGACATCGCCCATCACGGCCGGATCGCCACGGCCTACGCCTATCCGGTGAAAGTAGCCGGACGCTATGTGATGGACCCTTCGCCCATACCGAAATTCGACAATCCGAAGATGACGATGAGCCCGGCGCTGCAGCTGTTCGGTGCTGGCCGCGAGAAACGCATCTACGCCGTGCCGCCCTATACTGAAGTGAAGAGCCTAGACTTCGAGGATCACCCCTTCGAAGTGCAAACCTTCAGCGAGCCCTGCGCCCTGTGCGGTGCCCGCAACGTCTATCTCGACGAGGTGGTGCTCGATGATCGCGGCGGCCGCATGTTCGTCTGTTCGGATACCGACAACTGCGAGAGCCGCCGCACCGAGATCGGAGCCCAATCATGACCGAAGCTCCCATTCTCGAAGTGCGCGATCTTGCCAAGCATTATGGTGCCCGCCTTGGCTGCGTGGACATCTCGTTCGATCTCTGGCCCGGCGAAGTGTTGGCAGTGGTCGGCGAGAGTGGCTCGGGCAAGACGACCCTGCTCAATTGCTTGTCGACACGGCTTGAGGCCGACAGCGGCTCGGTGGTTTACGCCATGCGCGATGGCAGCCTGCGCGATCTGACAAGCATGCCGGAGGCCGAGCGCCGCTTCCTGATGCGCACCGACTGGGGATTTGTGCATCAGAACCCGTCCGAAGGTCTTCGTATGGGTGTTTCGGCCGGCGCCAACGTCGGCGAGCGACTGATGGCCATCGGCGACCGGCACTACGGCCGCATTCGCGGCACGGCGCTCGACTGGCTTTCGCGTGTCGAGATTGCCGCTGATCGCATTGATGACGGCCCTCGTGCCTTTTCCGGCGGCATGCGTCAGCGCCTGCAGATCGCTCGTAATCTCGTCACCGCTCCACGCCTCGTGTTCATGGACGAGCCGACCGGTGGCCTCGATGTTTCGGTGCAGGCGCGCCTCCTCGACCTGATGCGTGGTCTCGTCCGCGATCTCGGCCTCTCGGTGATCATCGTGACCCACGACCTCGCCGTCGCCCGTCTGCTCAGCCACCGGATCATGGTGATGAAGGACGGTCGCGTCATCGAGGAGGGGTTGACCGATCGCGTGCTCGACGATCCGCGCCAGCCCTACACGCAACTCCTCGTCTCCTCCATTCCGCAAGCCTGACCGGAGAACGCCATGCTGCCGCTTCGTGTGCGCGACATCGCCAAGACATTCGTCATGCATCTGCGCGGCGGTCTCCGTCTGCCAGTGTTTTCCAATGTCTCCTTCGAGGTGGGCTCCGGCGAGTGCCTGGTGCTCGGCGGCCCGTCGGGTGTCGGCAAGAGTTCCATCCTCAAGATGCTCTATGGCAACTACGGCGTCGACGCCGGCGAGATCCTCGTCGCTCACGCCGGCCATCCGGTCGACCTTGCGAAAGCTCTGCCGCGCGAAGTTCTCGACGTCCGCCGCCTCACCCTCGGTTACGTCAGCCAGTTCCTGCGTGCCATTCCGCGCGTGCCGGCGCTGGAAGTTGTGGCCGATCCGCTGATCGCCCGAGGCGCCGACCGGACCGAGGCGCTGGAACGTGCCGAAGTGGCGCTCGCTCGGCTCAATCTGCCGCGTGAGCTCTGGAGCCTGCCACCGGCCACCTTCTCGGGTGGCGAGCAGCAGCGCGTCAACATCGCCCGCGGTTTCATTTCCGATCATCCTATTCTGCTTCTCGACGAACCGACCGCCTCGCTGGACGCTGCCAACCGTGCCGTCGTCGTCGATATGATCGAGGAAAAAAAGCGGCCGGCACGGCACTAGTCGGCATTTTCCATGACGAGGACGTGCGCGACCGCGTGGCAAGCCGCGTCGTCGATGTGTCTCGCTACTCGGAGCGGAGAACCGGACAATGACACGCCTCTCGGAAACCCCTCTGATCCACTCCGCAGCCAGTGTCGAGGCGAGCCAGCTCGGCCGCTATACCGAAATCGCCGAAGGCTGCCGCATCAGCGAACTTGAGCTTGGCGACTACTCCTACATCGAACGCGACGGTATGGTCTGGTGCGCCACGATCGGCAAATTCGCCAATATCGCGGCTGCCGTTCGCATCAACGCCACCCGTCATCCGATGGATCGGGCGAGCCTCCATCACTTCACCTACCGGGCCGGTGATTACTGGGACGACGCCAACCACGAACAGGACTTCTTCGCCCAGCGGCGCGACAATCGCGTTCGCATCGGCCACGACGTCTGGATCGGTCATGGCGCCACTATCTTGCCGGGCGTCTCCATCGGCAACGGCGCCGTCGTCGGCGCTGGCGCTGTGGTGAGCCGAAGCGTGCCCGCCTACACCATCGTGGCGGGTGTGCCGGCACGGCCCCTTAAACGACGTTTTTCCGAAGATATCGCCGATCGGTTGGAGACGCTTGCCTGGTGGGATTGGGAGCATGGGCAACTTCGAGAGGCGCTCGAAGATTTTCGCGAACTTGACGTTGAGTCTTTCTTGAATAAGTACGGTCATTAGCCGGTTTACTTTCCGCTTGTACACGAAAGTGACATCCAGCCGGCGTAAATTCAAGCTCACACAAAATATAATCTGGCAGGGCGTCTAGACCAATGTTCGAAATTCGCAACTTGTCGCGCCACTTCGGCACCAAGGTCGCCGTCGATGACGTCAGTTTTTCGATCCCTGAGGGACAGATGGTCGGCATCATCGGTCGCTCCGGTGCCGGCAAATCAACGCTACTGCGAATGATCAATCGGCTCGCCGATCCTACCTCCGGTTCTATCCGCTATGGCGATGTGGAGATCGCCTCGCTGAAGGGTGAGGCGTTGCGTCGCTGGCGGCGCGACTGCGCCATGATCTTCCAGCAATTCAATTTGGTGCCGCGCCTCGACGTACTGACCAATGTGCTGCTGGGCCGCCTCAATCACCGTTCGACAGCTCTGTCGGTGATGAATCTTTTCAGCCGCGACGAACGCATCATGGCCATCGCGGCATTGGAGAGGCTAGGCATCGAGCAGACTGTGCTGCAAGCCGCGGGCACGCTCAGTGGCGGCCAACAGCAACGTGTCGCCATCGCCCGTGCCCTCATGCAGGAACCCCGCGTTATCCTGGCCGACGAACCGATCGCTTCACTTGACCCGATGAATGCCAAGGTGGTGATGGACGCTCTGGCCGACATCAACCGCCGCGACGGCATCACCGTCATTACCAATCTTCACACCCTCGATACGGCGCGTGCCTACTGCCAGCGCATCGTCGGCATGGCCGAGGGGAGGGTGGTGTTCGATGGCCCGCCAGCTGAACTGACAGCCGAAGCGGTCCGCCGCATCTACGGTGCCGAGGATGATTTCGACGAACGCATGACATCGACTTCGCTCACCCCCCAGTGGGTGCCAGCGCCCGAAGCCATTTCCGGCCTCGTCATGCAAGCCGCCGCCGCCATGTAAGGCCGGCCAGCCTCAACGACCAGATTTCGAACGCGCGAGACCGACCGCCGGTTTCAGAGGGCGATCCCGCGCGCTCGCTTGCCCGCGCCATTGGCGCAGCATGACCATCCGACCGGCGGAGCCGGCGGAACCAGGAGTGAGACGGATGTTGAAGAAGATTCTGTTTGCCGCAACCGCCCTCGTCGCGCTCGCCGGCGCCGCTGCCGCCGAGGAGATCAAGGATTTCCGCATCGGCATTCTGGGCGGCGAGAATGAAGCCGACCGCCTGCGTAATTTCAAATGCCTGCAGGACAAGCTGCCGGCCGTGCTCGGCGTCGATAAGGTGTCGCTGTTCCCGGCCGCCGACTATGACGGCGTCATCCAGGGCCTGCTCGGTGGCACGCTCGACGAAGCTGAGCTTGGTGCCTCAGGCTATGCCAAGATCGCTCTGGCCAACCCGGATGTCGTCACGCCGGTGCTGACCACGGTCCAGACCGACGGTTCGACCGGCTACTACTCGATCATGGTGGCCCGCAAGGACAGCGGCATCAAGACGCTCAAGGACCTCAAGGGCAAGAAGCTCGGCTTTGCCGATCCGGATTCCACCTCGGGTTACCTGGTGCCGACTGTGACCTTGCCCGATGCCATCGGCGCCCCCATCAAGGACTACTTCGCTTCGACCGGCTTCGGCGGCGGCCACGAGAACCTCGTCCTCGAAGTGCTGAAGGGCACCTTCGATGCCGGCACCACCTTTGGCTCGGGCGTCGGCGAATTCAAGGACGGCTACACCTCCGGCAATCTGCGCAAGATGGTCGAGAAGGGCATGCTCAACATGGACGACATCGTTGAGCTGTGGAAGTCGCCGCTCATCCCCAACGGTCCGATCGTCGTTCGCAATGCGCTGCCGGATGAGGTCAAGACCAAGTTCGTCGCTTTCATGAAGGACCTGCCGAAGAGCGACGCGGCCTGCTTCTCGGCCATTGAGGGCGGCGATTTCAAGAGCTTCACCGATGTGACGCCCGATTTCTACAAGACCATCGTCGCCGCCCGCAAGGCGGCGATCGGCGGCTGATCTCCCCTCGCTCGAACCGGACCGGCCGGAATCCTCCGGCCGGTCCCCTCCTAAGCCGGGTCAGCCATGCCGACAAGACTCTCCGACCGTGCCGCCCTTATCGAACGCCACTGGCAGGCCCAGGCACAGGTGCGGCGCCTTTACACCGTCCTCGGCATCGGCGGTCTGATCGTCACGGTTGCGCTGTCGCTGTGGTTCGCCAACGAGGCCAACGCTGGCAAATTTTTCGACCGGCTGCCGCATTTTTTGGATTTCACGGGCGACTTGGTGCCGCGTGACTGGCTCGAGGTGGGGCGCGCCATGTTCGACCTGCCATCGCCGTACGACGATGGCAGTCTCAAGTACAACTATCCCGAGGGCCGCACCTATCTCACATCAGCTCTCTACATTCCCGAATACATCGACCAGATGGCAATCACGCTCAATATCGCGCTGCTGTCGACTATAATAGGCACGCTCATCGGCGGCGTACTGTCGTTTTTCGCAGCCAGTAACATGATGCCGAGCCGATGGGCTCGTTGGCCGGTCCGCCGATTCATGGAAATCCTGCGCGCCTTTCCCGATGTCGTGGTCGCCGGCTTCTTCCTGTCTTTTCTCACCGTGGGGCCAATACCGGCCATCGCGGCGGTATCGATCCACAGCATCGGCGCGCTCGGCAAGCTATTCTTCGAGGTGGTGGAAAACGCCGACATGAAGCCCGATGAAGGCCTCAGAGCTGTGGGAGGCACATGGATCGAGCGCGTGCGTTTCGCCATGCTGCCACAGGTGCTTCCCAACTTCGCCAGCTATTTCCTTCTGCGTCTCGAGATCAACGTGCGGATATCCACCATCATCGGGGCTGTCGGTGGCGGGGGCATCGGCGAGCTTCTGCGCCTTTCGATCAGCCAGAACCATGGCGCCAAGACCATAGCCATCGTCATCCTGCTGTTTGGTACCATCGTCGCCGTCGACCAGTTCTCTGCCTGGCTGCGCCGAAGCATGGTCGGCCGCGATGCCTTCCTGCCAGCTACCTGAGGAGGCCCTGCGATGCTTGCCCTCACCGCCGATCAATACGCCGCCATCGCCTCTCGCTACCCTCAAGCCGTACGTCCGCGCTTCTGGACGGTATGGCGGGTGCCGGCGCTGGCGGCCGCCACCGTGATCTATCTTGTGTTCTGCTGGTGGGTGTTCGGCATCGGCCAAGTGCTCGCGAATACCAACTGGCAGATTGCGGGCTCCTATCTCGTGCAATGGGTGACCTACGAATATCGCCCCACCATCTCCATCGATCGAGACGGCGCCATGGCCGTGACCTTTCCGCGTTTCGATCCGATCGGCCCCAATCCGAAACCGGACTGGATGACCGTCGATCGCACCATGATGGAGCGCCGTATAGCCGCGCCCAAACCGGCCGGCGCAACGACAGGCGGCTTCATGGCCGGGGGCAGTTTCATGGCACCGGGCACCGCGCCCGCTACTCCCACCACGGAACCAACTAATCGCATTGAAGAGGTGGTAAAGCGCGCCGAGATACACTTCTCGGCCAATGCCCGTCTCGTTGTCACCCCAAACCACATTGTGGTCGAAAGAAACGGTGAGACGCTGGTGGTGCCGCTCGGTACCGGCGACGCTGTGAGGGCGACCGGGCCGCTGCCGGCTTGGGCGGAGCAGAAGCGGGCCGGCGACCGCATCATCGTTGCCTTCGGCTTGTCCGGCTGGGCGCAGATCGACAGTGGTTCGGTGGTCGTACACCGGCGCTTCCCCGGCTGGGTCAACTTCATCTTCGACACCAATTCAGCCTTCTTCGGCAAATCGGCCGGGGAGGTGATGCACCTGATCACCGCCGGGCAACGCCTCGATCCCACCCGCAGTAACCTCGCTCTCGCGGTCAACGATTTCCTCTACAATCCGTCCTGGCAGCATCTCGATGTCTGGACCAAGCTGCTCGAAACCGTCGTCATGGCGTTCATTGGCACGCTGTTCGCGGCGATCGTGGCGTTCCCTCTCAGTTTCGTCGCTGCCCGTAACATTACGCCCAACTGGTTGGCCAACCAGACGGCCAAGCGCTTCTTCGACTTCCAGCGTTCGGTCGACATGCTGATCTGGGCGCTGTTCTTCACCCGCGCCTTTGGCCCCGGCCCGATCTCCGGCATGGCGGCCATCTTCTTTACCGACACCGGCTCGCTCGGTAAGCTGTTCTCGGAGGCGCTGGAGAACATCGACGGCAAGCCGCGCGACGGGCTGACTTCAGTGGGTGCCCCGCCAATCGCGGTGCAGCGCTTCGGCGTACTGCCGCAGGTACTGCCCGTCTTTGTCAGCCAGACGCTGTATTTCTGGGAATCCAATACCCGTTCGGCCACCATCATCGGCGCCATGGGCGCCGGCGGCATCGGCCTCAAACTGTGGGAGTCGATGCGCACCCACACAAACTGGCCGAACATTTTCTACATGGTGATCCTGATCATCGGCACCGTTTTCATCTTCGACACCATTTCCAATGCGCTGCGCAGCCGGCTGACCGGCCGCGTGCAGCCCTGACGAGAAGAAGACCTGATATGATCGACGCTTGCGATTTGGAAATTTGCAATGCCAGCCTCGTGCTGGAGGATCGGGTCGTCACCGGCGGCGTGATCGTCCGCGATGGTCGCATCGCGGAGGTGACGGAAGGTTCGGCGCGGAACGGTATCGATCTCGGCGGCGACTACCTCATTCCCGGCCTTGTCGAACTGCACACCGATCATCTGGAGGTGCATTACGCGCCGAGGCCCGGCGTGCGCTGGGACACCATTGCCGCCATTCAGGCGCACGACGGTCAGGTGGCGACGGCTGGCATCACCACGGTGTTCGATTGCCTGCGCATGGGCTCCGACGAGGACGGTGGCTTTGCGCCGGGTGAGATGCGGGCACTCGCCGATGCGTTGCATGAGGGGCGCGACCAGGGGCGCTTCCGTGCCGACCATCTCATCCACTTGCGCTGCGAAGTGTCGGCCCCCGATATGCTCGCCGACTACGAGGCTTTCCGCGACGATCCGCTGGTGCATCTCGCCTCGGTGATGGACCATGCGCCTGGGCAGCGGCAGTTCCAAACCATGGACCAATACACGCTCTACTATAAGACCAAGCGCGGCCTCTCCGACGAGGCCTTCGCCGCCTTCGTTGCTCGCCGGCAGGAGGCTTCGGCCCGCCATTCCGCCCCCAACCGGCAGGTTGTTGCCGCCGATTGCCAGGCACGTGGCATCGCGCTGGCCAGCCACGACGACGCAACGATCGACCATGTCGCGGAATCGGCTGGCCATGGCGTCCGAATCGCCGAGTTTCCGACGACACTCGACGCAGCCCGCGCCTCGCACGCCGCCGGTATCGCCGTCCTCATGGGCGCGCCAAACATCGTGCGCGGCCGGTCGCATTCCGGCAATATCGCGGCCGGCGACCTCGCCGCCGCGGGCGTGCTCGACGTGCTCTCCTCCGACTACGTGCCGATCAGTTTGATCCACGCTCCGTTCATCCTGGCCGACCGGGCCGCGGGGATCGATCTCGCGCGCGCCATTGCCATGGTCACTGCCACACCGGCCCGGAGCGTCGGCCTTGTAGATCGTGGTCGTATCGCCACGGGCCTCCGTGCCGACTTGGTCCATGTACACCGTCGGGAAGGCATGCCAGTGGTTCGGGCCGTCTGGCGCGAGGGGCGGCGGGTAGCGTAATGAACGGTCTCGAAACACCGCCGAGCGGCTGCATGATCGTTGTCGTCGGTCCATCAGGCGCCGGTAAGGACAGCCTGATGGCTCAGGCGGCCGATCGCCTGGCCGGACGATCGGATATCGCCTTTGTGCGGCGAATGGTGACGAGAGCCGGCGACGCTGGCGGCGAAGCGCACCAACCCGTTAGCCACGACGAGTTCGAGGCCGCGGCGGCCGCCGGCGGCTTTGCCGTTTTCTGGCGTGCGCATGGTCATGGCTACGGTATTCCGGCTTCGACCATCGGGGAAGTGCAGGCCGGTTGTTGTCTGGTGGCGAACGGGAGTCGCTCATCCCTTGGCGATTTCGCTGACGTCTATCCGTCGCTCGCAGTGATCCTTGTTACCGCCGACCACGATTGCCTGGTTGCCCGGCTCGTAGCGCGTGGCCGCGAAACGGAGGCGGAGATCAGAGCCCGCCTAGACCGGCCAGAACCATCGTTGCCAGCCGAGTTGGCGATTTATACCGTCGACAATAGCGGCGATCTCACCGAGGCCGGTCGGCGCTTTGCCAGACTGGTCGAGGCGATCGCCGATCGTCAGGCCTGAAGGGACCATCATGCCGCATCGTGCCCGCTACGCCCTTTACTATGCCCCGCCGATTGACCATCCGCTGACGCGTATTGCGTTGCGGTGGCTCGGTCGCGATGCCTTCGGCGGCCGGGTGCCGGCACGGACGCTGCCGCCGGCCTGGGAGCCGTTGGTCACCGATCCTCGCCGCTACGGCTTCCATGCCACGTTGAAGCCACCGATGCGCCTCAGGCCGGAATTCCACTCATGGGATCTGCAGTCCGCCGCCAGCGATTTTGCCAGCAAGCAGCCGCCGCTCGATATTGGACTCCTCAAGGTGGCGCGCATCGGCAGCTTTTTTGCCCTGGTTCCCGAGGAGCCTCCGGTCGCGCTACGGACGCTTGCCGACGCGGTGGTGGCCGAGTTCGACCGATTCCGTGCTCCGATGGGAGCTGAGGAATTTGCCCGCCGAAACGGGTCGAACCTCAATGCCGTCGAGGTCGAGAATCTCAAGGCGTGGGGCTATCCTTACGTCTTCGAGCGGTTCCGCTTTCATATGTCACTGACCGGTCCGGTGCCGGAAGAGCTGCGAACCGCGGTGGGCGATCATCTTTCGGCACTGTTTGCCGATAGCCTGCTGCAGCCGGTCATGCTCGATGCGCTGACTATCTTCATGGAAGAAGTCCCACAGGCCGACTTTGTAGCCTTATCCCGCGCCGAGTTTGGCGGCACGTAGACGCCATCATTCATTATAGGCTCGACAGAGAGGGATCGATCAGGTTGGGCAATCTTGCGACCTCCCTAGTCTCTATCTGCCAAAATTGAACGTACGATTTGGTGGAAGGCCGGCCGAATCGTCAGTCGTGAGGATCGCTACGGCAAACCAGTCCGGACCTCGATTGCTAAACGAGCACACCACCGACAAGGCAGGTTGCGGCGATCACGGCGGCAGCGGCACGGATGGAATTCCAGAACGTCCAATCGCTCAGAAAATCCGCCCAAATTAAGTGTGCCTCTGGACTCTCCGGCGGCAACGAAGCCAGAACCTCGTTCATGGGAACATTAAGGGCGACCGTTACCCCAAACGTTCCAATGATATAGAATATCGCCCCGACGATCATGAGAAACGGGCGCGGATGTCCGATCCCCAAGACCGCGATAACCAAAACAATGCTGATGAGCGCAGTACCTAGGAATATCGCGAGAAAGACGGGATTCTGCACAGTCACGTTGATGGTCTGAATTGTCGCGATGCCGGACGTTGCTGGCTGTTGCGCAACAGCCGGCATGACGAAATTCGAGAAGGCGAAGAAGATTCCCCCCATGATCGCCGCGCCGAGTGCCGCAGTGAACAACAACAGATTAAGCCAACTGTTCATGGGTTAGCTCCAAGCTCCTCGGGTCGCTGCGGATTCGGCATAGTCGACAAAGTCGCGTGGCGGCCGCCCCAAGGCGCGCTCGACTCCGTCACTCAGCGATGAGTTGCGACCATCGAGCACAATTGTGAAGAGTTCTTCCAAAAGGTCCGCAACATCGCCGGGGACTCCTCCGTCATTCAGCGCCTTGATAAAGGCCTCTGCAGTAACAGTTCTGAATCTTATCTCGCGATGGGCCGCCTTGCTGATGATTCCCACCACTTCCGAAAAGGTGAGAAGACGAGGCCCCGTCACCTCGTAGAGCTTGCCAATGTGGCGAGGGTCGCCGAGAGCCGCCGCGACAACGTCGGCGATATCGTCGGCGTCGATAAAAGGCTCTCGGACCACGCTGACTGGCAAAGCAACTTCTCCGCCCAGTATCATTGGCGCGAGTTGGCCCTCGTCAAAATTCTGGTTGAACCAACTGGCTCGTACGATTGTCCAGTCGGCGCCAGATGCGATGAGCCGCCGCTCACTCTCTTCGGCCTCTGGTTCGCCGCGCCCGGAAAGCAGAACGAGACGTCTGACGCCAAGCGATACCGCCAAGGCTACGAACGCCCCTACAGTGTCAGCTGCGCCCTTCGCGGCCAGATCGGGATAATATGTGATGTAGATGGAGGCGGCGCCTTCGATGGCGTTGGCCCAAGTGTCGCGATCCCTCCAATCAAATCCGGTCGAACGCGAGGCGAACCTCACCGGCAGTCCACGTTCGGTCAGGCGTTTGCCGACCCGGACCCCAGTTTTGCCTTTGCCTCCCACCAGTAGAATAGGCTTTTGCATGACCGTGCGCCTCCCTTAATGTGAATGATTCTCACGTTGCGTAATGTGATAAATCCTCATATTATTCCGGTCAAGCCTAAATATGAGGGTTTATCATATATGACTGATAGTCATCACAAGGAAGCGACCTCGCAGACCGTTGCGCGTCGCACACCGCAGCAGGTGCGTAGTCGTGAACGCATGGAGCGTATTCTGGCAGCGGCCAAGACACTAATTGCGCGCGACGGTAGTGATGCGATGAAGATGGGAGAACTGGCCGAACAGGCGGGTGTCTCGATTGGCTCGCTCTATCAGTATTTTCCGGACAAAGGGGCCATCGTTCGTACTTTGGCCGAGCGGTACAACTTGGAAGGCCGCGCTTGCATCCGAGAAGCCCTAGAAGAGGTAAAGGATACCGATAGTCTTGCTCGCGCCTTTCGCAGCTTGATCGACATGTATTACGGGTTGTTCCTCGCCGAACCCGTCATGCGCGATATCTGGTCAGGTACACAGGCAGATAAGGCGCTTCTGGATATCGACCTTGCCGACAGCCGTGAGAACGGCGCTGTTCTTGCGCGTGTGCTGCAACGCCTTCACCCGAATGCGGATTCCACCGAGCTTCTCACCACGGCCACCTTGCTCATGCACCTTGGCACCGCAACGATGCGGCTGGCTATCGGGGTGGAACGAAGCGAGGGCGATGGTCTGGTCGAGGCCTATGTTCGCATCGCTTTGCGAGACCTGCAGGCGATAACGTGAGCCTGTCTGACGTTCGCAGCGGCATCCGCATAACACCAGAAATCGCGAAGGTCCGGGAGGCACGCTCTACGAGAGTAAGGCAATGCCGCCTGTCAGCTGCAAGCCCATAGGTTAACAAGGGTAGTGGCGGAGCCGGAGGGATTCGAACCCTCGGTACAAGTTTAAGCTCGTACGCCGGTTTAGCAAACCAGTGCCTTCAGCCTCTCGGCCACAGCTCCGTTGCGAGTTGTCTAGAGATTCTGAGGCACTGGGTCAAGCCCCAGCGACGTCGATCCTGTAGATGCCCCACGCGATATGTCCTGCTTCCCATGAGCGGCCGCAGCCCGCTTGGGGACAAGAAACAAGCGGCGGAAATCGCAAGGGTTTCCGCCGCAAGAAAGGATATTTCCGCCGCCGCTCACCAGCGCTGGTGGACGTGCGGGGCAACCAGCCTGGCGTAGATTTCGCGCGTCGCGGCCATCACGTCTGCCGGGATGGCTGGAAGATCGGAGGCAGCGGCATTGCCGCGCGCTTGTTCCGCGTTACGGGCGCCGGGGATCACGACGCTGACGGCGTCGGCCATCAGAATCCAGCGCAGCGCAAAGGCGGCCATGCTCTGGCCAACGGGTACCAGTTGGCGAATCTCCTCGACCGCCTGCAGGCCAACCTCGAAAGGCACGCCGCCGAAGGTCTCGCCGACATCGAAGGCTTCGCCATGACGGTTGAACAGGCGATGGTCATCGGCGGCGAATTTCGTTTCCGCCGTGATCTTGCCCGAGAGCAGACCTGAAGCAAGCGGCACTCGCACGATCACGGCGACGCCACGCTTCCTAGCTTCCTCGAAGAACAACCGATCCGGCCGCTGACGGAAAATGTTGTAAATGATCTGGATGGAAACAACGCCCGGATACTCGATCGCCTTCAACGCCTCTTCGACCTTTTCGACCGAAACGCCGTAATTGCGGATCTTGCCCTTGGCCTTGATCGCCTCGAGCCCCACGAACAGGGCAGGGGTGTACAGTACTTCTGTCGGCGGGCAGTGGAGCTGAACGAGATCCAGCGTTTCGACGCCGAGATTGGCGAGGCTGCGGTCGATGAAGGCTTCGATGTTTTCCGGGGTATAGCCGGCGGCAACGTGTGGGTTGAGGCGGCGGCCAGCCTTTGTGGCGACATAGGGCCGTTTGCCTGTCCACTCCTTCAGTACCGAGGCAATGATTCGCTCGGATCGGCCATCGCCGTAGACATCGGCAGTGTCGATGAAGGTGACGCCCGCTTCGAGCGCCGCCTCAAGGGCGGCTCTGCCGTCAGCCTCGGTTACTTCCCCCCAAGCGCCGCCGATTTGCCAGGCGCCGAAGCCGATATCCGAGACCTCGACCGGCAGACGGCCGAATTTGCGATACAGCATGACTTTTCTCCCAGAATAATTGGCCTTTCGGCTTTGATTTCGAGACGAGATTAATGCCGTTCAGGCGCGTCGGCGCAAATGGATTCTGGCGATGGGCGATATCGCTGGCGGAGATCACCGTTCGGTCTGGGAGACTCAAACAAAAGGGCCGGCTTTCGCCGGCCCAGTTCCGCTTGCTTGGGAGGAGCGGGTATCAGACCTCGACGTACTGGATGCCGACGAGATCGCAATAGGCCTTCCACTTGGCGCGGGTATCGCCGAGATGCAGGACTTGATGGTGCGTGCCGCCGTTCTTCAGCCAGCCATTGAGGCATTCCCTCACGCCGGTGGCCGGCTTGAAGAAGAAGTAAGGCATCTCGACGGTGGGCAACTCCTCCGTGTCGAGGATATCGCCCTGCGACACGACAAGGCGGTACTTGTCGGCACCGAGCGAGACGAGGCTGACCAGCGTGGCCGGGCCGGGCTCGCCCTGGAACAGGACGGTCGGCGGATTATCGAGGCCACCGATGCCGAGCGGACGGTCGATCAGGCGCGGCTTCTTGTCCTTGCGGGCGATCTTCCAGTTACCTTCGCCCATGTGGCTCTGCAGAGCCGCGTCGAGCTCGAAGTCCATGGCATACATTTCGGTGAACTGGGGATCAGCCTGCAGCGCGCGGGCAGCGACCATCAGCGAGGCGCAGTTGGTGTCGCCCTCGGCGGCGTAACCATAGCCGTCGGCCATCAGATTGGAGGCGGCCATCATATGCGTCTGCTTGAAACGACCGTCCAAGCCAATCTCGTTGAAGTAAAGCGAGAAAGCGTCGTATTCGCCGGCTTCGAGCACCTTGGTAAGGGCGACCTGGATCTTGGCGGCTTCCTCGAGCTGCGGCTGGGTCAGCTTCGGGTCCATGTCGAAGTTGGCTTTGCAGTAGGCGATGACGGCCTGGATCTCCTGGGTGTTGACCTTGTCCATCTCGGCGGCCACGGGGCCCATGCCGATGTGATCGACCTGCGGGCCGATGACGCGCATGAAGGTGTGCGGGTCGGTCAGGATGTCGCCCATGCCGGGCATGCGACCGAAGACGGCGACCTTGGTCTGCTTCATGACGGCGACGGCGTGGGCGGCCGAGGCGAACACTTCGAAGGCTTTAACGAACTCGCCATCCTTCCAGTCGCCCGACCAGACCGAGAACTGCTTGCCGACGTGGATCAGCGAATTCGCGGTATCCTGGGCGCCGTGGACACCCTGGTTATAGGTGAGGTCGGCCATGTCCCACGCCTTGGTGACGCGCGGTTCCGGCTGGATGTTGGCCAGGAACAGCGGCGTCGACACGTCGCGGAAGGCGTTGACGAGGCGGAGGCCCGGGCCGTAGGTCAGGTTGACGATCATGATGCCGTCGACTTCTTCGGCAGCGAAGATCTTCAGCACTTGCTCGATGTCTTCACGGCAGCGGGCGGCCTTCGGGAACAACACCTCGGCGACACCGGTCAGGCGGGCCGAAACCTCGCGGGCAAAGCCCTCCTGGCGCTTGGTGATACCGGGCAGCGTGTTGTCGTAGAGTTCCTGCATGATGCCGAGGAAACCGATCTTCGGCTTCCGCGTGATGTCCTTGAGCGACATTTCCTTGCCTCCTAGAAAATTGTTGTCCTTGCCGTAGTCCGCTGCCCGATATCCGAGAGGGGATCAGGCTTTTTTCTGGCCGTACCACGCCCCAGGGCCGTGCTTGCGCTGATAGTGGTATTCAGAAACGTATTCCTCGACGGGAGCCGCATTGGGAGCCAGCATCACGGTTGTTGTGGCGATGCGGGCGATCTCCTCGAGAAACACGGCGTTGAGAACTGAATCAGCGGCATTTTTGCCCCAGGTGAAGGGACCATGTCCGGCCACCAGCACCATCGGCTTGGCGAGCGGATTCTCATTGCCGAGACGCCGAACGATGGCTTCGCCGGTGTTGGCTTCGTAGTCCGAAGCAACTTCCTCGGCGGTGAGGGGAGCCGTCATCGGCACGGGGCCGTGGCAGTAGTCGGCATGCGTGGTGCCGAAGCAGGGGATTTCCTTGCGCGCTTGCGCCCAGGCAACGGCATAGGCAGAGTGCGTATGGGTGACGCCGCCGATGGTCGGGAAGGCGCGATAGAGAACCAGATGCGTCTTGGTGTCGGTGGAGGGATTGAGATCGCCCTCGAGCACCTTGCCATCGGCAAGGTTCACCACCACCAGCTTGTCCGGCGTTAGCTTGTCATAGGAGACGCCCGACGGCTTGATGACGATGTAGCCCTTTTCGCGATCGATACCCGAGACGTTACCCCAGGTGTGGACGACGATCTTGCGGCGGTCGAGCTCTAGGTTGGCCTCGCAGACCTGTTCGCGGAGTTCCTTGAGTTTCATTGATGGCTGCCTTCAGCATGAGTCTGTCTTTTGGCCGCGCGTATTGAAGCGGCCAGCAGGCTAAATAACCCAACGACGGGCGTCGGTCTCGACATAAGCGCCGCGCTTTAGGCGATGCTCAGACATTTTCCGGGAGATCGCAGCGGCTTTGGGGTTCGGCCGATATTCGGCGAGAACGCCTCTCGGGCGCTGTCGGGCCTGAAATCAAGACCGATCATAGGCCGGTCGCCATTTGCCATCTGCCCCTCCCAGGGGAACTCTGTCTTGGTTGACGTATCCGTTCAGCTGCTATGCCTTTCGGATCGCCTTTTTTGTTTTCCATCGAACCTAGATCCGCCACACGAAGTCGGAAAACACGCCCGTTGGCGCATCAAGACCAAGCAGTGCGGTTTTGCCTAAGCTCTAGCTGCGATGCGGACGAATTTCGCTTATGACGCGAAATGGCCAGCCTCTTCCTCCGTGTCGGCAATTGAATCCAAGCCGCTGTTATTGCTCATTTTGATTGTGAGGATTATAGTGCGCCCCATCCGCTTCCCAAAGGGCTAATCCAGCTTTTTACATGGACGATACTGCCACCCCCCTTTCCGCTCCGGCCCAAGTCGAAAGCGTCATTCGCCGTTTGTCTCTCTTGCAAACGGAAGGTGAGACGACGGCTGACCCGTTTGTCGCCCCGCTCTTTCCCGGCTTCCATTTCGATACGCGCC
The DNA here is from genome assembly GCF_041320595.1 of Pleomorphomonas sp. PLEO. Taxonomy (NCBI): domain Bacteria; kingdom Pseudomonadati; phylum Pseudomonadota; class Alphaproteobacteria; order Hyphomicrobiales; family Pleomorphomonadaceae; genus Pleomorphomonas; species Pleomorphomonas sp. PLEO. The sequence continues at coordinate 3,576,356 of NZ_CP166625.1, forward strand.
TTGTCGCCGGTATTACGCCGATCGAACGCGGAGGCCCGCTGGACTTCCGTATCGAACGCCCGGATGGCATGCGCGGCTGGATTATCAACCTGACCGTCAAGGGGAGCGGCGAAGTTTTCGATGGCGAGAACCGCTTTACGGTCGAGCCGGGTGATCTTGTGCTTTTTCCTCCGGGGGCCATCCATGACTATGGACGCGCGCCAGGGGCGTCGGAGTGGTGGCACCGCTGGATCTATTTCCAGCCGCGCGCTTTCTGGAGCGGCTGGTTATCCTGGCGCGGCGTGCACGGAGCGTTCTTTGTGCAGCGGGTCGAGGACAAGTCGCTGGTGGCAACGCTGGAAACGCTGTTCGGCGAAGTGGCGAGCTGGTCGGCCAACACCGATCTGCTTTCCATGGAGCTCGCCATGAATCTCCTTGAAAGAGTCATCCTGCTCTGTGCGAAGAATGACCGGGCGACAGCGCCGCCGGGGCACTTCGACCAGCGGCTGCTGATGGCCTGCAAGTTCGTCACCGATAACTTGCATCGCCCACTTTCCGTGGCCGAAATCGCCCAGGCAGTGTGCCTTTCACCGTCGCGTCTTGCGCACCTGTTCACCCAGACGCTTGGCCGATCGATCCTGAAGTGGCGTGAGGAGCAGGTGATCCAGTTCGCCTGTCATCTGCTCTTGGTGACGCCAAGCCCGGTGAAGCAGATTGCCGCCCAGGTCGGCTATGAGGACCCGCTCTATTTCAGTCGCGTCTTCCGCCGTTATACCGGGTGCAGTCCAAAGGCCTTTCGAGCCGAACATGGACGTACGCAGGGGCTGCTTTAAGTAAGAATCTATCCGTTCCGAGACTGGCTCTGCTCTCCTTGAGGGGGGCGGAAATCCGCTGTTATACGCAAAGGCGTGCAAGCACCGGGCGCTTGCCGGGTTGTTTTATGCTGTCTATAAGGGAGTGTCGCCTCGACGCGTGAGCCCGAAGCGGCGCGATTGCATTAGCGCATTCATCCATGCCGGCAGCCGTTTCCGAGGGGGTGCTGGCCATGACCCTCGGGAGGCGAAAAGCCAACATGTTTAGCGTCGACGAGCTCAAGGCGGGATTCAAGGATATCTACGGAAGCGAGCCGTTTCTCATCAGAGCGCCGGGACGCGTAAATCTGATCGGCGAGCACACCGACTATAACGACGGCTTCATCATGCCGGCGGCGCTCGAGTATGAAACTCGGGCTGCCGTAGCACCGCGCGCGGACAGAATCCTCCGTGTCCACTCGGCCAAAATTGGCGAGACTCGCGAGTTCGATCTGGACAATCCTGCTCCCCAGCCAAAGCGTGATTGGACCGATTATGTGTTCGGCGTGGCTGTCGCGCTGGCTGGCGCGGGCATGAGACTCAAAGGAGCCGACATTCTGGTCGCCTCATCTGTGCCCGTTGGCTCAGGTTTGTCCTCTTCAGCGGCGCTCGAGGTGTCGATCGGCTACAGCTTGCTCACCGTTGCCGGGCTGCCAATCGACAAAGTGGAACTCGCCAAACTCTGCCAGAAGGCCGAGAATGAGTTCGTCGGTATGCGCTGCGGCATCATGGACCAGTTCATTTCCTGCAACGGCCAGCACGACCACGCGCTGATGATCGACTGCCGCAGTCTCGAAAAGCGGCCGGTGCCGATTGATCCGCGTGCCCGGATCGTCGTCGCCAATTCGATGGTTCATCATGAGCTGGCGTCCGGCGAGTATAACAAGCGCCGCGCCTCCTGCGAGGAAGCCGTTCACCTTCTTGCGCCGGTGCTCGGCCCGATCAAGGCATTGCGCGACGTGACGCCGGCCGGACTGGAAGCCAACAAGGCTTTGCTTTCGGACGTCACCTATCGCCGTGCCCGGCATATCGTGACCGAGAACGAGCGGGTGGTCGAAGCCGCCGACGCGCTGGCCGCCGGTGATCTTGTCCGATGCGGCGCACTGATGAACCAGTCGCACAGCTCGATGCGCGATGATTACGAGATCTCGTGCGAGGAAGTCGATGTGCTGGTCGACATCGCCCAGAAACAGCCGGGCGTGTTCGGCTCCCGGATGACCGGTGGCGGCTTCGGTGGCTGCACGGTCAGTCTCGTCGAAGCCGGCGCGGCTGATGCCTTCATGGAGAGCGTCAAGGTGGCCTATGAGAAGGCTACCGGTCTCAAGTCGACTATTTTCGCTTGCTCGCCGCAGCAGGGCGTTGGTCCGCTTGCAGGCTGATTCACAACGGCGGGGCGGGGACACGTCATTTTCTCCGCCTCATTTCCCGGAACGCCAAGGCGTTCCGACCGGTCGCCGACCGGCCCATCGGCCAGGACGGAACAATCATGAACGCTTTCGCCGATCATCCCCATCGCCGGCTTAACCCGCTTACCGGGGAATGGGTGCTGGTATCGCCCCATCGGGCCAAGAGGCCGTGGCAGGGACAGGTGGAAAAGCTGCCGCCCGTTACCAGCGTCGCGCACGATCCCAAATGCAATCTTTGCACTGGCAATCTGCGCATGAACGGCGAGCGTAACCCCGACTACAAGCATACCTTCGTTTTCACCAACGACTTTGCAGCGCTGACTCCCGACGCGCCGTCGGATTACCGCGACGACGATGGGTTGATGATCGCCGAGGGCGAGTCCGGCCTTTGCCGAGTGCTGTGCTTCTCGCCGCGCCACGACCAAACGCTGTCGCGCATGTCGGTCGAAGAGATTACCTACATCGTCGATGCCTGGGTGGAGCAGTTCGTCGACCTCGGCTCGAAGCCAGACATCGGTTCGGTGCTGATCTTCGAGAACCGCGGTGAGGTGATGGGCTGCTCGCAGCCGCATCCGCATGGGCAGATCTGGTCGAGCCGGCACATGCCGAACGAGACGGCCAAGGAAACCGACCGTCAGCTCGCCTATTTCAAGGAAAAGGGCAGGGCGATGCTTCTCGATTATGTCGAGAAGGAGCTGAAACTCGGCGAGCGCATCATCCACCAGAATGAGCATTTCGTGGTGCTGGTGCCCTATTGGGCAATCTGGCCGTTCGAAACCATGGTATTGCCCAAGCGTCGCATCGGCGGCTTCGACGAGTTTACGAACGGCGAGCGAGCCTCGCTGGCTGACGCTCTTTCCAACATCGCTATCCGTTACGACAACCTGTTCGAGACGTCCTTTCCCTATTCGATGGGCTTTCATCAGAAGCCAACCGACGGTGAGGCGCATGAGGAGTGGATGTTCCATGCGCATTTCTATCCGCCGCTGCTGCGCTCGGCGACGGTGAAGAAGTTCATGGTCGGCTTCGAGATGCTCGGCTCGCCGCAGCGCGACCTGACGCCGGAGACCGCCGCCCAGCGGCTGCGCGACTTGCCGACTGTGCACTATCTCGATCGCTAAATTACCTGTTCGCAAAATGAAACCGCCGTCGGATCGCTCCGGCGGCGGTTTTGTTTTGAACCTGGCGACAGCGTTCACGCACTGCTTGGCTGCGCGGCCGAAGCGTGGCGCATATTGCGCGAGCTACGCTCGGACATCCACATCAGGCCGCGCTGCAGGGCGATGAAGCCGAACAGCAGCAGACCGATGACGATCTTCGTCCACCAGCTCGACAGAGTTCCATCGAAGACGATGTAGGTCTGTATCAGGCCCTGAATGCAGATGCCGAGGAAGGTGCCGGCGACAAAGCCGTAGCCACCGGTCAGCAACGTTCCGCCGATCACGACGGCCGCAATGGCGTCGAGTTCCACGCCAACGGCTGCAAGCGAATAGCCTGCCGAGGTGTAGAGCGAGAAGACGATGCCCGAAAGGCCGGCCAGGAAGCCCGAAAGGGCGTAGATGCCGATCGTCGTCTTGGCCACCGGCACGCCCATCAGCTGCGCCGAGGTAAGGTTGCCGCCGAGCGCATAAACGTAGGTGCCGAAGCGGGTGCGTTGGGCAACGATGATTCCGACGGCGAATACCACCAGCATGATGATGGCTATCAGGGTCAGCCGACCACCGCCGGGCATCAGGAAATAGATGTCCTGCAGTGTGGAATAGAACGGATGGTTGATGGGCACCGAATCCGTGGTCAGCAGGTAAGAGATGCCGCGTGCGAGGAACATGCCGGCCAGCGTCACGATGAAGGGCGGCATATCGAGGAAGAAGATGACCCCACCCATCGCCGCTCCGAAGGCCGTGGTCAGAGCCAGCACCAAGACGAAGGCGACCAGCGGGTGAATTGAGGTGTCCCTCAGGATCACTGACAGGAACACGCCGGTAAAGGCGATTACCGAGCCGACGGAGAGATCGATACCACCCGATAGGATCACGAAGGTCATACCGACCGCCGTGATGCCGAGAAAGGCATTGTCGGTGAGCAGATTACCGGCGACGCGTGTGGACAGCATGTTCGGGAACACCGAGATGCAGATGATATAGGCCACCATGAAGACCACGAAGGTGGCCAACAGCGGCAGGTATTTGGAGTTTTTCATCGCGCCGCGTGCTCCCTGCTCTCGGTCTTGACCGCCATGGCTTGTCGGTTGGCTCGGAAGTTAGCCATGATTGCCTGGCTGGCTGGCGACTGAACGATCAGGATGATCAGGATGATCGCCGCCTTGATGATGAGGTTGAATTCCGGCGGGAAACCCGCCAGCAGAATGCCAGTGTTGAGTGACTGGATGATCATGGCACCCATCAGCGAGCCGACGAGCGAGAAACGGCCGCCGAGCATCGACGTGCCACCGATAACTACCGCCAGGATGGCGTCCATTTCCAGCCAGAGGCCGGCGTTGTTGGCGTCGGCGCCCTTGATGTCGGCGGCGGCGATGATGCCGGCGGTGGCCGCGCATAATCCGGACACCGCGTAGACGGCGAGCAGGATAACTCGGGAATTGACGCCCGACAGGGTCGAGGCGCGTCGGTTGATGCCGATTGCCTCGATCAGCAGGCCGAGGGCCGATCGTCGTACCACCAGGATCGCCAGGATCGCGATGACGATCCAGATGATCACCGGCATGGGCAGGTTCAGGAACGAGCCTGAGCCGACGAAGATCAGCTCCGGTTTGTCGTTAAACGTCAGAATGACGCCTTCGGTAATCAACTGCGCGATGCCGCGCCCGGCCACCATCAGGATCAGCGTTGCAATGATCGGCTGAATGTCGAGCAGGGCAACCAGAGCGCCGTTCCAGATGCCGCAGACGAGACCGACGAACAGAGCCCCCGCGACCGTCGCCGGTAACGAGTAGCCAGAGGTGATCAACGACGCCGCGACGGCGCCGACGATAGCCATCACGGCACCCACCGAAAGATCGATGCCCTTGGTGGCAATCACCAGCGTCATGCCGATGGCCAAAAGGGTCACCGGCGCGCCGCGATTGAGCACATCGATCAGCGATCCGTAGAGACGGCCATTCTGGATTTCAATGGAGAAGAAGCCCGGCGATATGATTCCGTTGAGTGCGAGAATCACAGCCAGAACAATTAGCTGAGGTATCCGTTCACGGACGATGGTAGGAACGGCCATTACGCTGCCTCCCCGGAAGTGCCATGCGAAGCGATGGCCTTCATGATTTGATCGGTGGAAATCTCCTCACCGGTCAGCTCGCTGACCATCTTGCGGTCTCTCAGCACGACAATGCGAGAGGAGTAGCCGACAAGTTCACCGAGCTCGGATGAGATGACCAGAAGTGCCATGCCGCGCTCGCAGAGATCGATGATCAGGCGGATGATTTCGGCATGGGCACCGACGTCGATGCCTCGAGTGGGCTCATCAAGGATCAGGAAGCGCGGGTTGGTCGCGAGCCAGCGGGCCAGCAGCACCTTCTGCTGGTTGCCTCCGGACAGGAACTTGATCGGCTTCTCCCGGTCGGACGTGCGGATGTCCAGGGCGGCGATATAGCGGTCGGCAAGGGCCTCCTGCTCGGAGCGAGAGAGCGGCCGCGTCCAGCCGCGTTGGGCCTGCAGAGCGAAGATGATGTTCTCGCGCACCGACAGGTCACCGACGATGCCATCGGTCTTGCGGTCCTCGGGGCAGAAGGCGAAGCCCTGAGCGATTGCCTTGCGCGGCGAAGACATGGTGACCGGCGTACCGGCGACACTGATGGTGCCGCTGTCCGCGCGCTCGATACCGAACACCAACTGCGCCGTTTCGGTGCGGCCGGAGCCGAGCAGCCCGGCGATCCCCACCACCTCGCCGCGACGGATGTCGAGGTCGATTGGATCGATGTTGCCGCGCTTGCCGAGGCCGCGCAACGAGACCAGCGGCTCGGACTGCGCTGTGTTGGGATCGATCGTGCGCTTTATGTCAGCTTCGAGCTGACGGCCCAGCATCATCGATACCAGCTTCAAGCGGTCGAGGCCGGCGACGGACACCGTATCGATTAGCCGGCCGTTGCGCAGCACCGTGATGGTGTCGGCGATTTCGTAGACCTGGTCGAGGAAATGGCTGATGAAAATGATGCCCATACCCCGCTCGCGGAGTTGGCGGATTACCGCGAACAGCATCGCCACTTCATGGGAGTCGAGGCTGGCGGTCGGCTCGTCGAGTACCAGCACCTTGCCGGAGATATCGACGGCGCGGGCGATCGCGACGACCTGCTGGATGGCAACGGAGAAATTGGCGAGCGGCGCCGTGACGTCGATATGAAGTCCGTAGGTATCGAGAATTGCCCGCGACCGTCGGTTCATCTCTCGGACATCGGTCAGTCCGAAGCGCTTGGGCTGACGTCCGAGAAAGAGGTTTTCTGCCACGGTGAGATTGGTCAGGAGGTTGACCTCCTGATAGACGGTGCCGATGCCAAGCTTCTGCGCATCGACGACGTCGCGCGGATGGATGGGCGTCCCATTGAGCAGGACTTCGCCCTCGTCTCTGCGGTAAGCGCCCGTAATGATTTTGATGAGCGTCGATTTGCCCGCGCCATTCTCGCCGAGAAGGGCGTGCACTTCGCCGGCCCGCAGGGTGAAGTCGACATTCTCGAGCGCGGAAACGCCGAGAAAGGCCTTGCTGACTCCGCGCACGGATAGCAGCGGCTGAGCGTTCGCCATGATAGCTGGTCCAACTATTGCCGATCAAAGAAACGGGCCGCCCTCCGATGCAGCGGCCTCACCCCGAGGGACAAGCCCGCCGGCAGCCGGAAAAGCGGCCCGGCAATAAAGGGGAACGCCGCCCTATCTAAAAGGGGCGGCGTTCCGGGTCGGTATCAGTAACCGAGGCCCTTCTTTTCGTCGTAGACCTTCTGCGGGTCATCAGCCGGCGTGTAGAGCTTGGACTCGGTCTGGATCCACTTGGCAGGCTCCTTCTTGTCCTTGAGGTAGGCATCAAGGGCATCGAAGGCCGGACCGGCCATGTTGGGGGTCAGCTCGACTGTGGCATTGGCTTCGCCGGCGATGAACGCCTGGAAGATATCCGGGACGGCGTCGACCGAGAGGACCAGGATGTCCTTGCCCGGCTTCAGGCCAGCTTCTTTGATCGCCTGGATGGCGCCAACGGCCATGTCGTCGTTGTGGGCGTAGAGGGCGCAGATGTTCTTGCCGCCGCCTTCAGCCTTGATGAAGCTCTCCATGACTTCCTTACCCTTTGTGCGGGTAAAGTCGCCGGTCTGGCTACGGATGATCTTCAGGTTGGCATGGCTGGCGATAGCGTCATCAAAGCCCTTCTTGCGGTTGATGGCCGGCGAAGAGCCGGTCGTGCCCTGCAGTTCGACGATGTTGCAAGGCTTGTCGCCAACGTTCTTGACAAGCCATTCGCCGGCGACCTTGCCCTCGTAGACCGTGTCGGACGTGACGGCGGTGAGGTAAAGGTCCTTCGGAGCGTCGATCGTACGATCGAGCAGAATCACCGGAATTTTGGCTTCTTTGGCTTCCTTCAGAACCGCATCCCAGCCGGTGGCAACGACCGGAGCGATGAAGATGGCATCGACGCCCTGAGCGATGAACGAGCGAACGGCCTTGATCTGGTTTTCCTGCTTCTGCTGCGCGTCAGCAAACTTCAGGTCGATGCCGCGTTTTTGAGCCTCAAGCTTGGTGACGCTCGTCTCGGCGGCGCGCCAGCCCGATTCCGAACCAATCTGCGAGAAGCCGACGGTCAGGGCAAAGGCGGACGAAACTGAAAGAGCCGTCGCAAAGGCGGTCGCGGCGAGCAAATTAAGAGTGCGCATTCTCTCCTCCAAATTTTCTCCGGAAGCAACAGGAAGACCTGATCACTCCCCGGATGCCGGCCTCCACACCGGCTAAGAGCAAGTTAACCCAGCAGGCGTTTTCGCAAAAGAGACAAATCAGTCTCCTTCATGGAATATTCTGCTGATCCGTATGAATTTAAGACCTATACTAAGGTATAATATCCGTATCCAAGATGGGAATTTGCGGCGCTCTTCTGGCAAAAAGCCACCCAAAACGCATTTCGATCCATTGATGATCGCCGTCGTCCGGTTTTTGACTTTTAGCGCCGAGCCCATTTCTTAAGTATGACAATTAATGAGGGCGCGCCCAATTCCCCTGAAATATCTGGAGCATTCCTCCCGGATGCGGGCCGGTAGCTAGCACTCCATTCTCCTTACCCGTCCTTTTGCAGGTCGAAACTCATCGCATGCACGCTGCATACGCCGCCAATCTCGCAAACATTTAGTTTCGATGGATTTGGTTCCCGTCGCCGCGGTTGCGCGTTCGCCGGCCAAGGTTTCCGTCCATGTTCACGGCGGGGTGGATCCTTAGCGATCCGCCCAGTCAGCCCCTCGATGTAGCGCAAGGTCCGAACACTTCGACAAAGCTCGCCTTGAGGGCGACGTCGGCATCCTCCATGGCAATCGGCAACCCGAGGTCGACCAGACTGGTGACGCCGTGGCCCCGGATACCGCAAGGCACGATGCCGGAGAAATGGCTGAGGTTCGGCTCGACGTTAAGACTGATGCCGTGGAAGGTAACCCAGCGACGGACGCGAATGCCGATGGCAGCAATCTTATCCTCCGCGCCGCTCCCCTTGTCGGGTCGGCGCACCCAGACGCCGACACGATCTTCGCGCCGTTCGCCGCGAACGTTGAAGGTGGCCAGCGCGCCGATGATCCAGCGCTCCAACCCCGCCACAAAAGCCCTGATATCCTTGCCGCGAGCTTCAAGATCCAGCATGACGTATACGACCCGCTGGCCGGGTCCGTGATAGGTGTACTGCCCTCCGCGCCCGGTCCGGTAAACGGGAAAGCGATCGGGCTCAACGAGGTCTCGCTCATCGGCACTGGTTCCCGCGGTGTAAAGGGGAGGGTGCTCGACCAGCCAAACGAGCTCCGCTTTCTGCCCCGCCGAAATCGCGGCGACGCGGTCTTCCATGAAAGCAACCGCATGCTCGTAATCGGTGAGGCCCGGTTCGACACGCCACTCGACCGGTGGCGAACCGGGGATGGCATGCATGTCTGTCCTGATTTCGGATCTCTCGTTAACCATTCGGTAACCTTATGCCGCAAACACTCAACGGACGACGATGCGTTGGGTTTGCCGCTTCGTATTCCGGCTGGCGCCGGTTCGTCAAAGCACGCCGCCGACGACACGGAAGATAGGACCGATGGCCATTCTGGAGAAGATCAAAGTCGAGATCTCTGTCGTGCTCGGCGGGCAGACCATGCCGATCCATCAGCTGTTGCGGATGGGACGTGGCGCGGTGATCGAGCTGGACCATTCGGCCGACGATGACGTCGATATCCTCGCCAACAACCTGCCGGTCGCAAAGGGGCAGGTGGTGTTGAAGGGGGACCGCGTGACCGTGTCCATCACCGAAGTCCTGGCTCGCCCCGCGTCCTACCGCCGTGTCGACGATGTTGTGAAGATCTAAGGAATTTTCCCGGATTCCAGCCGTTTTTCCGATGCTGGCAAAATTCTTCTTGCCTGCCTCTTGTGCCCCGGAGAATCTCTTGCTAGATACCCGGCGCCGGCCCGGAAGGGGTGGCACCTACCACGATGCGGTCGTGGCGGAATTGGTAGACGCGCAGCGTTGAGGTCGCTGTGTCGCAAGACGTGGAAGTTCGAGTCTTCTCGACCGCACCATTCAAAAAAGCCAGGCTCGTAAGTGCCTGGTTTTTTTATGCCTTCCGGAATCTGGACTAGCTGATCTCTTGTAAACGCTCCAGACGCGCCTTGACTGCCCAGACATGGCGATGAGCTCAGAAGAGCTGCATCCTACTATCTTTCAATAGATAGAAATAAAATCCTTAGCTTACATCCGCGATAAAGAGATCCGCGTAGGGCAGCACACCGAATCCAAGCGATTTATTCATTGCTCATCCACAGTCGCCCACCGAATTTTACTTTATAATTACTCATCAATAACCGGACTGTAAGTTAAAATCCTTCAAATTATCCGAATGATATATTTAACGGAATATAGGTTGCCTTGATTGAAATACGATCTACTTCTCTACGAAATCCGAAATTATCGATTTCAGAACAAAGGGTTAGTCGACAGTCGACTTATCCTCCATCGATTTTCGCCAAGTAGTCTATATGCCAAAGCACCATATTTATCTGTGGGTTATGGCCACGACGAGGGTCTCGGCCAAAAGTGCCTAGTCGGATCGTAAATCATTAATTAATTCGACGCGTCCATATAAATTATGCTTGTTGGGATTTTGATTTTTTGTATCTATCAATTCATGTGCAACGCGGTGCGGATCGCGAATGCATGGAGAGAGGTGAGAAAATGCGGCTTTTCAGGGTGGGAAGAGCAACCCGAGATGCAGCAGCTCTCATTTTCATCGGTGTTTTGCTTTTCGTTGGCTGCGAGTGGCTCAATCTTTATGAGAATCTCGCAGCACTTCTGCGAAAATACGAGTATCTTCAGGCTGATGAACTGCTTCTCGCGCTGCTAATTGTCGGTTTTCTGGGCTTCGCTTTCGGTTATCGCCGGCTTCACGATCTGAAGGTAGAGATGGCTCACCGCAGACGCGCCGAACGCGACGTATCCTGGATCGCAGCTCATGACCCCCTAACGCGTCTTCCCAACCGCATTGGTCTCAAGCAAGAGGTCGAACGCCTGCGAGCGAGCAACAACGTCGGCAAGCCCCACTTGGCCATGGTAATCGATATCCATGGATTTAAATATATTAACGACATATACGGAAATGAGATTAGCGACGAAATACTGGTGGTCGTTGCAGACAGGCTACGTGAAATTTTTGTTGGCGGCTATCTGTTCAGACTAGGCGGCGACCAATTCTATGCCTCGCAAGAGGGTTCATTGACGAGGGATTGGGAAAAGCTCGCGCGCCGAACTATCAAGCAGATATCCACCCCAATTCTGATTGGTGACCGTAGCTACGAAGTCTCCGCCTATATCGGGATGGCTCGATATCCCGATGACGCCGCCAATATCAAATATCTTCTTCGATGCGCACTCTCCGCGGCTTCGTTTGCGAAAAGAGAGCATTCCAACGATCCTAAATGGTTTGATCCGGCTATCGATGAAGCGACAGCCAAATACGCTGATCTGGACAAACAGTTGCGTGCCGCGCTCAAGTCTGGCGAAGTGAACCCTTATTATCAGCCGATGATCGATTTGACGTCTGGTCGCATTGTCGGATTTGAAGCCCTGGCGCGCTGGCGCCGTCCCGATGGTACCTTCGTTCCCCCATCGGAGTTCATCGCCCTGGCTGAAGAGACCGGCATGATTGGCGAGCTCTCGGACGTGCTGTTCCGTCAGGCGTGTAGGGACGCCGCTAAATGGCCTCGCGCCGTGAGGCTGTCATTTAACGTCTCGCCGGCCCAGTTCAGCAACCGAAGCTTCGGACGAAAAATGCTGGAAACACTTGCGGAAACGGGCCTTTCCCCCAGTCAGCTCGAGGTGGAGGTTACCGAGTCGATGTTCGTCAAAGACGTGCAGCTCGTAGCCGTTTTGCTCGACGAGCTCAGAGAGGCGGGGGTTCACATCGCCATTGACGACTTCGGGACCGGCTATTCCAGTCTATCGCAGCTGTCGCGTTTGAGATTTGACAAGCTGAAGATCGATCGGAGCTTCGTGTCGTCCTTCCTGGACGACGCGAGACAGGCCATGATCATACGAGCGATGATTGGCCTTGGTCGAGGACTAGGAATGAAGACCATTGCCGAGGGAATTGAAGAGGCATCCCAGGCCGAGACGCTTCAATTGCTTGGTTGTCATCAGGGGCAGGGGTTCTTGTTCAGCCGCGCAGTCCCCGCCGAACAGGCAATGGGTCTGCTTCAAACGACTTGGCCTGTGCGCTCGGAAGATAAAACAGCAATAAACTAGCAGCCTTCAGCCGATTTTGCCTCCCGGACCGCCGAGAGGCAGTATGGCGCGCTTGCCGCTTAGCGCCACAGGGTTCCTGAGGGCAAAGATGGAAAGCTCCCTTTTTGGCAGTAGCTGCCTTGAGGGATTTGGCTGCCGTGTCGTAGCCATCGGAATTTCTTCCTTGCGCCCTCCGGTTTGTCGGCCTTAACTCCCGCGCGACGACGCAGGCTTTCGTCGTCGATTCAACCCGTTCGCCACCTCAAGATTCGCGGGAGACGCGCCATGGCCGAAGTCGAGCCCAACGCGCCTGAAACGCTCGGCCTTGCCGGCCTGCCGCCACTCAGGGCCGAAGATGGCGAACTGGATCCTCTCTTCCTTGACGCGATCCACTCGGCGATCGAGGCAGCCGATGCACGGACCCTCGCAGCGCTGGCCGCCGATCTGCACGAGGCCGATGTCGGCGATATCATCGAGGCGTTGCCGGCCGATGAGCGAATGCCGTTCATTCAGCTGCTTGGCGAGCATTTCGACTTCGCCGCGCTTACTGAAGTCGATGACACCGTCCGTGCCCAGCTTATTGAGGAACTGTCGCCCGAGGCGGTGGCGGAGGGTGTCCGCGACCTCGATTCGGACGACGCAGTCTACATCCTCGAGGATCTCGACAACGAAGACCAAGAGGAGATCCTTGCCAAGCTACCGGCGGTCGACCGCATGGCGTTGCGTCGCAGCCTTGATTTCCCCGAGGAGACCGCCGGTCGGCGGATGCAGACCGATTTTATCGCCGTTCCACCATTCTGGACCGCCGGGCAGACCATCGACTACTTGAGAGACCACAAAGACCTGCCGGACGAGTTTTACGAAGTTTTCGTCATTGACCCCGGTTTCCGCTTTCTAGGAGGCGTGGCGCTCAATCGCCTTCTGCGTGCGCCGCGTCCTACCCGGATGGCCGACATCATGAACGACGAGCGGCAGCGTGTGTTCGCAACGGACGACCAGGAGGACGTGGCGCGCATGTTCGAGCGCTATAACCTCGTCTCGGCGGCGGTGGTTGACGAAGCGGAACGGCTGGTGGGCGTTATCACCGTCGATGACGTGGTGGATGTGATCCAGGCTGAGGCGGAGGAGGATATCCGTGCGTTGGCGGGTGTCGGTGACGAAGAAATCTCGGACTCGGTATTTTATACGCTCCGCACACGATGGGTTTGGCTTTTGTTCAACATGCTGACGGCGTTCCTCGCCTCGTCGGTGATCAGCATGTTCTCCGGCTCGATCTCGAAAATGGTGGCGCTTGCGGTGCTTATGCCGATCGTCGCCTCGATGGGCGGCAACGCGGCGACGCAGACGATGACCGTGACGGTACGGGCTTTGGCCACTCGCGATCTCGATGCACACAATGTTTGGCGGATTTTCGGTCGAGAATTAAGCGTTGGTTTACTCAACGGCGGCAGTTTCGCATTGATCGTCGGGGCGGCGGCCGCGCTTTGGTTCCAGGACTTGGCTCTGGGAGGGGTGATCGGCGTAGCGATGATCGTCAACCTGTTATCCGCGGCAATGGCCGGCATCCTGATACCTCTGGCATTCGAACGGTTCGATATCGATCCGGCGGTCGCTTCAGGGGTTTTCGTGACGATGGTGACCGATGTCGTGGGGTTTTTGGCGTTCCTCGGGCTCGCGTCATGGATTTTACTTGGGTGAAAAAGGCTTTTCGGACGAAGCGACGGCGCGGCGGCAAGCCGCCCGCCGGGGCCAGTCGCTGGGCCAGCCTTGCCGCTCGTCTCGTAAATCCGATCGCCCTCGGCTCACTCGCCTTCGGCCTGTCGGCGTGCGCGTTATTTGATTTCGGTCCGCCGGGTCCTGACGATTATCCGGTGAAGGGCATCGACGTCTCTTATTACCAGGACGATATCAACTGGCGCTCCGTGGTGGCCGACAACACCGCCTTTGCTTGGCTGAAGGCCACCGAGGGGGGGACTGGTACGACCCCAAGTTCGACGCCAACTGGTATGGCGCGGCCATGGCGGGCTTGCCGCGCGGCGCCTATCATTTTTGGTATTTTTGCCGTCCGGCGATGGAACAGGTGAGCTGGTTCCTGCAGCACGTGCCTTACGATCCTTATGCATTGCCGCCGGTACTCGACATCGAGTGGGTCGATTCCAAGAACTGTCCCGGCCATCCGCCGCGCGAAGTGATCATTTCGGAAGTGCGAATCTGGCTCGACGCTATCGAGCGCTACTACGGCAAGCGTCCGATCATCTACACGTCGATCAGCTTCTACAACGATCGCCTAAGAGGGGCTTTCCCTGGCTATTTTGTTTGGATAGCCTCCTACAAGGGGCATCCGGTGGTCCGCGATCCCAGCTTGCGTTGGAATTTCTGGCAGCACACCGAAGCCGGACGGGTCGCTGGTATCCGCGGACGGGTCGATCGCAACGTCTTCAACGGTTCGATCCGCGAATGGCAAGCTTTCCTGCAAGGTCGGCTCCGCCCAGAAAGTTAGAAGCACCGTGCTGAAAGCGGGGAATCGGTTTTCCGCAAAAGCGGTTTGATAACAAAGAAAGGGAGCTACGCTTTTGCGTTCGTCAGAACGTGCGTTGCTCCAGGGAGATGCAAATGCGGCGGATTGTCATTCTTTGTTTAATTGCAGCCGCGTTTTTCGCCCGTCCTCTCCGCGCTGAGGAAAACAACCCGGCCAAACCGACCGATGCCGACCGCGACGTGATCACCGCCTGTATCGACAAGGCGGGAGAGGAGGGAGCGAGTGCGCTCCGTTGCGTCGGTGCCGTATCCGATCCTTGCCTTGCCGAGCCAGGCAACGACAACACAGTGATGATGGCCGCCTGCCTCGAACGCGAGTCCACGATTTGGGACGAGCGTCTCAATGCCGACTATCGGGCGCTGCTCGCGGGGCTTGAGAGCGAGGCAAAGGACAAACTCAAAGCCGGCCAGAAGGCCTGGCTGACTGTGCGCGATACCACCTGCGACGTAGAGAGCGGGTTCTGGTTGGGCGGAACCGGCTTTGGCGGCGCGGTGGCGGGCTGCATGCTGAGAGAAACTGGCGCGCGGGATCTGTCACTTGTCGCTCTGCGTGCTTATCTCGAGCAGTGAGTGAGCCGTTCACCCTGTCCATCCGGTTGGGTTGCCGTCTGCTCCCCTGATGAGATACGAATGGGTCCATCAGGATTTGCGAGTCACGAGGCCCGACCCCTTTGTCGCGGCCGCCACCCACGAGAAGGTCCACATGATTTCCAAGGATCAGGAATACGTCCGCCTCGACGACGAGGAAGAGGAGAAGGACGAAAAGGCCAAGGATGCGACCCAAGCACCGCAGGTCGATAAGTATCTCTTCAAGTCGCGCACGGTTCTGATCACCGGCCAGGTGACCCAGGAAATGGCCAAAGACGTGACGTCACGTCTGCTGGCACTGGCGGAGGCGAATGCGACCGATCCGATCACCGTCATCGTGTCGTCGCCTGGCGGCCACGTTGAATCCGGCGATATGATCCATGACATGATCGGCTTCGTGGCAGCCCCGGTGAACATCATAGGTACGGGCTGGGTGGCGAGTGCTGGTGCACTGATCTACGTGTCGGTGCCCAAGGAGCGTCGCTTCTGCACGCCCAACACCCGGTTCCTTCTTCATCAGCCGTCCGGTGGTACCGGCGGTATGGCCACTGACATCGAGATCCAGGCGCGCGAGATCATCAAGATGCGCGATCGTCTCAATCGGATCTTCGCCGATGCCACCGGGCAGCCTGTCGAACGCATCGAGAAGGATACCGATCGCGACTACTGGATGAGCGCCGAGGAAGGCATCGCCTATGGTCTTGTCGGCCGGGTCGTGCGGACTGCCACGGACATCTGAAACCAGCATGGGCGGCTCGGATGGGCCGCCCATCGTTTAGCTTGTGGCGCCTGCGTCGTTGACGTTCAGGAAAGGGCGCTAAGCCGATCAACGGATTGACCTCCTCGCGTTCCTCGGATCATGTCCATGCTGGGGAAGCTATGGCGCCGCCTGTCGGCGGGGAGGACGAGATTGATTGGCTTTAGAATGATTGCCCTTTCGATTGGCTTCAGCCTTTCGTCCGGGATGGCACTGGCTCAGTCAGCCAGCCCCTATGACATGACTTACGCGCTTCGCGACGGTAAGCCGACCCCGCTTTACACAGATATGAGCGAGAAGGCGGCGAAAAAGAGCACGCTTTCGGGCGATGCCAAGGGCATTGTGCTACGCTGGTGCCGTGACGAAATTCCTTTTGGTTCCTGGCAGTTCGGCAGTCGGAAGACTCAGCTTGCGCTGCTCGATGCGCGGTGGTGTGAAATCTCCTACAATGGCGTTGTCGGCAATGTGCCCGGCAAGGTTCTGACTCCTCAGTAGCGGGACCGGATTCGCCTTGGAGAAGGAGGGCCGACAAGGTGTTCTATGTGCTCTCCAAGCTCGGCTTCCTGTTCCTACGCCCATCCAACGCGCTTCTTCTGGCGTTGTTGTTCGGTGTGGGATTACGAGTGTTTGGTTGGCGGCGGCGGGGCGCTGAGCTGATTGGCATTGCGCTCGGCATTCTTGTCATTTGCTCTTGGACTGGTGTTCCAACGATCCTGCTGAGACCGCTCGAACAGCGCTTTTCGGTGCCGGACGACCCCGATCGCCTGAATCCGGCCGGCATTCTGGTACTGGGCGGTGTGGTTGACAGCAGTCTGTCGACCGAACTCCATTCGGCCGAGCTCATTGATGGGGCCGAACGGCTGGTCGTTGCCGCTGAGCTTGCCCGGCGCTATCCCAATGCCCGGATTTTGCTATCGGGCGGCTCAAACGGCGTATTTGCCAATAACGATGTCGCCGAATCGGCCGTTGCCAGGGATCTTCTGATCGAGTTTGGCGTACCGGCGGCCCGAATTTCCATCGAGGACCACTCTCGCAATACACACGAGAACGCCGTCTTCAGCTTTTCCGCCGCTGAGCCGGCACCGCAGGAACAATGGCTGCTGGTGACCTCTGCCTTCCACATGCCGCGCGCCATCGGTACGTTCCGCGCCGCAGGTTGGAACGGCGTGGTGGCGTGGCCGGTCGACTATCGAAACGGTGCCACCACGGACTGGTTCGGTGGCAGAACAGCCGCCGAAGGACTGACCATGACCGATATGGCCGTCCGCGAATGGATCGGCCTCGTAGCCTATCGCTTTGCCGGGTACACGGACGCGTTGCTGCCACGGCCATGAGACGCCGCTTCAGTCCTCGTCGTCGTCCAATATAAAATCGTCGTCCAGCAGATCATCTTCCGGCTTCGGAGCCTCGTACACCGGCATCGGCTCTCCTTCAGCCCGCAGGCGGATGCGGTAAAGGCCGCGCACGCGGTCGGGATCGACAGGTTTGCCCTTCCTGATCATGATCACCTTGCCATCCTTGGCGAGGCGCGCCGCCTCGTCCTTGATCGGCTTCATCAGGCGGCGCCAAACCTTCTCGTCCTTGCCGGCGATGGCGCGAGCGACGGCGTCCGGGCTGATGGACTTGCCGGCAGGCGACTCGGCGGCCATTTGCAGCAGGACGTCACGGATTTGGCCGGCCTTGACGCGGCGCGGATCGACGTCGGTCACTCGTATCTCCTCATGGCCTTGACGGCGTTGGAGGTAAACTGGCGGCGCGCGAGCACCACCGCGATGAAGGTCGAGCTAAGGATAAACGGCAGCGGTCCGAGGAAGCAGCCGAGATAGCCGATCGACATGAAGAAGGCGCGAAGGCCGCGATTGAAGTTGGTTCCGGCCACCACGATAATCGACGACGCTCGTGCCACCGCCTTGTCCATTTCCGTGGTGTCCGCCTCGGACGGCGGCGGCAACGCGCCAAGCAGGATGGAGCCGAAGTTGAACATGCGATAGGCCCAGCCGAACTTGAAGAAGGCATAGGCATAGATGCCAAGCAGGCCCATCACCTTGTACTCGAAGGCAACGGGATTAGTGGCCGTGAGTTCTGAGAGCGCCGAAACGAGGCCGACAGCGTGATCGACCGAGTTCAGCAGCGTGAAGCCACCGCCGATGGCGAGAAGCGAAGTTGACGCGAAGAAGGCGGTGCCATTCTGCAGGCCGGCCACGATGGCCGTATCAACCATGCGGAGATCCCGCGTTGCGGCCTGCCTTACCCAGCCGTGCCGACCGATATTGATGAAATGGGTGAGCGAATGCTTGGACCAGGGGCTGTTTTCGGTAAGCCAAGCCTGTCCGAACCACATGGCGAGGAACCAGACGAAGGCAGCGATGTCGAAAGGCGTGAAGGCGGTCGTCATGGCGGTTGTCCGGAGAAGCAGATCAAGTCGACGATATAGACTCGTAAAACAGGGTAAAAGCGGCCGGGTGACAATCAGCCTTCCGTCACCTCGGCCTCTTCATATTCGGCCGAGAGCGTCAGCCACTCTTCCTCAAGTGTATCCAGGCCACGAAGGGCGTCGGCCCTTTCCTTGGAGAGCCTTGCGCCTTTGGCGGGATCGCTTGTGAACAGGGCGGGATCGGCAAGCGCCGCGTCAATACGGGCGATCAGCTTTCGCAGCTTGTCCATGTCCGCTTCGATGCCCTGGATGCGTTTCCTGAGCGGGGCGAGCTGGACGCGCCGTTCAGCGGCGAGGCGACGACGATCGGCGTTGGTGACTTTTTGTTCGTCAGGCTTCGTCGATGTCCGGTCGGCGTCGCCGGACAGGATGAAGCGTTTGTAGTCGTCCATATCGCCATCGAAGGGCGTAATGGTACCTTTGTCCACCAGCCAGAGACGATCCATGGTCGCGTCGACCAGATGTCGGTCGTGGCTAACCAAAATAACCGCCCCCTCGAAGTCGTTGAGCGCCTGAATCAAACTCTCGCGGCTATCGATGTCGAGATGGTTGGTCGGCTCGTCGAGGATCAGGAGATTGGGTCCATGGAAGGTTGCGAGACCCAGAAGCAGGCGGGCTTTTTCACCACCCGAGAGTTCACGGGCCGGCGTGTCCATCTTATTGGTGTCGAGACCCATCTGGGCAACACGTGAGCGCACGCGGGCATCGGGCGCGTCCGGCATCAGGCGGCGAACGTGCGCGACGGCCGTCTCATCAGGATGGAGTTCATCGAGCTGATGCTGGGCGAAGAAGGCGATCTCCAGTTTACCAGCCTTGATGATATTGCCGGAGAAGGGCGTCAGGCGGTCGGCCAGGGCCTTGGCGAAAGTCGATTTGCCATTGCCGTTCTTGCCCAGAAGGGCAATGCGGTCGTCGTCGTCAATGCGTAACGTCAACCGCTTCAATACCGGTTTTTCCGGGTCGTAACCGAGATCGACCTTGTCGTAGGTGACGATGGGCGGCGCCAGCTTGGCCTTGGGATTTGGGAAGCTGATCTGCCGGACATTGTCCTCCACCACGGCGTCGACAATGTCGAGCCTCTCCAGCATCTTGATGCGCGACTGCGCCTGTGTTGCCTTGCTGGCCTTGTAGCGGAAGCGATCGACGAAGGCTTGCAAGTGCTTGCGCCGCGCCTCGATCTTTTCGCGCGCCTTTTCCTGCAGCAGCATTTTCTCCTGCCGCTGGCGGGCAAATGAGGTGTATCCGCCTTTCCACAGCGTCAGCTTTCCGTCGGATAAGTGACAGATATGATCGACGGCGGTGTCGAGAAGGTCGCGGTCATGGCTGATCAGCACCACCGTATAGGGATAGCGCTGGACATAGTTGGTGAGCCAGAGCGTGCCCTCGAGGTCGAGGTAGTTGGTCGGTTCGTCGAGCAGCAACAGGTCCGGCTCGGTGAACAACACGGCGGCAAGCGCGACTCGCATCCGCCAGCCACCGGAAAAGTCGGCGCAGGGCCGCCGTTGATCGGTGGCATCGAAGCCGAGACCGGACAGAATGGTGGCGGCCCGGGCCTCGGCCGAGTGTGCCTCTATGTCAGCGAGACGGACCTGGATTTCAGCGATGCGGTGCGGATCGGTGGCCGTCTCCGCCTCGGTCATCAGCGCGGTTCGCTCGGTATCGGCGGCCAGCACGAAGTCGATCAGCGAGGTGTCGGAGCCCGGTGCCTCCTGGGCAACGCGGCCGATGCGAGAGCCGCGCTTGAGGTCGATCGAGCCGCTCTCGGCTGCAAGCTCGCCGGCAACGATGTTGAACAGCGTCGTCTTGCCGGTGCCGTTGCGACCGACAAGGCCAACCTTGGCGCCATCGTGGATGGTGACGGAGGCGCCCTCGATGAGGGTGCGGCCGACGATACGGTAGGTGAGATCGGAGATGATCAGCATGGTCGGGCGATTTCGCCCGAACGGCCGCGAAAGGCAAGACGGCCGGCGCGAATTTCCGCCTCCGTGTCGTCTTTTCGCCCTTGCCGACACAAACGACCGGTGTAGCGTCGGGTTTCTTGATCGTCGCTTGACCGGAATCGCTTATGAAAACCGTCTACTCCTCTCGACACCGCCTGCATGCTGATAACCAGGAACTCAATGCCGGAGTCATCACGCCGGCTTTCGAGCTGCCGGTTCGCGTTGACTTTATTCTGAAGCGGATTGCGACGGTCGGCCTTGGCGAGGTCATCGAGGCGGCGCCCGTCGATGCCTTGACGTCGGCGGCCAAGGTGCACGACGCCGGTTATCTCCAGTTCATGGCCGACTTCTGGACGCTGTGGCTCGCCGAGGGGCGAACCGGCCCGACCATGCCCTATGTCTGGCCGGCGCGCGGTCAGCGCGATATCAGGCCCGAACACGTCAACGGCCTGATGGGATACTACTCCTTCGACGGCGGCGGCTCCTTCGTCGAAGGCACTTGGGAGGCCGTACAGTCGGCGGTCTGGTCGGCGGTCGGCGGTGCCAAACTGATCGATGGCGGCGAGAGGGCTGCCTATGCGCTGTGCCGTCCGCCGGGCCATCACGCGGGATCGTCCACCATGGGCGGCTATTGTTTCATCAACAATGCCGCCGTGGCCGCCCAGTGGTTCCTGGATCATGGCGCCCGCCGCGTTTCCATCCTTGACGTCGATTATCACCATGGCAACGGCACGCAGGAAATCTTCTACCGGCGCCGAGACGTGCAAACGGTGGATCTGCACGCCGACACGCGCTTTGCCTATCCGTTCTTCTCCGGTCGTGCCGACGAAAAGGGCGAAGGGCAGGGCGAGGGCTTCGCAGTCAACTTGCCAATGCCGTTCGGGACTGCCTGGGACACCTGGAGCGACGCACTCGATGAAGCCTGCCGCGCAATCGAAGCCTTCGGACCGGATGTCGTGGTGGTATCGCTCGGCCTCGACACCTTCGAAGGCGATCCGATTTCAAAATTCAAACTGAAGCGCGAGGACTATCCCAAGATCGGCGCCCGTATCGCCCGCCTCGGGCGTCCGACTCTGTTCGTGCAGGAAGGCGGTTACGCCGTCGAGGACATCGGTCACAACGCTGTCGGCGTACTCGCGGGCTTCGAAGGCGTCTGACAGGTTGCGTCAGCATATACTCCTGACATGGGCTGGCAGAGCAATCGGCTAATGTCTCTCCATCAAAAGGAGAGACAAAAATGCTTGATCACATGGGTTTTCCGGCCGTCGACTACGACAAGTCGAAGGCCTTTTACGACAAGGCACTGGCGCCTCTCGGCGTCTCGGTGGTGATGTCCGTCTCGGCAGAGGAAACCGGCGGCGACGCCTTTGCCGGTTACGGAAGCGACGGCAAACCGGACTTCTGGGTGTCGACCGGCAGACCGGCCGGTGAGATCATGCACTTCCACGTCGCCTTCGTGGCCAAGGATCGCGCCACTGTCGATGCCTTTTACGCCGAGGCGATGGCAGCCGGTGGCCGCGATAATGGCGGGCCGGGGGTTCGGCCGCACTACCACCCGAACTACTATGCGGCCTTTGTGTTGGATCCCGATGGCAACAACATCGAAGCAGTCTGCCACAAGCCGGAATGAAAGGATGGCGAGCGACGGCATATCCGCCGCCGCTCGTCCCCTAACCATCATGTTTGATCATATCGACTGTCCAGTGACGGATATCCACCGTTCCGTCGCCTTCTATGACGCATTGCTGGCACCGCTCGGCATCGTAAGGCTGATTACGCGCATCGCCTCGGATGCAACCAGCGCTTCGAATGCCGGCTACGGCTACGATGGTCACGCCGGCTTTTGGCTATCGAACGCGAGCCGCAAGGGGCATATCCACATTGGCTTTTCCGCCGCGACGCGGGAGGCGGTAGTGGCCTTCCACGCGGCGGGGTTGGCGGCGGGCGGTACGGACAATGGTGGGCCGGGACTTCGTCCTTACGCACCCAACTATTTTGCCGCCTATATCATCGATCCCGACGGCCACAACATCGAAGCGGTGTGTCGCGCGGAACACAGATCAGCGAAGAGTGCCGAGTTGCGCATAACCGCGCGCCGGCCGTTCGAAGGTAAGAGTCCGACCACTCGCCTTCGCGAGGCGAGCCATTTCCGTTTCCAGGCTGGCGCGCGGCGTAACGTGGAAGAGAGAAAGCCAACCGTGGAGAAGAGCCCGGGCCGGGATTCCCAGCCCCTCGCAGAAGCCGAAATCGACGACTGACAGGCGCCCTCCATCCTTGACCAAGGAGAGACCATGCGCCAGCGCCGTCGTCCAATCGGGGATCATCGACAGCGTGTAGGAGAAATAAACACGGTCGAAACGTGCAGTTCCGAAAACCGCATGGGGGTCAAAGACGCATGCGTCGCCTTCAGAGAGACAAACGCTGAGGCCTGAGCGTTCTACGTTGCTGCGTGCCGTCTTCAGCATTTCGGCCGAAATGTCGAAACCAAACAGACGGGCACCTGGATAACGCCGGCCGGCCGCGATGAGGTTGCGACCGGTGCCACAGCCCATCTCCAGCACGGTACCATTGGGTGGAACGTTGAGATCCTCGATCATGCGATCGCGGCCAAGCAGGTACGGTTTGCGCGTCGCGTCGTAGATATGCCGGGTTAGCCGGTACATGCGGTCCATGGCCGCCTTCTGGCCATCTGACGACCGAGGGGCCGAGGCCGGGACGCTCACGCCGACGCCCTCACGTAGAGATGGAAGCCACCATAGATCGACGAGCGATCGCGGGCGATATAACCCGCCACCGTTGACGGGTCATAGGACCAGCGCGATCGAATTTCAGTAGGCAGCACAGCCTCAAGCGGGCTGTCAAAGCCAGCGGTGCGGAAGATGACGCGGGCCTCGGGGCGGGCCGTCCGGGTGATTTCGGTCCACAGAGCGATCATCTGGACAGGCGTCATCCAGTCCTGCGCATCCAGCAACACATAACCGTCGAGGCTGCCGGCGGGCATCTCGGCCAGCCGGTCGGTCATCGACGCCTGCACGGCGACGACGCGGTCGGCATTGGCGCGGATGGCGTCATAGGCGTCGCGGCCGAGGTAGGGCGGAACTGCCCGGCGGCTTTCGCGGTCGTAGCCGCGGCCGAAGGCCTGCCAGGCAAAATAGTTGTCTTCGAGGGGAAAATCGCAGGCAAGGCGGGAAAGGCGCTGCCGCAGCAGGCCGGCCAGATCGCCGCCGGCGTCGGCGGAGAGGTAGGCGAACTGGGCTGGCGGGATGCCAAGACCGTAAAGCGATACCGGCATGCGGCATAGCCAGCGGACAAGCCGTGAATCAAAGACCGGCGCCAGGTTCTCCTCGAACAGACGTCGCTGGTCGTCGAGCCCCCGAGCGGTCAGCATGAGGCGCGGGTTCTTGCCATAGGCACGAGCGAGCAGATGCATCATGCCGATAAAGCGGCCGAGCAGACCGTAGCGGTAAATGTTGCGGGTGAAGATGGCGATCTGCCGACGGCCGGTCAGGCCTCGCTTTTCCCAATAGGCGCGGGCATCTTCCGGCAGATGGTCGCGTAAGAAGCGGTCGTAGCGGGCAGTATTCTCGCGTTCGTCGGCATGACCGAAGAAGCGGAAAAAGCTCTCATGATTAGGCAGGTGACAAGCAGCGGTCAGCTTCAGCTTGAGCAGTGCGATGTGAGCCGGGTTGAGATCGACCGCGATAATCTCGGCGGGGGATGCGGTCAGGTAATTCATGACGTTGCAGCCGCCCGAGGCGATCGTAATGATGCGCTTGTCAGGATTGAGTTCCAAAGCGGCCATATCGACGGCTGGGTCTTCCCATATCTGCGGGTAAACCAAGCCGGAGAAGGCAAGGGTAAACAGGCGCTCGAGAATGCCCTGCCGGCTGGTCAGCTTGTTAGCGTGCACCGCGTTTGCCAGGAGGTCCTTGGTCTTCTGCTTGCTCATGGAAGCGTCCCCATCGGCCGGCAGGTGGGAATGGTCCTGCGAGTCGCCTTGCGGCCTGCCGTCTGAGCGAAGGCTTCTCCCACAATCGGATGACACTATTCCGACGAAGCCGGCAAAGTCGGAAGCAACAGGCTTTAAAAACGCCGGCAATGGAAAATTCTTCCGTGGATGTTGATCTTATTCCGGACCGCAACGGAGGTGTCGGTCAGCCGGTGAAGCGCGTAATCCACCGTCTGAATTCTTGACAAATCCGCCCCGCCGTGCGCTTGTCGCGGCCACAGATCCGGCCGCCCCAAGGCGAGATTCCGGAGCCGTTCCCGACGGATTAAACGAGACAGGACGATCATCATGCACGCCTATCGCTCCCACACCTGCGGCCAACTTCGAGCTAGCGACGTTGGGCAGAATGTGCGGCTGTCCGGCTGGGTGCATCGCGTGCGCGATCATGGCGGCCTGCTGTTCATCGACCTTCGCGACCATTACGGCATGACGCAGGTCGTGGTTGATCCCGACAGCGGCTCGTTCAAGTTGGCCGAGACCTTGCGCGCCGAGTGGGTGATCCGTGTCGACTGCCTCGTTCGCGCCCGCACGCCCGAGACGATCAACGCGAACCTTCCTACCGGCGAGATCGAGGTGTTCGCCAACGAGATCTCCGTGCTGGCTCAGGCCAAGGACTTGCCGCTACCGGTGTTCGGCGAGCCGGACTATCCGGAGGACGTGCGCCTCAAGTATCGCTTCCTCGACCTTCGCCGCGAAACGCTGCATGGCAACATCGTCAAGCGGACGAAGGTCATCCGCTCCATGCGCCGCCGCATGGAAGATGCCGGATTCACCGAATATTCGACGCCGATCCTGACGGCCTCGTCGCCGGAAGGCGCGCGCGACTTCCTGGTGCCGAGCCGTATCCACGCCGGTAAATTCTACGCCCTTCCGCAGGCGCCGCAGCAGTACAAGCAGCTGCTGATGGTGGCCGGCTTCGATCG
The DNA here is from genome assembly GCF_041320595.1 of Pleomorphomonas sp. PLEO. NCBI lineage: Bacteria > Pseudomonadati > Pseudomonadota > Alphaproteobacteria > Hyphomicrobiales > Pleomorphomonadaceae > Pleomorphomonas > Pleomorphomonas sp. PLEO. Next base: position 3,601,714 of record NZ_CP166625.1, read on the forward strand.
CTATTTCCAGATCGCACCCTGCTTCCGCGACGAGGATCCGCGCGCCGACCGCCTGCCGGGCGAATTTTACCAGCTCGATCTCGAGATGAGCTTCGTGACGCAGGACGACGTCTTCAACACCATGGAGCCAGTCATCCGTGGCGTCTTCGAGGAGTTTGCCGAAGGAAAGCCGGTCACCCAGCAGTTCCGGCGCATCAAGTATGATGATGCCGTCCGTCTCTATGGCTCGGACAAGCCCGATCTTCGCAACCCGATCGAGATGCAGGCTGTGACCGAGCATTTTGCCGGTTCCGGCTTCAAGGTGTTCGCTCGCATGATCGAGGCCGACCCGAAGACGGAGGTCTGGGCTATCCCGGCCAAGACGGGCGGTAGCCGTGCTTTCTGTGACCGCATGAACTCCTGGGCGCAGGGCCAGGGACAACCCGGCCTCGGTTATATCTTCTGGCGCTCCGAGAATGGTGCGGTGGAAGGGGCTGGTCCGCTTGCCAAGAACATCGGACCTGAGCGTACCGAGGCGATCCGGGTTCAGTTGGGCCTCGCAGAAGGCGATGCGGTGTTCTTTGTGGCCGGTGATCCGGCGAAGTTCTACAAGTTTGCCGGCGAAGCGCGTAACCGCGTCGGCTTCGACCTGAACCTCGTCGATACCGAGCGTTTCGAGCTCTGCTGGATCGTCGACTTCCCCTTCTACGAGTGGAGCGACGAAGACAAGAAACTCGACTTTGCCCACAACCCGTTCTCTATGCCACAGGGTGGCCTTGAAGCGCTTAACGGGCAGGATCCACTGACCATCAAGGCTTTCCAGTACGACATGGTCTGCAACGGCTACGAGATGGCCTCCGGCTCGATCCGCAACCAGTCGCCGGAGACTATGGTCAAGGCTTTCGAATTGGTCGGCACGTCCAAGGCCGAGGTCGAGGAACGTTTCGGCGGCATGTACCGCGCCTTCCAGTATGGCGCGCCGCCACATGGTGGCATGGCGGCCGGTGTCGATCGCGTCGTGATGCTACTGTGCGGCGCGCAGAACCTTCGCGAGATTACGCTGTTTCCGATGAACCAGCGTGCCGAGGATCCGCTGATGGGGGCGCCATCGGAAGCCTCGCTCAAGCAGCTCCGCGAATTGCATCTGAAGCTGAACGTGCCGAACTGATCGGCAGGTCGCCATAAAAGACAAAGGCCGGGGAGGGCGCCTCCCCGGCCTTTTCTATTTGGGTATCGTCGTGTGCTCTGGCACGACAGGCTTCACTGATTGGCTGTTACGTCGACGTTCAGGACCCGGATGAGGTCGTTCGGTTTATCGGTATTGACCTTCTCGAGCTCGGCAAAGGGAACCGGCTTTTCCGGCGCGATCGTCAGGGTTATCGACTTCGGATCCTTGATGAAATCGGTGATCGGTCCCTCGAACTTCGCTTGCAGTTTTGGATCGTCAAGGAAATTCAACATCAGCGGCAGAGCGCCAGCGGTGTTCTGGCGGAATTTCTCGCCATCCTGATCAAGCTTTTTCGCCTGCGCCTCGAAGGCTTTCTCGACGATGCCGCTATTACCATAGGTGAGCGAAGCGGAAACCAGCGTCGCCTCGTTCATGCGCGCTTCCATTTCATCTGGCTTTTCGACCAGCGACAGTGGCAGGCCGCCGAGATGTAAGTCAGCGGAAATAAGGCCCATGTTGGTTGCCTTCAGGGTGAGGTCCTCGAGCCAGAGATCGCCCTTTTCGGCATCATAGGTCAGCGTCATGCCACCGGACAAATCGAGAGTGTCATATCCCATTGCTGTGAGTTCGGAGACCAGCGTCTCATCGGACAGCAGCGACACCGGCAGCGACAGCGAGGTGAACGTGAAGTCGCCTCGCTGGGGCAGGGTGCCCAGATAACTGCCACTGGTGAGGGCGAGCGAATCGAGCCCCACCGACCCGAGTGGCGATTCGATCGACAGCGCGCTGAGCTCGACAAATCCGAATGACGTGCCGCCGTTGACAATGGCGTCATGCATCGCCTTGCCGGAGGGTTGCTTGCCTTCGGAGGCGTTCATGCCGAGTTCCATAAGGGAGGCGAGAGAGCCGAAACGAATATCCTGCAGGGTCAGCAAGGACAGGCTGAATTTTGACGATGCCGCCTTGGAATCGGCCGTGATGTCGCGCAGCGTAAAGGCACCGATGCCATTGCCATCAAGCCCGTTACCATCGAAGCGGTTGATGGCAAGATCCAAACTGTCTCCTGCCTTGACCTCCAGCTTATTGGCCTGGACGAAATCCACACCCATGAGCTGGGTGTAGTTGGGCAGGATGGTGGAAACGAATGAGAGGGGATCGGCCTCTATGCGCTTGGGATCATCAAGCGCCTCCGCCACCAGCTTCACCAAAGGTTGGCCGGTCTGACGCATGAATACGTTGTTGGCTTCGATGTTGCCGATGCTGGCAGTTGCCCCATCGAAGGCGAGCACAACGTTGTTGACGCCATACTGCGAATAGATGGTGCGCACCTTGCCGTCGCCTGCGCCGCCCACATACTTGGATGGGTCGAGAGTTTCCAGCGCCGCGCCGAAATCCATGCCGATGACGTAGGTACTGTCGATTGTCATCGACTTCAGCGGCGACGTCTCGTCCTTGGGCTTTTGCTCCGCCGAGTTGATGCCCGCCCTCTCGACACGTCCTTCGTGCAGGCCGGACAGGTAAGCCAGCGAATAGGTGGTGATGGAGTCACCCTCGGTCATGCCGCTGGTTTCTATCTGGACGTTGTTCATCTCCGCCCAGTCGGCCCGAATACCTGTCGTCCACGTCGCATAGCTGAAAATCTTCTCGTAGAGCGGACGGTCTGCCGGCAGAGCCTTCGGCGGCGGCGGAAACACCAAGCGTTCGACGAGCAGGGTTTCCGCCGACAGGGCGTAGTCGACCACCGGCGGCCGCGTGGTCTCTGCGTCGGCCTTGGATTTCTCGGAGGGCGGCGAAGCATCTCCGTCGGTGTGGGTGTCACCACGGCTCTCTTGGGCCTTGTTGACCGGCTTTTGCTTCGTCGAAGGTAAAGGTACCTTGTCGAGTTCTTTGTTGGCGCCGGCTTCCAGCGCGGCCAGACCAGGGAACCATTTGCCAACGTCCAGACGGATGTCAACACTGTAGCTGGAGCCGCGAATGGCGTGGGCGGCGAAGGCGCCGCCCGGTGCAGTCCGCGCATCTTCGACCGACAATTCGTCGAAATGGACGGCGATGAGATTGTCGTCGATGTCGCCGAAAGTGACGTCATCCAGCGTTACTGTTTGTGTCGCTGGATCGAAACTGCTGGTACCGATGGTGACCGGCAGTCCGAACGCAGCCGAGGCGAGCCATTCTCGGACCAGGGTCTCCCGCGGCGTTTCCGCCTGGGCAAGCGAGGGGCAAGCAAGTGCAGCAAACGCGGCAACTACGCCAAGCGAAGCGCTGGTCCTCATGGACGATCCTCCCGGATGTACAGTTTTCGAGGCCGGCGAACCGGCCCCTCCTATTTGCTGACGTTTCGGGCAACTCGCCACTGCCGACGTTTGACCACTATCGAATGAGCCGGCCCGCTGACGGGCCGGATTCCTAGTCAGTTCGTGTCAGTGCCTTCGCCCGCCTCGCCGCCTTCCGTTTCCGGTTGGTTGGCAATAACGTCAGCCTTGAGGAGGTCCGGAAGGGTCTGCGGAGCGGCCTGCGAAGTCGAGAAAAGCTCCATAAGCGCAATCGGCGTCGATGGCTTGGCAGTGATGGTCAGGTTCTTGGGATCTTTAAGGAACGTCGTCACGCCCTGGGCCAGTTTGTCCTGAAACGGCTGGTTACCGATCACTGACAGGAGCAGCGGCAGGGCACCGGTAATCTGGCCAACAAAGGCAGCCGGCTCCTGGCCCATCTGCTTGGCCTGTTGGGCGATGATACGACCGGCCAACGAGGCGTCGCCATAATAGACCGAGGCCTGCTTCAAGGTGATCTTGCCAAACGCGTCCTGTGGCGGGTTAGGCTGCTTCAGTCCCTTGACAACATCGGCAGTAAGCCCGCCGAAAGTGCCCGTCAGCGTCACGGTGCCAAGATCGGTGCCGGCAATCGTGATTTCGTTGACCATAAGGTCGCCGGTCGCCTCATCAAGTGAGCCGGAACCGTAAAAGCCTAGCGTCAGTTTGTCATAGCCCATGGTCTTTAGCTGAGCAGCAAACTGACCGCTCTCATCCACCGCCGCCGGGTCGATTGCGATACCTTCCACCGACACGTCGATGGCATGCGGCACGTCGTTGGCATAGTCGGAAAGATCGAAGTCCGCGCTGTCGACGACGACTGGAGCCTTGCCCGGCTGACTGAGCGAAATACCCTCGGCGGATACGGCATCGACGCGATTGCCCGTTTCCTTGCCGGTAAATACAGGAGCTGTCAGCTCGAGGGACGAAACGGAAAGGTTATCGCCCTTATTGCTGCCGGTAATATTTTCCGCAACGATCGAGTCAGCGCTCAGCGTGTCGCCCTCGACAGAAGGATTGGCGACGGTCAGCACGTCGATTTTCGTCTCGCCACCGTCTCCAGATTTGATCGAGACGTTATTGTAGACGACCCCCTCACTCGACTGGGTTGGCGTTCCCAGCGTGAAGGTCGCTCCCTTGTCCGTGGCCAACAGCTTGGTCAGCGCCGCCGTTACCTGTTCTGGCGTCGCCGCCGAGAAGGCTGGTCCGGCGAGGCCCGCGGTCAACGCCACGACAGCCACGGTAAGAGACCAACGACTGGAAATCGTCATTTCAAACTCCCAATAAGTCTTTATCGGCAAACAGAGATAACCCCACGCCTTTCGAGACTGGCATTGTGGCCAAATGACGGTCAGCGCACAAGCCATGCCTCTGGCCTATTTTATTGATGAAGCGTGCAATCTGTCGGTTTCAAAGAAAGATGAGGGCGCGGCGTTTGGGAAACCATTTGTTCATCCAGCCCAAACAAAGATGAATGATCGAAAGACGGCATCTGTTCCCGTGTGCAAGACATGTGGGTGCCAAGTAGCGGATCGAAGACCGGAATGGATGCGACGTGAAGCTCAGGTGGTTGAAATGGCTCCGGCTCCTTGCCCTGTCGGCGGTTGTGACAACCGTTCCGATCGCCGCCGCCGACTACGTTCTTTTCCAACATGCCATTTCAACCGGACAGGCCGAGGCTGATTCCATGGCGGCGCGCTATCTGACGCGTGCCGAGACGACCGTCGCCGAAGCATTGAGAGTGCTCGCCGACCTCAGGGTCAGCGGCCGCGTGAGCTGTAGTCTTGCCGATCGAACCACTTTTGGAATGGCGGCCTTCAACTCGGAGTTCATCGTACAGATCGGACTGACCGACGAAGCCGGTACGCTGATTTGTGGCGAACCGATGGGTGCCCTCGCGGCACCTGCTCGGTTGCCGGTGGCCGAGAAAGGCGATCCGTCGGTCATGTTGTCGGTGTTGAGCGATGGAAAGGACAGACGGCAAGCCGTCGTCACGTTGCGAGTCGACGACCAGTCGCGTCTCGTAGCCCGCCTCGCATCGCGCGCACTCGATATCGATGCTGGCGCCAGCTATTTCGAAGACTCAAGCACCGCCTCCGTCTATCTCGACGACGGGTCCGAGTGGAGCAAATTCGCCGGCAAGTGGACGGAGAGCGACAAGTCGGCCGCGCTGGTATCTGTGGTCTCTTCCGAGCGCTATCCGATCAAGGTTCGAGTGGCGGTCGACCAAACGGCGGCCCAGAAATCGATTGCCGGTCTTCGTACCATCACCATTATTCTGTCTACGATGGCCGGGCTAGGCGTCTTTATCATCGTCACCTGGTCCATGTGGCGCCAGTCCGAGGGCGACAGCTTCTCGCGCGCCGTCGATAACCATGAATTCTTCCCCTACTACCAGCCGGTGTTTGACTTGATGACCGGAGAAATTCGCGGTGCCGAGGTGCTGGTTCGTTGGCTGCGGCCAGATGGCACCATGGTACCGCCTGGCCAGTTCTTGGCCTACGCCGAGGCGACAGGCGCCATTCGCGACATAACGCGTCAGCTCATGACTCAAACGGTAGCCGACGTTTCCGACATCTACGACAAGAATCCCGGGCTCAAGCTGGCCATCAATCTTACGGCCATGCATTTCAACGACCTGGAGATCATGGACGACATCAAGCGGATCTACGGCAATTCGAAGATCCGCTATGAGCAGCTCTGCTTTGAGGTAACCGAGCAGCATCCGCTTAAGGACCTCACGCTGTCACGCGCCATCATCGGCCGCATCCAGGCGCTTGGCGCCTCGGTCGCCCTCGACGATGTCGGCACCGGGCACGGCGGTCTTGCCTACCTACAGAAGCTTGGCGTCGATATCATCAAGATCGACAAGATGTTCATCGACCACATCGGTACCGATCATTCCTCACAGACGATCGTCGACACTTTGGTCGAGCTTGGACATCAGCTCGGCCTGGGCATTGTTGCCGAAGGCGTCGAGCGTCCAGATCAGGTGGAACACCTCAAATCGATCGGCGTCGTCCAGGCGCAGGGATATATCTACTCGCCGCCGATCCCGGTGAAGCAATTCCGCGAGTTTGCGCTGAAGTCGCTCGAGCGCGCGAAATCCGGTCTGGCTACGCGCACCGACAAGCCGGTCGAAGTCTCCGACAGCTTTGCCTCCCTAACAGTTTCAGTCGACGACGACGAAAACGGCGAGGCCGATGCCGCCTGATCTCGCTCCGAGAAGCCAAGCGGTCAGAAGGACGACGAAGCTGCGTCGTTGCTAATTTCTTCGAAGAGATCGGCGTTACGGCAGAACTTCGGCGGGTGCACGGCACCACGGATCGCTGTGATATCGAGCCAGACCTTGCAGGCGTCGAGTTCGGTGCATTCGTGGCATCGATCGGCAGCCAACTTGCGCTCGATGCCCTGCAGGACCTGATCGGAATCGAGCGTCATCGCCATGCGACGCATGAGTTCCGGTTCCTGATCACAGCCACAGGCGTCTCCGCCTGCCTTGGAGGACGATTTGTCGATCATTCACACCTCCATATTCATACTGTCCAATGCAATCATGATTAGCCTTTAGGCTAGCCTCGGCGATGATTTGGATCAAAACTAGGTGGAAGTGATCACCCTTTTCAGTCAGGGTAAGTTGAAGCTCGGTAATTTTGTTTCGACTGAAAGAAACATCCTTCTCGTCGATCGTGTTGACAATCAGTCCCATCTTTATCTCCGCGAAAATACTATGCGGAAATTGAACAGGGATTGGGTAGTCGACGGACCAAAGCACCGTGGCCGACGCTATCCGGCCCGCCATGTCGCCTGTATTGGAGGTGGCGGGCCGGTGTGCTTTCAGGTGGTCAACGTTCTCCTGACGGCGTCGGCCCACCCTGCGAGCTTTCGTTGCCGGATGTCGTCGTCCATCTGGGGCATGAAGCGACGATTGCGCTTCCAACTGGCGGAAAAACCTTGCATGTCCGGCCACACGCCCGCCTTGTGACCGGCCAGCCAGGCGGCGCCGAGGGCGGTGGTCTCCAACACCAACGGACGGTCGACCGGCGCGTTCAGGAGGTCGGCGAGGCGCTGCATGGTCCAGTCACTCGCGACCATGCCGCCATCGACACGCAGCACCGTTTGCGATGCCCCTGTCCAGTCGCGGCGCATCGCCTCGAGCAGATCGTGCGTCTGGTAGCAAACCGCTTCCAGTGCGGCGCGGGCAATCTCGGCCGGCCCGGTGTTGCGCGTCATCCCATAAAGAGCGCCGCGTGCTTCCGCGTCCCACCACGGGGCGCCAAGGCCGGTGAAGGCAGGCACGAGATAGACGTTCTGGCTGGGATCGGCGTGGTCGGCCAAAGCCCCGGCCTGATCCGATCGTTCGAAAAAGCGCAGGCCGTCGCGCAACCACTGCACGGTAGCGCCCGCCATGAAGATCGAGCCTTCCAGCGCGTAGGTCACCTTACCATCGAGGCGGTAGGCGATGGTCGACAGGAGCCGATTGGACGAACGAACGATCTCGGTGCCGGTGTTGAGCAAAGCGAAGCAACCGGTTCCGTAGGTGGACTTGAGCATTCCCGGTGAAAAGCAGGACTGGCCGACAGTCGCGGCATGCTGGTCGCCGGCGATGCCTCGAATGGGGATGGCGACGCCGAACAGATCGGGGTCGGTTTCACCGAAGTCTGCGGCGCTATCGCGCACGTCTGGCAACAGGGCGCGCGGCACGCCAAAAAGGCGCAGGAGGTCGTCGTCCCATTCTCCGGAGGCGATGTTGTAGAGGAGGGTGCGTGAAGCGTTGGTCGCGTCCGTCGCATGCACCCGGCCGCCCGTGAGTCGCCAAAGCAGAAAGCTGTCGACGGTGCCGAACGCGAGGCGGCCTGCCTCGGCGGCTTTGCGCGCACCCTCCACGTTGTCGAGCAGCCAGGCGATCTTGGTGCCGGAAAAATAGGGATCGAGCAGCAGTCCGGTCTTTTCGCGCACCATGTCTTCAGCGCCGTCGGCCCTCAACGCGGCACAGCGATCGGACGTCCGACGGTCTTGCCAGACGATGGCACGGTGGATGGGTTTGCCAGTGTCGCGGTCCCAGATCAGCGTCGTCTCGCGCTGATTGGTAATCCCGATGGCCGCGATGTCCTGTGGCGACACGGCGGCGCGGGCGAGGGCGTATTGCATGGTCTCCAGCGTGGTATGCCAGATATCCTCCGGCTCATGCTCAACCCAACCGGAATCCGGAAAATGCTGAGGAAACTCCTGTTTTCCCACGCCTTTGACGCGATACTCCTCGTCGAAAACGATGGCCCGCGTCGACGTGGTACCCTGATCGATCGCGAGTACAAATTCGGCCATGGTCGGTCTCCTCCCGTCCCTTGGTTTTGCTTGAGTTTTAGTTGTTCGCTAGGGCAGCGCAAGCGCCGTTCCAAAGCCTCCACTGGCTCAGCGCAGGCCGGCGATGAAGACATCTATGTCGGCAACTGCCTCTTTCGGCACGCGGAGCCCCAGCTTGGTGCGTCTCCACAGTATGTCGTCGGCGTTTTTCGCCCATTCCTCTTTAACCAGATAGCGCACCTCGGCTTCCGTCAGGCCAGCGCCAAAGTCGCGTCCGAGGTCGGCGGTAATGGTGGCGCCAGCAAGAATTGCTTCCGTCCGGGTGCCATAGGTATGGGCCAACCGTCCGATCAGCCCCGGATCGATGCCAGGACGAGCCGCGACAAGACGCGTCTGGTAAGCCTCGAGGCCTCCGGCAGGAATATCTCCGCCAGGCAGTATCGCACCCTTGGTCCAAGGCGCGCCTCGTGCGCCGATCGTTTGTTCGATGAGCTCCAGCGCGCTCTCAGCAAGACGGCGATAGGTGGTGATTTTGCCACCAAACACGTTGAGCATCTTCGGCTCGGCTTTTTCGCCTGCAAGCTTCAGCACGTAATCGCGCGTCGCCTCCTGCGCCTTCGAAGCCCCGTCGTTGTAGAGCGGACGAATGCCGGAATAGGTCCAGACGACGTCGGAGACGGTAATCTGCTTTTCGAAATACTCCGAGGCGGATGCCGCGAGATAGGTCGTCTCCTCGCCGGTGATCCGGACGTCCGCCGGATCGCCGGAATAATCGCGGTCCGTGGTGCCAATCAGAGTGAAATCGCGCTCGTAAGGAATGGCGAAGACGATGCGGCCGTCCGCGTTTTGGAAGATGTAGGCGCGGTCATGGTCATAGAGTTTCGGAACGATGATGTGCGAGCCCTGCACGAGACGAACATTATGCGCCTCCGGCATATCGGCGGCGGAGCGCAGCACTTCATCGATCCACGGTCCGGCGGCGTTGACGACGAGACGAGCGGTGACGGTGCGAACGGCGCCGGTTTCCGTGTCGGTGAGTGTCACAGCCCAGTGGTCGCCGACGCGGACGGCTCTCGTCACGCGAGTGCGAGTGACAATGGTGGTGCCACGAGCAGCGGCGTCGATGGCATTGAGTGCCACGAGGCGAGCATCCTGCACCCAGCAGTCGGAATATTCGAACCCTTTGCGATAGCCGGTCTTCAGTGCTCTTCCCGCGGCGTCGACGCGAAGATCAAGCGCCCGGGTGGCCGGCAGCCTCTTCCGGCCGCCGAGGTGATCGTAAAGAAAAAGGCCGAGCCGCAGCAACCACGCGGGCCTGAGGCCGGCATGATGCGGCAGGACGAAGCGCAGCGGCCAGATAATATGCGGCGCCATGGCCCAGAGGATTTCCCGTTCCGTCAGAGCCTCACGGACGAGACGGAACTCGTAGTGCTCAAGGTAGCGGAGGCCGCCGTGAATAAGCTTCGTCGACGCAGAGGACGTACCGGATGCAAGATCCCCCATCTCGGCCAATAGCACCGAGTAACCGCGCCCCACTGCATCGCGGGCGATGCCACAGCCGTTGATGCCGCCACCGATGACCAGGATATCCACGTCCGCCATCGCCACTCTCCGGGTCACCGCCGCTTCCAACGGCTAGCTTTCACGTGAAGGCGACGCTAGCAAAATTACGAAAGCAAATGAATAAAAAACGAAAGTACCGATGAAATTTTGCGAAGGCGAGTCGGAACGGTGGCGCTCGCAATGGAACATGGGGCGGCGTTCGGCCTCCTATGTCAGCGAGCCTGACATGACAGCCGTTCTCACGATGGTCGGTGATTTCAAAGAAAAACGGAACTGATCGGTGGAATGCGGCAATTCTTTTGGTGCCGGCGAAAGGCTGCTCACACGTCCTTCTCGTCTCTTCGACGTAGAAGAGGACCTGTGGTACCCGTTACACCCGGATCGGCACCGCCGTTGTCCGCTTGATGGCCTTCAGCGCCACGAAGGAGCGGAGCGAAGCGAATCCCCCGACGGCAGTGATCAGCCGCTCGATCAAACTGGCAAGTTCTCCGAGATCCCTGACCATGACTTTCAGAAGATAGTCAGCGTCGCCGGTCTGTGACCAACACTCCACCACCTCGTCGGCCGTGTCGACAAAAGCTCGGAAAGCTTTGCCCGTCTCATCGTCGTGGTTGCGCAGGCCGACCAGCGTGTGGGCGATAATATTGATGCCAAGACGCTCGGGATCGAGGATGGCGACGATATCGCGGACGTAACCATCGGCCCGGAGGCGTTGCAGGCGACGGGCGCATTGGGTGGGCGAGAGATGAACTATCTCAGACAACTCCGCCTGGGTCATATCCCCCTTGGCCTGGATGGCGGCGAGAAGGCGTAAGTCGAAGACATCCAGTTCTTCCAAGGCGCGCAACTCCGAAAAAACAACCACGCAAGAAACATGCGCAAGCGGGCCGCATCATGCTGAAAATCTTCACTGCGGGCAATTGCCATTCCGGAAATTGCAGAGAAATTTCCGCAGAAGCCCATTAAGGTGAGGTTATTCACCGCCACCCGGAAGCGCTCCAAATGTTTGATACCTTGCCCGAACAGCCTGCCGATGCCCTTCTTGCCCTCATCGGACTCTACCGCGCCGACCCTCGCTCCCAGAAGCTCGACCTCGGCGTCGGCGTCTATCGCGACGACAGTGGCGTCACGCCAATCATGGCCGCGGTAAAGGCAGCCGAGAAGATGCTGCTCGAAACACGGACCACCAAGGCTTATCTCGGACCGGAAGGCGACCCCGCCTACACCGACCTTCTGAAGCCGATCGTCTTCGGCAAGGATCCGGGCGCCCGTGTCGCCGGCATTCAGACGCCCGGCGGTACCGGTGCTGTACGGCTTGCCGCCGATCTTGTTGCGCTGGCGCGCCCCGACGCGAAGATCCTCTACGGTGCGCCCACTTGGCCGAACCATCTGCAGATCCTCAACGCCACCCGCCTCAAGGCAGTGCCGCATCCTTATTTTGATGTGAAGACGCAGAAGGTGAACGTTGCTTCGCTGGTCGCGGCGATCGAGGGGGCGTCAGCGGGCGATGTCGTGTTGCTGCATGGCTGCTGCCACAACCCGACCGGTGGCGAACTGGAGCCGGGTGACTGGCAGACGGTCCTGAAGGCGTTGCAGGAAACCGGTGTCGTGCCGCTGATCGATTTTGCCTATCACGGTCTTGGCAAGGGCCTTGAGGGTGACGCCTATGGCGTACGCCTGCTGACGGATAACCTCGACGAAGTCATGGTCGCCTATTCCTGCGACAAGAATTTCGGTCTTTACCGCGAGCGCGTCGGCGCTCTCTACGTCAAGGCGCGCAATGAGAAGGCCGCGTCGGTGGTGATGTCCAATTTGGCGGCCTTCAGCCGGGTGTCCTGGTCGATGCCGCCGGACCATGGCGCGGCCATCGTTCGTACCATCCTTGAGGATGCCGAGCTGACGCGCGTCTGGCGCGAGGAAATCGATCGCATGGGTGCCCGTGTCCGCGGCGTGCGAGCGGCTCTGGCTGCCGCCGGCCCGGGGTTGAAGGCGCATGAGACGCAGACCGGTATGTTCTCGACGCTGGCGCTAAGCCCTGAACAGGTTCTGTCGCTGCGCAAGGACCACGCCGTCTACATGGCCGGCTCGGGTCGTATCAATGTTGCGGGTCTTCATGTCCGTGACATTCCCGCTTTCGTGTCGGCACTCAAGGCTGTGGGATATCCGGTCGACTGACCTGACCGATCCTTTGGGAGGACATCATGCTGCAAGTCCGTGACGCCGTCTCCGGCGGTCGCGCGATTGTTGACGCGCTTATTGCCAATGGCGTCGACACCGTATTCGGCCTGCCGGGCGCGCAGACCTACCCGCTGTTCGATGCGCTGGCATTATCGGCGGATCGTATCCGCACTTACAGCGCCCGCCACGAACAGGCGTCGGGCTACATGGCATTCGGCTATGCCCGCTCCACTGGCAGGCCCGGCATATTTTCGGTGGTTCCGGGGCCTGGCGTGCTCAACGCGGGGGCGGCGCTCATCACTGCGCTCGGCTGTTGCGCGCCGGTACTGCTGATCACCGGCAACATTCCCTCGACCTTCGAGGGGAGGGGGCGCGGCCACCTGCACGAAATCCCCGACCAACTCGGACTCCTTCGGCGGATGACCAAATGGTCGGCCCGCATAGAGCGGGTCGAAGATGCGCCTGCGCTCGTCAACGAGGCGTTTCGGCAGATGCTGGCCGGTCGGCCGGGACCGGTCGCGCTTGAAATGGCGTGGGACAGCATGGCGGAGACATCGGTGGTCGCCCCTCTTGACGCCGCTGCCATTCCTTCATCGCCAGAGCCTGACGCGGCGGCAATCGAAGCGGCGGCACAGCTTCTCGCGACGGCTCGTCGGCCGATGATCATGACCGGCAGCGGCGCCCAGCACGCGGCGGAAGAGGTGAGGGCGCTTGCCACCCTGCTCAACGCGCCGGTGACGGCGTTGCGCGGCGGCCGCGGCATTCTCGCCGAGAGCGAGCCGCTCGGCCTGTCGTCAGCTGTCGCCCACCGCCTTTATCAGGAAACCGACGTGGTAATCGGCATCGGCACGCGGCTGGAGCTGCCGACCATGCGCTGGGCCGGCATGATGACCTACCACGAACGTCTTCCCGGTGGGCGTAAGCTTGTCCGCATCGATGTCGATCCTGAGGAAATGGTGCGTCTGAAGGCGGACGTGCCGGTGGTCGCTGATGCGAAGGCTGGCGTTCGCGCGCTGATCGAGGCAATCGGCAAGTCGCCTATAGCGGTATCCAAGCGCGATGGCGCCGCCATTGATGAGGAGATCGCTGCCGCCAAGGCGGCCGTGGAATCCGAGATCGTCAAGGTACAGCCTGAAGTCGATTATCTCCGGACGATTCGAGCGGCGCTGCCGGACGATGGCTTCTTCCTGACCGAGCTTTGTCAGGTTGGCTTTGCCTCCTATTTCGCGTGGGACGCTCGGCAGCCGCGCACCTACGTCAGTGAAGGCTACCAAGGGACGCTTGGCTATGGCTTTCCGACGGCGCTCGGTGTCAAGGTCGCCAATCCCGACAGCAAAGTGGTGGCTGTCTGTGGCGACGGCGGCTTCATGTTCGGCGTGCAGGAGCTGGCGACCGCGGCGCAGGAAGGCATCGGCGTCGTCGTCGTGGTGTTCGACAACGGTGCCTACGGCAATGTCCGCCGCGATCAGCGAACCCGCTTCGAAGGGCGCTTCATCGCCTCCGAACTCCGCAACCCCGACTTCTCGAAACTAGCCGAGGCCTTCGGCATCAAGGCGTATTCTGTCATCTCGCAATCAGACTTGGCCGCTGTGCTTCCGCTGGCTCTGGAGGCCAATGAAACGGTGTTGATCCACGTCGCGGTGCCGCGCGATAGCGAGGCCTCACCCTGGCCGTTTATTCATCCTGCGCCGTGAAAGGTGTTGTTTTTGCTAGGCATTGAGGAGCTGTTAATACCTCATCTGCTTTAGTCGCGCCGTCTCGGGGCAGAGGCGGCCGCTCACCAACAAACGCCCCGACGATCGTGTACATCGTTAAAAATTTAACGATGGCAAAAACGCTCCTTTCAGGTCCCCGGGCGTACACTTCCTTTGATGATCCGGATCATTCACTATCCGGCTCGAAAGGATAGATCATGGATATCGGGAGTGTAAAACCGGTACTCACCGGTGTGACCTCGCCGGTGCCGAAAACGCCGACCGAGCAGAAACAGTCGACGACAACCGATTTGAGTGCCGAGAAGGCCGTTAAGGTCGCTGAGAAGACAGATAAAAACGCCGTCGATACGTCGACTGACAAGTCTTCAGGGCAGGGTAGTGGATCGGCGTCAGCCAATGCGCTGACCAAGGCCAATACCATCAAGGCCAGTTCGCTCGACCAGGTATCCGGCTTTGAGGTATTCGTTTCGGATGAGAGCAAGACTGAGGATCAAACCTCCGACTCGCCTGCCAATACAGCGGTCGTTCAGGACAGCCAGGAATTCGCCATGCGCATGCAAGCGATGATCGAAGCCTGGGAAGGGACGGGGGGTACTCCGCGTACCGCCGTGTTCGACCTAAAGCTCTGAGCTGCTATCCTTCAAAATACAAAATCGGCGCCCATGAGAGGCGCCGATCGTTTTTTTGAAGCAACATCACCCGGGCCGGACAAGAGTTGCCAACCGAAGTGCGGAAGCCCGATGCCTTACGGGGCCGTCGCAGGCGGCGTTGCCGGAGCAGCCGGAGTTGAAGGCGTTGCAGGAGCCGGCGTCGCAGGAGCAGCCGGCGCGGGTTTGGCAGGCGCAGGCGTGGATGGGGCGGCGGGTGCCGACGATGTCGCGGGCGGCGGCGGCGGCGTGACTTTCTTATTGCCCGAGAAGTAGACGATTGCGCCAATCACGACGATGACGGCGATAACGATCCAAATGATGGAAGATCTCTTCATGGGGTGTTCTCCTATCGCTCGACAGACTCTAAAAGCACCGGAGAACAAAAGTCCGCCAGCGCCGCCTACAACAAACGAAAATTGCGGCTTGTGGTTCCGTCCGAGATGACGGCGCCAACCGTTACTGCACGGGGGGCGCCGGCATGGCGGGTGTTATCCGCCGGATCCGCTCGCGGTGGGCCGAATAGAGGCCTGAGCCAGCAATCATTGCCGACCCTATTAGCGTATAATAGCTCGGGAAATCTCCGAAGAACAGATAGGACAGAATCCCGGCCGATACCAACTGCACGTAGGTAATGGGCGCCAGCAGCGACAATGGCGCCAGTTTCAGGCCCGAGATGAACAACATGTGCGCCAGCGTGAAGCTCAACGAGCCACCAATGCCATAGACGAGCTCGCGGCCGGTTGGAACGTGGAACACCGGCAGTACCAGCAGTGTCGACACGCTTAAGCCGACGATTCCCGTCCACATGAAGGTAACCTCTGTCGGCTCGTTCTTCATCAGACGTGTAAACAGCGCTCCCAGCGCCCAGGCCGTCGCCGATCCCAGCGGCAAAAGAGCCGCGAGCTGGAACCCGTCGGTACCGGGGCGAACGATCAGCAGTACGCCGGCAAATCCGACCGCTGCCGCGAGCCAGCGACGGATTCCCACCATTTCTCCCAGCACGAAAATCGAAAGCACCATGACGATGATCGGCGAGATGAAGTGGATTGCCGTGTTGGAGGGAACATCGAGGTAGGCTAGGCCGAGGATGAAGAAGCTGGTTGAGGCCACAGCCGCAAGGCCGCGTCCGATCTGCAGCCGATAGCTCGCCGGGCGGAAGGCCTTGAGTCCGCTAGAGGACATCGCCCAGGGAAACGCCACGAGAAAGAAGATGAAATAGCGAAACCACGTGGCCAACTGGGCGGGCGCCGTTTCCTTCATTAATTTAGCGCCGACGTCGCCGCCGGCAAAAAAGATCGTCGAGGCGAAGACCAGCAGCATCGCGAGCAACGCCCTTTCCGAGTTTCCGGGCGACGGCAACGGCGCCGCTCCGGACGCGTCGGGATGGCTTGGCATGTACAGCTCCGGGGAATGGCCGATGATTCCGCCTTAAAGGCAAAATTCCTCGCAGGGAGGATAAGGCAAGTCAGCTATAAAACGACCCGCCGAGTGAAGGGGTTGTGCAAGGAGTCGTTCATGGGTGCAAGCGAATTTCCGGCATGCCCTGATCATTGTACTGCAACGAATGCGATTTTTTGTACATATCCACGTGTCGCCACGGATGGCTGGTTTTGCGGGGCGTCGTAAAAGTTGTCACCGATGACAATTCGATGAGGGCGGGCAATGGTCCGTGAAAATGGCAAAGAGGCAACCACGTCGCGTCGCGCGGTTGCCGTTCCGGCACTGCGAAAAGCAATACTGATTCTCGATTTGGTTGGACGTCGCGGCAGATTGCCCTTTTCGGCCATTCAGAAGACCCTTGATCTTCCCAAAAGCACAACCCATCAGCTGCTCAAAGCCCTGACTGACGTTGGCGCCCTGCAAGTTCGGGTCGATGGCGGCTTTATGTTAGGCACGAAGATATGCGAACTCGGTATCCTCGGCATACGGCAGCGCACTATCGACAGCCTGTCGCTCAGGCATCTGGAAATGCTGGCCGGCCAGTCCGGCCTTCCTTGCGAAATAGCCACTTTCGAGGGGCGGGATGCGGTGGTTATCGCCAGTGCCAGTCCCAATGGCGGCGCTCGTAGCGCGGGCAGTGAGGGACGGCGCTCCCCCCTGAACCGAGTGGCAACAGGCAAGGCACTCCTGGCTTTCCTCGATGAGGTGGACCGAAAGCGGTTGTTCGCGGATCTGGACTGGATCAAGGCGACACCGCGCTCCATCGCCTCACCGGATGCCATGGCGCGGGAGCTCGACGTCGTGCGCGAGCGCGGTTGGGCACTCGATGATCGCGAGACCTTTGACGATACGTCCTGCATCGCCGCGCCGGTGTTCGATGGCCGCAATCGCGTGGTGGCCGCTGTGGCGACCGTTGGCCAAGCGCATCAGATCACGCCAGAGCGCTACGAATCGTTGGCCGAGTTGGTCCGCAACACCGCAAATGCAGTGTCTCAGGAGGTCCGAGAGGCGTGAATTAGCCGCGCTCGGCTATGCGGGCGCGCACCCAGGCATGAATTTCGGCATCCACAAAGGCGATGCGGCTTTCGCCAAGCCTAACCGGCTTCGGAAAAGTGCCGGCAGCCATCATGCGCTTGATGGACGACACCGATAGCGTCGTCATGGTCGAGGCTTGCTTCATCGACAAAAGCGTCGGCGCGACGGCGATCGCCGCTTTCGGCCTTCGGCCGGCAGCAACAGGCGCTTCGAGCTCCATCGGTGCGGGAGCGAAGGCAGCCTCGGTGGTTGCCAGCAGGGCATGCACGGGATTGTTGGCGTTCAGGCAGTCCGGCGGCTCGGGTTTGCGCAGCACGGACGTCAAACGTTCTAGCTTGTCGAGCGCGTTCTTCAATCCCGGATTATCATCGAACGGAACGGCTCCGCCGGCGATCTGCCCCATGATTCTGCCCAAGCCCCAGTGTCAGTACGACTTCATGACCCGTTTATGCCAGCTTTACCAGTAGCATAAACCGGAAGTGGTTCACAGGACGTTGCCGACCTGCAACCGTTCGCAAGCCGGCCCGTTGCGTCAGCGGCCGAAATAGGGGGCGAGATTTGCCCGCACCCGCTCGAGCGGTGTCGTCCCCGCGAGATCCGGCGTGAAAATCCCTGCGGTAATCGCTTCGAACGCGTCGATATAAACCTTCGAGGTCTCGGCGATCATGCTTTCTGGAATCTGGGGAATGGGATCCTTGTAGGGGTCGCAACGCGCCCCGACCCAGGCGCGTATGAAGTCCTTGTCGAAACTCTTGGGACGCCGACCAGCCGCGAAATCATCGGCATAGGAGGCCGCGATCCAATAACGGCTTGAATCGGGGGTGTGAATCTCGTCCGCGAGCACGATCGTCCCGCCACCATCCAGGCCAAACTCATATTTGGTGTCAGCCAGAATGAGTCCATGCTGCGCGGCGATCTCGGCACCGCGCGCGTAAAGTTTCAGGGCGTAGTCCGACACCGTGGCCCATTGCTCGGGCGTCAGCAGCTTGTTTGCCAGGATCTCCTCGCCGCTCAGCGGCTCGTCGTGACCGCCGTCGAAAGCTTTGCTGGTCGGGGTAAGGATCGGGGAGGGCAGCTTTTCATTATCGTAGAGGCCATCAGGCAGCGTCAGCCCATACATTCTCCGCTCGCCGGTCCGGTATTTGGTCAGGACCGACGTGCTGGTGGTACCTGCGAGATAGCCGCGCACGATCACTTCGACCGGCAAAATGTCGAGCCGGCGACCGATCACCACGTTGGGGTCGGGATAAGCGACGACATGGTTGGGGCAGATATCGGCGGTCGCGTCGAACCAGAAGCGCGCGGTCTGGGTCAGCACCTGTCCCTTGAAGGGAATAGCCGCTAGCACCCGATCGAAGGCACTGATGCGGTCCGTGGCAATGATGATGCGACTGCCGTCCGGCAGATCGTAATTCTCGCGCACCTTGCCTTTGTAGTAGTTGGGCAGTTCAGGAATAAAGGCTTCGGCGAGAATGCGGTCGAGGGCCATCGGTGCCTCCTTGACGAATGGGACCGCGGGGCGGCCGCCTGTGGCCGCTCAATAGAACATCGCGGACCAAACTTTAAGCCGAACTTGCATGTCCGGGCCGACCAGACATAGTTTGATTCGATTCATCTCTGAAGTTGCCTTGGGAGAGAGGACCGTGAAACGTATCCGCGTTGCCGTCGACATGGACGAAGTCATCGCCGACACTTATGGCGCCATGCTGAACTGGCTGCGCCATCGTCATGGAGCACGATGGAGCACCGAAGCCCTTCATGGTCGGCAGATCTTCGATGTCCTCGAACTGGATACGGCCGAGGCACTCAGGACCGCCATGCACGACGGCGCCTTCTTCGCAAATCTGCCAGTGATCGAGGGGAGCCAAGCAGCGCTGTCGGAAATCGCAGCCCGCTACGAGCTGTTCGTTACCTCCGCCGCCATGGAGTTTCCCAATTCACTCGGCCCGAAGTTCCTTTGGCTGCGGCGGCATTTTCCGTTCGTCGAGCCGCTCAATATCGTTTTCTGCGGCGATAAAAGCATCATATCCGCCGATTGCCTGATCGATGACAATGCCCGGCACTTCAAGCGGTTCGCTGGGCAGGGCATCGTCTTCTCGTCGCCTCACAACGCGCTTGTGAGTGGCTATCCGCGTATCCATCGTTGGGACGAAGCCTTGGCCGTCCTGTCAGACGTGTTTCCCGGCGCGCTATGAGGCAGGAAGGGGTCATTGTTTCGTGGATGCGCCATAGAGACCGCCTTCGGCTTGCCAGGCGGAGATGTTTTTGCTTGGGACGATCAGTTGGATGACGTTGAGCGTCAGGTTGTCCCGGATCATCAGGCCGGTGAACAGTTCGGCAGCAAGCGCCAAGGCTATGCTGGCGCGAACCGGCAGTCGGGCAGCCAAACAGAAACCGGCCAGCATGGCGAGGGTATCGCAGAGGGAGTTCAGAACGCTGTCGCCGGAATAGCCTTGCGCCAGGGCCTGCTCGCGATAGCGGGCGATTACCGGCGGAGAATTCTCGATGAGTTCCCAGGCAATCTCGATGCCGAGCGCGAGGGCGACGGCCAGGACCGGCGACCACCGGCCGCGGAAAAGCAGGCGGCCTAGTGCGAAGAACAGCATGCCATGGATGACGTGCGATGGCGTGTACCAATCGGTGAGTTGCTGCGAGTTTTCCGGGCTGAGCACGGCACCGACCCAAAGCCGTACCGTTCCACAAGCGCAGATCGGCGGCTGCCCCATGGCGTAAAGGACGCCCGCCTGTACAATCAGAGCAACGGCACAGATCAAAACGAGGGGCCGGGTGGTGTGTGCCATGTGTTTCTCCGCAAATGCTGTTCTGTCCTTGCATAACTCAGGAAACCCGAATAATCTATTGAAATAGCTTATTTATATGAGTTAGCCATGGCTGGCGGAGATATCCTCGTTCGCTCCATATCGATCGACGACGCCGTTGATTTCAACCGGCTGGTCGGCGTTGTGGCGCGCGAACGTCGCTATTTGCGCTTTCTCGATGCGCCATCGATGGACAGGACCGTGGATTTCCTTCGTGAGAGTCTCGCTGCCGGAAATCCCCATCTGGGGGCCGTCGTCGATGGCGAATTGATCGGCTGGTGCGACGTCTGCCGCCATTCCTTCGAAATCGAGGCTCATGTCGGCACGTTAGGCATAGGGTTGCTGCCTGAGTTTCGCGGCAAAGGCATCGGCAAGGCTTTGCTCGATATGACCGTTGCCGCTGCCGAGCGACTGGATTTCCAACGGATCGAACTCACGGTTTTTTCCGACAATCGTCGGGCGATAGCGCTCTATGAGACGCGTGGATTTGTCCGCGAGGGCGTGATGCGAGCGGCAGCGCGTTTCGGCAATGAGTATCGTGATGTCGTAGTGATGGCGCGCCTTGCTCCGAGCCTACAGAGTGAAGCAGCGCTGGCCAATTGACCCCGCCAGCCTGCTTTTGCCTGCGTAATTAGGTTCCATAATATCTATTATGCGAATCATGGATCTGGGAGCCGGGCCTAAAGCCCAGCCTGGTCCCCCTCCATCCCCGGCACGTCCTGGAGCCGATGATAGACAGGCAATCCTCGCTCTTTTGCCAAGCGAACGTCATTATCGGCCCCTTTGGAGTCTCCTGGAAGCCGGAGGACCGCGTCACAGCGCTGTAGAAGACGATCGGCCGTCGGATAGAAAATCTGGTCGTAGAGTTCGTCACCGAGCTCTGTTCCGCCAGCCGAACGCCAGACAGGAAGTGCGATCCATTCACCGATGACCGGTATGTGTCCGGCCCTGAAAAGCGGCCAGGAGGCTTCCTCGAGGCGGCGTAGATTATCCGCCATTCTCTGAGGATCGTCACCGGTTCCGGATCTATATGGACCGGCGATCAGTATCAGCATGACGCACCATCCCTCTTCAGCGCTGGTCGGAGAAAATATTGAGAGCTGCGTGCTGCAGCAGCATGATGGTTTTGCCATCGCGGATCACACCCGAACCGATCATTGCCAGGGCCTCGTCAATTCCAATTTCCAGAACGGCGATGTCCTCGCCCTCGGCTGCGTTGCCCCCGCCAGACGACGCCCTGTCACCGGGCTCGTATTCGCCCACGAAGAAATGCAGTCTCTCCGTTACCGAACCTGGACTCATGAAAGCATCGAAGACCTGACGCACATGGCGCACGCGAAAGCCCGTTTCCTCTTCCGTCTCAGCGCGAATGCGGGTCTCTGGCTCGGCATCGTCAAGGAGCCCTGCCGACGCTTCGATCAACAGATCATCATGTCCGTTGACAAAGGCCGGGTAGCGAAACTGGCGGGTGAGGATCACCGTACGACGCTTCGGATCGTAAAGAAGGATGGTCGCACCGTTTCCCCGATCGTAGGTCTCACGCGACTGGCGCTGCCAGCTTCCATCGCTGCGCTGGAAGGAAAACGTCGTCTTCTTCAGGACGTACCAGTCATTGGAGAGAACTGTGACATTCTCCACACGAACCCGATCGGCAATGCTCAAGATGATAACCTCAGCCTTTGATGCCCATATCCTGCTCTGGATATGCACTTAGTTTTCGTGCAATATCGTGCAATGTCAAGAAATTTCGTGCAAATGAGGCCGATATGCTCACATCCGAACGTAAGGCATTGATTCAGCAGGTTTTGAGACAAGAAGGCCGTCTCGTGGCGAAGGAATTCAGCCAAAAACTCGGCCTCTCCGAGGACACAATTCGTCGTGATTTGCGAGAACTTGCCGGCGAAGGTCTGTTGCAAAGGGTGCACGGTGGAGCTCTGCCCGCCTCCCCGGCTATCGCTGATTTCGGCTCTCGCGAGCAGCTCGGATCATCCGTGAAAGCCAAGCTCGGACAAGCCGCAGCCCAAATGATCCAGCCCGGCCAGATCGTTTTTGTCGACGGCGGCACCACGAACGTGCAACTGGCCCGTCACCTTCCCTGCGATCTCAAGGCGATTATCGTAACCCACAGCCCGAGCATCGCGGTGGAACTCGTCCGCCATCCCTCTGTAGAGGTCGAACTCATCGGTGGGCGGCTTTTCAAGCATTCCATCGTCGCCGTCGGGACGACGAGCGCGGAAGCAATCTCTCGGATTCGCGCCGACCTGTTCTTCATGGGGGCAACCGGCGTGCATCCGGACACAGGTATCACGACAGGCGACCGGGAAGAGGCGGCGATCAAGCGCCTCATCGCCCGACAATCGGCGGAAACGATTGTTCTGGCGACGCCTGACAAGTTGGGAGCGGCATCGCCCTACCAGATCATGCCGCTTACGGATGTTGGCACTCTCGTGACGGTATCGGGCCTTGCGGACGAGCTGCTACTCCCTCTGAAATCGTCCGGCGTGGCGCTTTTGGAGGTTTGAATGCCCTCTCTGGCAAAGCGCCCCAATTTCCTTGCCCCCATGGGTTCAGCGATAAGGAGCAGCTCGCCGGAACCATTCGCTTTTCTGGAGACGCCGCAGTGCTTCAAGGTCGATGTCGCCAACGATGAGGTCTGGCGCCGCGCCGCCCATGGCGACGATCCGGCCGAGGGGACCAACGATAACGGAATGCCCGTCATCCTTGGGTATCGGGTAATTGGCGACAGCGATTGCCATGACGGTTTCGAAGGCCGTGGCACGTATGCCGCACAGCCGCACGTCGCCGATTTCGGGCTCGTCATGAAGCAGGCAGCTGTTGGGAACGAGGACTACCTCGGCGCCCTGTCGGACGAGATCATCCGCTACATCGGAGTATTCGCGGTCCATGCAGATCATGATGCCGACAGAGACCTTGCCAGCCTTTGTTGAGAGACGAACCACTGCCGAACGGTCGCCGGCGGCGCAGGCCTCCTCCGGTGCGCCAAAAAAACAGATGTGGCGCTTGCGCTGGTGGAGAACGATGTCGCCCACGGCATCAATCAACAAAGCCGCGTTGAATGGCTTAGGCGTAGCGCGCTCGAGCAATGTTGCCACGACGGCAACACCGTGCCGGTGGGCAGCGGAGCGGAACCGATCGACGAAACCGCTATCGAGCGGCTTGGCAGCGTCGATCCAAGCAGCTCGGTCGGCTTGGCTCGCAGGATCGAAGGGTGTGTAGCCGTTGGAATACATTTCAGGGAAGACGACGATGTCGGCGCCCTCGCCTGCCGCCCGGCCAATGATAGCCTCAATGTCACCGCCGGCTGACACTTGTGCCAGAGCAATGCGCAATAGGCCGTCGGTCATGCCCTTCCCTCCTGCATGACCTATCCTCATTCGTCGCGGGCTGCTGCGTCAAGCCAGCATGAAAGAGCGCATGGAGATCGAGCCGAGATCGATGCCCTCGTTGAAGAAGCTGAGTTCATCGGCCTTGTCGGCGACGGCCAACGGGTAAAGAGCCGGAAAGAAATGCTCGAACGTCGGATGCGATAGTTGTGCGATGCGACCAAGCTTTGGCGCATCGACGACCGACTTGTAGTCGCCCTTCTCGATCGCCTCGGCCATTCGCGCGTCGAATTCTTCAGCCCAGTCGTAAGCCGGTCCGCCACCCCAGGCAACCGCGCGAAGGTTATGGACGAGATTGCCCGAACCGATGATCATCACGCCCCGCTCGCGCAGGGCTTTTAGTTCCTCGGCCAGCGCAAAATGCTCTTCAGGCGACCGACTGAGGTCGACCGACAGCTGAAACACGGGGATATCGGCTTTCGGGAACATATGGATCAGCACAGACCAAGCGCCGTGGTCGAGGCCCCAACGCTCATCGGGCTCGATATGATGGTTTTTCACGAGATCGATGGTCGCCTCGGCATAGCCGGGTGCGCCCGGTGCCGGATAGCGCTGGGCGAACAGCTCATCCGGAAAGCCGCCGAAATCGTGAATGGTAACGGGATGATCCCTGACGTGAACCAGCGTGACGCCGCGTGTCATCCAATGAGCCGAAACGACGAGGATTGCCTTGGGTACAGGCAGGCGAGCGCCGAGTTCACGCCACCCGCGACTGTAGGGCGTATCCTCGATGGCATTCATCGGGCTGCCGTGACCGACGAACAGCGCCGGCATGCGCGGTGTCGTTGGAAGATCGGCGAAGTGGCGACCGAGATCGGCCATGATCGAACTATCCTTTCGGAGGACTTTTACCGGATCATGTTGCCATGACCGGCCGCCTCGTCTTCGGCCACATCTGATACGGCCGTACTCGACCTGAATCTAGAAGCCCTCCCAGCGTGACACAAGCCAAGGACTCGCAACCATATTGTTCATTATGGATAAACAGTATTAGGCGGAGGGCACTGCCCTACCGCCTTCTTGTCGCCAATGGCTCAATCCGCACCCCAACGATCCCAGCGTCGGTCCATTCTCCGGTGGACACGGTAATCGATCCGCGCGTCGCGACGGGCCTCCATACGCGGCGTCAATCCGGGACCGACGCCGTAATAGGGCTGACCGGCATAATAGGCATTGTGGTAGACAACCGGGTCATAGACCACCACCGGATAGGCAGCCACCGGCCCGAGATAGGCGGCGGCCAGCCACCCCCGATAGCCAGCCCAGCCTATGTCGCACCAGCTCGGGCCGGCGGTGCAACCATAGACGCTGACCACCTGCCGTGCTGGAATGGTCGCTATGGCCGGATAGCCCGTGGCCGGTCCAGTCCGCAGGTTGAGGGCGGCCGACGTAACCGAGGTTTGGGCGTCGGCAGCTGTGGCGAACAGAACGCAGGCGATGCCGGCGGCGATAGGCATTAGCGCGCGATGCATGGGGCATTGTCTCCATTGCTCAAGATGTCCGAACGAACTGGAATGCCAGACTTCGGAGATGCCGCTGTTACGTTGCCCTTGCAGGGTGACTGACGCTGCTCAGATCTATTTTTCTTCGGTGGCGCAGATTTCTTTGCAGGCAACGTCAGCCGCAGCACGCGCCGACGTAACAGGACCGACGCCAACCAAGCGGAGTGTTGACTATGGTTCCACTGATCAGACTTCTCGTCGCCAGCGGGCTCGCAGCCTTTTCGGTGCCAGCCCTCGCTGGCGATCGCCTCGCCGATATTGCCTTTTCGCGCCTCGACGCCAACGGCGATGGCAAGCTTGATGCGGCTGAGCTGCGTCAGGCCCGCGCCCAGCGGTTCGAGCGGCTAGATATCAACCATGACGGCTTCATCACGGCAGCCGAACAGGCCGAGGCGGGTAACCGGATGTTCCGCAAGACTGAAGCTATGGAGGGCGCGATGGCGATCAGATTCGAAGCCCTCGACACCGACGGCAACGGCAAACTGACACGGGACGAGTTCATGAGTGCTCCGGGCGCCGGTGCGGCCCGGGTGGACAAGGACGGCGACGGCCTGGTTTCCAAAGAGGAGTTCCAAGCTGGAATAGAGGCGGCGCGCGCCATGCGCTGATGGCGCAATAGCCTGGAGGGAAAGGCTTGGAGCAGTCCGACGCCGAACTGGTACGGGCCGTGGCGGCCGGAGACGAGCGGGCCTTCCGCTGCGTCATCGATCGCCATGGCCCGAAACTGAGGTCGATCGCCGGCCAGTTCCTTGATGCCGGCGAAGCCGATGACGCTGTGCAGGAAGCCTTGATCCGGCTTTGGCGACACGCCGGTCGTTTCGATCCCGAGAAGGCGGCCCTGTCCACTTGGCTTTATCGCATCGTCGTCAACCGCTGCATTGATATCCGTCGACAGCGGTTTCGATGGCCATGGAGCCCTATCGACGATGCAGAAGACCTACCGTCGGCCGATATCGGAGCCGAGCGGACCATCGCCGGTGTCGAGACGCTCAGATACGTCTCCGCCGTCATCGCCGCCCTGCCGCCGCGCCAGAGAATGGCTTTGATGCTGGCTACGGTGGGCGAGCGCTCGGCCGAGGATATAGCCGAACTCCTCGGTATATCGCGTGCCGCGGCGGAACAGTTGATTGCCCGTGCTCGGCGCAGCATCAGAGTCGCAATGAAGGAACCGACCGATGGATCGGATTGAATTCGAGAACAAACTGCTGGTCCGGGGTGGAGATCTCACCCGCTGGCCGATCGCGGAGGCCGAAGCGGCCAGGCGCCTGCTCGCCATCGACGCGGAGAGCCGCGCGCTCCTCGATGATGTGATCGCGGCTGACACCGCGGTCCACGCGGCGACCACGGCCACGCTCGACACGGCCCTGGTCGGACGGGTCATGTCAGCAACTCGAGTACCTCATGCCGGGCGAAGGCTGTGGGGTGGTTGGCAGCCGCTTATTCCAGCCGGCGCCTTGGCCGTCCTGCTGGTTGCTTCTGTCGGTTTCAAGGCCGGTTACGACAATGGTTTTGGGCGTGCCGAGGACCTTGACCTTGCTGCCATCATCACTGGTGACGACTACAGCCAAGGAAAGCTGCCATGACCACTCGCCGTCTTCTGTTGTTGGTCAGCGGACTGCTCTGTCTGTCGCTGCTCGGCAATGTCTACGCTGTAAGCCGCCTCGCCGGCGATCGAGTCGGACGGACCATCTTCGCCGAACTTTCAACACGGCAGTTCGAACCGGAGTTTGGCCGTCTGGTGCGCAAAGAGCTCATCGGCCACGCCGGGGAACTGAGAAACGCAGTCGCAAAGCTGCGTGCAGCACGTGGGCGCATGTTCGATCTAGCCGCCGCGAACCCACCCGATCCGGAAGCCTTGGCAAAGGCAACGGCCGACGTGCGCGAGGCTGTCGCAGCGGCACAGACGATTTTTCATGACAGCATCGTCGAGGCCGCCCGTCAGTCCAATCAGCCCACCCCGTGACCCGGCAAAGTGCTAAACCAACTGCCGGCAGGACTGGCGAACGACCAGCGGACAGGGCACCAATACCTGTGGCACAACCACTCCCTCGGTTTCGCCATTGATCCTGCTGAGAATGTCGACGGCAGTGCGGCCGATCTCGAAATATGGCAGCGCCACCGAGGTCAGCATCGGCTTCAGCGTCCGGGTGATGACGGTCATGTCGTCAAATCCCATCACCGAGACGTCTTCGGGAACCGACAAGCCGAGCATGGCCGCCGCGGCGTAAACCTGCACCGCGATCTGATCGTTGCCGCAGATAATGGCGGTCGGACGGCCGGCACGCCGCAGAAGGTTGAGCGCCGCATCATAGGCGACAAGATCCTCCCCACCGTCCGGCCGGGTGAAAAATCCAGGAATCTCCAGCGAGGGATCGTAGACGAGACCGCCTTCGGCAAAGGCGGTGCGGTAACCGGCCCCCCGCAGAACAGTGGCGCGCAAGACTGGGCTGAGCGACACAATACCAATGCGTCGATGGCCAAGTTCGATCAGATGGCGGGCCTGCGTGTATCCGCCCCCTTCATCGTCGGGGACGACACAGGAATGGCTACGCCGCGCGGAATAGCAGTTGGCAAGGACGATGCCGCGCTCGAAATCGGGCGCGCCAACGTCTACGGGGCGATGATACATGGTGGCGTAAACCACGCCCGCGACCTTGTGAGCCCGGAACACCTGCCAGTATTCCCGCTCCTGCGCCGGATCGCCGTCCGTGTTGGCAATCAGCATGGTGCGTGACTGCTCTCTCAACCCCGATTGCGTCCCGCGAATGATGTCCACCGAATATGGCGTGGTGGCAACGGCGTCCGTCATCAGACCGACCACGGACGAATGGGACATGCGCATCATGCGGGCTGCGTGGTCCGGCACGTAATGCATACGGCTGATAATCGCGGCGACGGCCTCGCGCGTTTGCCTGTTGACGGCAGGATCGTCGTTGACGACGCGCGACACCGTCTTGGGCGAAACACCCGCCTCGCGGGCAACGTCCTTGAGCGTAACCAACCAGACCTCCTCCAGCCTCAGCCGACATCGCTGTCAGTTGTAAGAAGAAATCAGGTTGTGACACCGATGTCAACTAAGTACCAAACAAAGACCTCAGGCTGTTTATACCTAGAACTCCGGGATATGCCCTGATTTACTGTCCGTACGGACAGCTCCAGGGCAGCTTTGGCCCCGCTAAAGACAAGCACAAGACAGGAGGCAAACGTGACAGACGGCAGGGAGGTGAGTGCGTGAGCGAGGGCCCGACCAGCGCGCCCTGCTCTCCGCCGTCAGTGCCTGGGGAAATTCAGCCCCATCTCGCGATAGCGCTCGGGATCATCGGCCCAGTTCTCACGCACCTTGACGTAGATGAACAGGTGGACCGGCCGTTCCAGGATATCCGTCAGCTCTTTGCGGGCGGCCATCGAGATGGCCTTTACGGTCTCACCGCCCTTGCCGAGTACAATCTTCTTCTGGCTTTCGCGTTCGACGAAGATGGTCTGTTCGATGCGCGCGGAACCGTCCTTCTGGTCCTTCCACTGATCGGTCTCAACGGTCGAGGAATAGGGCAGCTCGTCGTGGAGGCGCAGGAACACCTTCTCGCGGGTTATCTCGGCAGCCAGCATGCGCATTGGCAGGTCGGAGAGCTGGTCCTCCGGATAGAGCCACGGCCCTTCCGGCACATGCGACGCCAGATGCGCAAGAAGGTCGGCGGTACCGGAACCGTTCAGGGCCGAAACCATGAAGGTAGCTTCAAAGCCAACGCGAGCATTGAGGTCGGCGGCAAGCGCCAGAAGGCTGTCACGCTTCACCGTGTCGATCTTGTTGAGGATCAGCACCTTGGGATGCCGGAGCTCACCGAGCTTATCGACGACCTGCGTTACCTCCTCCACCAAACCGCGTTTGGCGTCGACCAGCAGACAGATCACGTCGGCGTCGGCAGCCCCGGACCAGGCGGTGTCCACCATCGCCCGGTCGAGCCGGCGCTTGGGTGCGAAAATGCCTGGCGTGTCGACAAAGACCACCTGCGACGAACCGTGCATGGCAATGCCGCGCATGATGGCGCGCGTCGTCTGCACCTTGTGGCTGACGATCGACACCTTGGCCCCGACCAGACAGTTGAGCAGCGTCGATTTGCCGGCGTTGGGAACGCCGATCAGCGCAACGAAGCCGGCGCGGGTGGGCATGTCAGCGGATATG
Source organism: Pleomorphomonas sp. PLEO (assembly GCF_041320595.1). NCBI lineage: Bacteria > Pseudomonadati > Pseudomonadota > Alphaproteobacteria > Hyphomicrobiales > Pleomorphomonadaceae > Pleomorphomonas > Pleomorphomonas sp. PLEO. The sequence goes on from NZ_CP166625.1 coordinate 3,630,957, forward strand.
GCGGATTCGTCGGTCATCGCGTCTCTCTCCGGAGGCGGAAGGGTGGCCAAGATTATGTCATTCCTTTCGAACTGGATAGCGGATCTACGGCGGGTTGTGCCGCTTAAGTAGAGAATAGGTAGAGGTCGAAGCGCACGCCCTTCCCCAAATCTCTGGACGGGGTTGTGGCGGGATATTTCGAGATGGCGTCGCAGGCTGTTGTTTCACTCACCCTGCCCGCGTGACCAGCGCCTCAGCGGCGGCGGCTTGTTCGGCGTCGCGCTTCGACTTGCCCTGCCCTTCACCGGCGGACTCACCGTCGATGGTAACGATGACGCGGAACGTCGGGGCGTGATCGGGCCCGGAACGCTCGACGATCGTATAGTTGGGAAGCCCTTGCCCGCGCCCCTGCGCCCACTCTTGCAGCAGCGTCTTGGAATCGCGCAGGGAGCCCGAGAGGCTTTCCATGCGAGGTTTCCAGTTGCGCAAGACAAAATCCTTTGCCGCGTCGAAGCCACCATCGAGGTAGATCGCCGCGATAACTGCTTCGGCTACGTCGCCAAGGATCGCCTCCTTGCGGCGACCACCCGACTGACGCTCGCCAGCGCCGAGCCTTAACACCGAGCCAAGATCGAGATCTGTCGCCACCTCGGCACATGTCTCGCGGCGAACCAACTGATTGAGGCGTCGGGCGAGGTCGCCCTCCTCTTCCCTCGGATAGGTGGTGAACAGCATTTCTGCCACCACCAGCGCCAGCACGCGGTCACCCAGGAACTCGTGGCGCTGATAGCTCTCATGCGCCACTTGATCGCCTGGTACGGCGCTACGGTGGGTGAGCGCGCGTAAAAGACCGGCGCGATCCTGGAAACGATACTGGAGGCGCCCTTCGAGCGCCTCCAGGATTTGTGCCTGATGATTATTCATAGATCAGTTCAGCATCGAAAGCATGCGGTCGACGCGGACCGTCCACGGCCACGTCCAGAACATCCAGGGCTTGGCACTTTCGTCGATGGAGAAGAAAATGACCTGCGCCTTGCCAACCAGATGATCGAACGGCACGTAGCCCACCCCGGAGCCGTCGATGCGACTGTCAGCGGAGTTGTCGCGGTTGTCGCCCATCATGAAATAATGGCCCGGCGGCACTTCGAATTCGCGGGTATCGTCACCGGCTGTCGTACCCATGTCGAGCGTGTCATAGGAGACTCCGTTCGGCAGCGTTTCGCGCCAGACCTGCGCCTTGATGTCATTACCGAAAGGCCCCTTTTCGGCGAATTCCCCGGTGTGTTCGCGCTTGACCGGCTGGTCGTTGATATAGAGCACGCCACCCTTCATCTGAACCTTGTCGCCAGGCAGACCGATGACGCGCTTGATATAGTCGGTCGAATGGTCGGCTGGCAGCTTGAAGACGACGATGTCGCCGGCCTTGGGCGCGCTCGCCCAGATGCGACCTTCAAAAGGCGCGAGGCCGAAGGGGAAGGAATACTTGCTGTAGCCGTAGGAGTATTTCGAAACGAACAGGTAGTCGCCAATGAGCAGCGTGTGCATCATCGAGCCTGACGGGATCGAAAAAGGCTGGAACAGAAAGGTGCGCACAACGAGCGCGAGAAGTAATGCTTCGACGATCACTTTGATCGTCTCCCAGATGCCGTCCTTGGATTCCGCGCTCTGTTTGGTCGCCGACATGTGGCCGCCCTTCAATCGGAGTCTGATCCCGAACCCCTGTCGGCCAAAGCGACCGATCCGCGGCAGCTCGGACCTTGGCGCCTTTTATCGGAGCGGCACCGGAGACGCAACGAAAAGCCGAAAAGCAAGCCGAATTGTGGCGGATCAAGCACCACTTCCCGGCCAGTCCGCTGGCCAAGCGGAGATTACGACGAAGGCCTGCGCCAGAGGATAGTCGTCGGTGATGGTGACATCGATGCGCGGAACAAGCCCTTTTGGGGTCAATGCGGCAAGGCGCGCCGCCGCCGAGCCCTGGAGACGCATGGTCGGCTGTCCTGTCACTAGGTTGACGACCCCCATCTCGCGCCAGTTGACCCCCATACGGATGCCTGTACCTAGCGCTTTGGAGCAGGCCTCCTTGGCCGCGAACCGCTTGGCATAGGACGCTGCGCGATTGGCCCGGCGATCGGACCTCTCGCGTTCGACATCGGTGAATACCCGCCGGACGAAACGCTCGCCAAAGCGTTCCAGCGTCTTCTCGACGCGGCGAATATCGATAAGGTCGGAGCCGATACCTATGATCATGGCTTACCCGTTGACGCGTTCGACCTTGCTGACATTCGTCAGCACGCGCAGCTCGTTGAGGATCTGCGTCAGATGCTTGATGTCCCAAACTTCAAGGTCGACGACGATCTCGTGGAAATCGGGCGTGCGTCGCGCCATTCCGATGTTGTCGATGTTGCCGTCGCCGTCGGAGATCGCCTTGGCAATGCGAGCGAGCGAGCCGGGCTCGTTGAACGACTGAATGGAGATGCGGGCCGGAAAGCGGATCGGATCCTCGCTATCAATGTCCCAGCGCACATCTAACCAACGATCGGGCTTGTCCTCGAAGGCGATCAGCGCCGGCGACTGGATCGGATAGATGGTGATGCCGATGTCCGGCTCGACGATACCGACGATGCGATCGCCGGGCACAGCGCCGCCATCGGGTGCAAAGCGCACCGGCAGATCAGCCGCGACGGTACGAATCGGCAGTCCATGGGCGCGGATCGAATCGGAATCGCCATGAAACTTGATGCCCGCTTGGGCGGCAAACGAGAACCAGCCACCTTCCTGCCGTTGCGCTGACGTCTGCCTAGCCGCCCGCTCCTCGCGATAATCGGGGAAGCAGGCCTTGAGCACATCGGCCGATGGAACCTCCGCACGCCCGACAGCGGCGAGCAGATCCGGCACAGTCGGCTGCGACAAGCGGGGCAGCGCCTGCTCGAGCAACGCATCGGTAAGCTCACGACCTTCGCGCGAAAACACGCTTTCGAGGACCTGACGGCCGAGTGAGGCAAACTGCTTGCGTGTCGCCTCGCGTGTGGCGCGGCGGATGGCGGCGCGCGCCTTGCCCGTGACGGCAATGGTCTCCCAAGTCGGTGGCGGCACCTGAGCCTTGGAGCGGATGATCTCCACCTCGTCGCCGTTTTTCAGTTCGGTTACCAGCGGAGTGATGCGGCCGTTGATCTTGCAGCCGACGCACGTGTTGCCGATGTTGGTGTGAACGGCGTAGGCGAAGTCGATCGGGGTCGCGCCGCGTGGCAGGGCAATCAGCAGCCCCTTGGGCGTGAAGCAAAACACCTGATCCTGGAAAAGCTCGAGCTTGGTGTTTTCCAGGAACTCCTCGGGGCTCGCCCCCTCAGACAGCGCTTCGACGGTCTGACGCAGCCAAGCATAGGCAGCCGTATCGTCGGCGAGCTGCGGCAGGTGGCCACTCTCGCTGATCTTGTCCTTGTAGAGGGCGTGCGCGGCGATGCCGTACTCGTTGACCTGCTGCATCCCATGTGTACGGAACTGCAGCTCGACACGCTGGCGATGAGGCCCGACCACGGTGGTATGCAGCGATTTGTAGCCGTTCGGCTTGGGTGTCGAGATATAGTCCTTGAAGCGGCCCGGCACCGTTCGCCAGAGCTGATGGACGACACCGAGCGCTCGATAGCAGGTATCGACATCATCCACGAGCACACGGAACCCATAGATGTCGCTGAGCTGTTCGAAGCCGAGCTGCTTGTCGATCATTTTGCGGAAGATCGAATAGGGTTGTTTGCGCCGCCCCTTGACGGTGGCGACGATGCCGCGCGACTCCAGGTTTTCCCGAAGTTCTTTTTCAATATCGGCGATGAGGTCCTTCTGCAGCGCCTCCATTTCATCAAGGCGCGCCTTGATGGCACTGAAAGCGTCGGGGTGCAGCGTCTTGAAGGCGATGTCCTCAAGTTCATCGCGCATATCCTGCATGCCCATTCGACCGGCGAGCGGCGCATAGATCTCCATCGTCTCCTCGGCGATGCGGCCGCGCTTGCTTTCAGGTGCAAAGTGCAGGGTCCGCATGTTGTGAAGACGATCGGCAAGTTTTACGAGGAGAACACGCAAGTCCTCTGCGATGGCCAGCAGCAGCTTTCGGAGATTCTCCGCCTGCGCGGTACGCTTCGACACGAGATCCAATTTCTGGAGCTTGGTGAGCCCCTCGACCAACTGGCCGATTTCGACGCCAAACAGCTGGTCTATCTCCTGCCGCGTGGCGTCAGTGTCTTCGATCGTGTCGTGCAGAAGAGCTATGACAATGGTCGCATCGTCCACCTTGAGATCGGTGAGAATGGCCGCGACCTCTAGGGGATGCGAAAAATAGGGATCACCCGAGTCACGCTTCTGCGTGCCATGCTTCTGCATAGCGTAAACATAGGCGCGGTTAAGCAGCCCCTCGTCGCAATTGGGGTTGTAACGCTGCACCCTTTCGACGAGTTCGTACTGCCGCATCATCGGGGACGGTTATTCCTCTCCTTGCCGAGCACCCCGAATCCGCATCGGGTCGGCATCGAAAATCAAGCTATAGCAACACCAATTCGGAGAGTAGTTCATTCATGGCCGCACCGACGGAAAAGCGAGATGAGCCTTTTCAATCCGTTTCCGACGCATGAAAACGGGCGAACCGAAACCGGTCCGCCCGTCAAAGCATCAGCCATGATCGGCAATCAGATCTCTTCGACCTTCTCGGGCGGGACCATGCTCTCAAGGCCGCGCAGCAGATCCTCTTCGGACATCTGATCGAAGACGATCTCATCGTCGTCGCCGCTATCGCTGGGGCCGCCCAGTAGGCCGGCCACCGGCTCCTGCTCGGGCTCGTCCACCTCAACGTATTTCTGCAGCGAGTGGATCAGATCTTCCTTGAGGTCCTGAGGAGAAATCGACGATTCCGCCACTTCTCGCAGCGAAACGACTGGATTCTTGTCGTTATCGCGATCAACCGTCAGGGGCGAACCGGACGAGATCATGCGGGCACGATGGCTGGCCAGCAGCACCAGTTCGAAGCGGTTGTCCACCTTGTCGATGCAGTCCTCGACTGTGACGCGTGCCATAGTCCAACTCCAGCTTCAGAAACAAATTTCGCCTGCACGAACGGCATCCCGTCCGGCAAGCGCTCAGAGAGTGCGAATTTCGCTTCCAGCAGTTTCGTCTCAAATAGCGAAACAAACCTGCCGAATTCGTATTGAAGATATGCGGAGGGCCGCCGAAAAGCAAGCGGCGATGCAAGCGAACATCCACTTCCAGCCAGTGCGAGGATCATTTCACGCGAGCATCAAAAAGCGGTGACCGCTCCATGGTTGGTGCTAATTCGTTTGTCCATTGCATGCGTCGTTTGTCGAATTGGTACCCTTTTCTGCTATTTTCCGTGGGAATCCATCAGAATAAAGCGTTTTAACTTGGTTGTGCCGCCGAAACTTGATAACAGGCGGGCTAATGTGCGAAATGTTGACGGGCAAAACGAAGCGCGTTGATATCGTCTGATGAAATTTTCTTAGAGCGCGTGAACAAAAGCTCATATAAACGAAGCATTGTTAACGACCGCCGGTTGCGAGGTAAGCAAAGAACTAATGTTTGACGAACGCGAAAAAATAGCCCTCTTCATCGATGGTGCAAATCTTTACGCGACTGCCAAGGCCCTTGGATTTGATATTGATTATCGTAGGTTGCTAAAGGAATTCAGTGCCAAGGGATACCTTTTAAGAGCGCTGTATTATACTGCACTTGCTGAGGATCAGGAATACTCCTCCATCCGCCCATTAATCGACTGGCTCGATTATAATGGCTATAAAGTTGTGACCAAGCCGACCAAGGAATTTTTTGATTCCACCGGCCGGCGTAAGGTCAAGGGATCGATGGATATCGAGCTGGCAGTCGATGCCATGGAGCTATCCGAACACGTCGACCATATCGTTCTATTTTCGGGCGACGGCGATTTCCGTTCGCTGGTGGAGGCCATCCAGCGCAAAGGCCGCAAGGTTTCGGTCGTTTCTACATTGCAGACGCAGCCGGCGATGGTGGCCGACGAGTTGCGTCGCCAAGCCGATCACTTCATCGACCTGGCCAATCTTTCAACGCGCATCGGCCGCGACGCAGGCGAACGGCCGGCCCGTCCTACCGAACGGTCGGGAGCAACCGACGAGGAGTGAAGCGTAAGCGCCGATTCACACGGTTGTTCCATGCTCGAACCTGCCGATGTCTTTCTCGGAGGTCTCAAGCAAGGCGCGTAGCGCGAGCTGACTGAGCATGAGCGCCGGAAGCAACACCGGGCGCTGCCGGGTTATGGGGACGCCATCAGCTGACGCGCGTTCGGCTTCCAAGTGTTGCAAATATACTTCCCGGACGGCTACATATTCGAGCCGCGCTGTAGCTAGCTGACTTCATTTCAGCAAGAGATATCCGTATTGGCCCGGCTCGTAGTTGTCAGCCAAGTGGAAGATTGTCGATGCAGCAACGTTCGATTGGCGCCCAGCTAGAATACGCGCTTCCTCAAGCTACTGCCGAAATGGAGCCGCGCCTTCGCCGCCTTTGCGAACCATGAAGTCTGAGACCGGTATGCCGAAGCCTAGGATATTTGCCGAATACGAGGGACAGCCGGTCGAACCCGACCCGAACTGTGGTTTGTGCCCGCGCCTTGTCTCCTTCCGAAACGACCAGCGTCTTGCGCATCCCGATTGGTTCAACGCACCGGTTCCGACCTTCGGGGACTCCAACGCGCGCCTCCTGATCGCGGGGCTCGCCCCTGGTCTCCGCGGTGCCAATCGTACGGGAAGGCCGTTTACCGGCGATTATGCCGGCGATCTTCTCTACGAGACCATGCTCGACTTTGGCTTTGCGAGTGGGGTCTATCGGGCAGACCCCAACGACGGTTTCAAACTCGTCGACGCCGCCATCAGCAACGCGGTGCGTTGTGTGCCACCAGAGAACAAGCCGACAACCGACGAGATCAACACCTGTCGGCGCTTCTTTGCTGCGACAATGGCAGGCTTCTCGCGGCTTTCCGCCATCTTGGCCCTAGGCAAGATCGCCCACGACCAGCTGCTGAAGACGCTTGGGGTACCACTTGCCCGTCACAAATTTGCCCATGGCGCCGTACACACGCTCGACTGTCTGCCCGGCGTTCGCCTTTACGACAGCTACCACTGCTCGCGATACAACACGAACACCGGCGTGCTGACAACCGAGATGTTTCGCTCGGTCTTCGCCGCCGTACGCCGGGATCTCGACGGTCGCTGAGCGCTCGTGTCAGGCGGCTAGCCGCCCTCAGGCCAACTCGACATCGACTACGCCATCGACCGCCCGGAGCGCACCGGCTAGCTGTGGTGATACCCGATAGCCGCCCGGCAATTTCACCTCCACCTCGCCCCGCCCGCGATCGCCGAGCACGATCAGTGACACATCCCCCTCCCCGCCCGGCCTCAGCACATCACGGAGCGCGGCAAGCGGCTCAACGCCGCGCAGGAAGATCCGAAGAGCGTTTTGTAATTTGCCTGCCGCCTGATCGAGAGGCTCCACGGAATCGATGCGCACCGAGATGCCTTCCGGCTTGTCCTCGGCATTGACGAGCAGGATAACTGACTGTCCGGGTTCGAGAAGGCTTCGGAAATGAGCAAGTCCCTCCGAGAAGATCACGGCTTCATACTGTCCGGTGGGATCTGAAATGCCGATGATGCCCATTTTGTTGCCGGTGCGAGTCTTGCGCTCCTGCTTGGCGACGATGGTGCCGGCAAGACGACCGGCCGCGGCCCCTCTCTTCACCGAGGCTGAGAACTGAGCCCATGTCTGCACCCTGAGGCGGCCAAGAAGCGCCTCGTAGGCGTCGAGAGGATGGGCGGACAGATAGAACCCGATTGCCGTGTGCTCGCGCTGCAGCTTTTCTTCCGGTAGCCAGTTAGGGACAGATGGAAGGCGAACGGGTTCCGGTTCGCCACCGCCACCGAACAGCTCGTTTTGGCCAGTCTCTTGCTGTTCTAGCCGATGGGCGGCAGCGGCCATCACGCCCTCGAGCCCTTGAAACATCTTGTTCCTGTTAGCTTCCAGACAATCGAAGGCACCAGCCGCGGTCAGCGCTTCGAGAATGCGCTTGTTCATCGCCTTCGGATTGATGCGGCTGGCGAAATCAGAGACTGATCGGAACGGCTTGTTGCCCCGCTGCTCGACGATATGTTCGACGGCCGCCTGGCCGACGCCTTTGACGGCGGCAAGCGCATAGAGAATGTGCTTGCCATCCACCTCGAACACCACATCGGATCGGTTGACCGAGGGCGGTTCGACAGTGATACCCAGGCGGATCGCCTCGCGCCGGAAGTCGTTGAGCTTATCGGTATTAGTCAATTCGAGCGTCATGGACGCCGCCATGAACTCAACAGGGTGGTTGGCCTTGAGATAGGCGGTCTGGTAGGCGACCAGCGCGTAGGCAGCGGCGTGGCTCTTGTTGAAGCCGTAGTCGGCGAACTTGGCCAGGAGGTCGAAAATGGTATCGGCGAGCGCCTTGTCGATGCCGCGTTCGACAGCGCCATCGACGAAGCGGACTCGCTGCTTGTCCATCTCCGCCTTGATCTTCTTGCCCATGGCGCGGCGCAACAGGTCGGCTTCGCCGAGCGAATAGCCTGACAGGATCTGGGCGATCTGCATCACCTGCTCCTGATAGACGATGATGCCGTAAGTCTCCTTCAGCACCGGCTCGATAGAGGAGTGCATATAGTCAGGCTTCTCGAGGCCGAACTTTCGGGCGCCGTAGACGGGAATGTTGGCCATGGGACCAGGCCGATAAAGCGCGACGAGCGCGATGATATCCTCAAAGCGGTCCGGCTTGATGTCCGAGATGGCCTTGCGCATGCCCATGCTTTCCAGCTGGAACACGCCGACCGTCTCGCCATGGGTCAGCAACTCGTAGGTCTTGGGATCATCGAGCGGCAACGCCGACAGGTCGATCTTCACCCCCTTGCGCTCGATGAGGTCGACGGCGCGCCTCAGCACCGTCAGCGTTTTGAGGCCGAGGAAATCGAACTTGATAAGGCCGGTGCTTTCTACCCACTTCATGTTGTACTGGGTGACCGGCATGTCCGAACGCGGGTCTCGATAGAGAGGCACCAGTTGATCGAGCGGTCGGTCGCCGATCACGATACCGGCGGCGTGCGTCGAAGCGTGGCGGTAAAGGCCTTCGAGCTTGATCGAGATGTCGATCAGGCGGTCCACGACCGGGTCTTCGCGTGCCTCCTTCAGCCGAGGCTCATCTTCCAGCGCCTGCCCGAGCGTCACCGGATGAGCGGGGTTCTGAGGTACCAGTTTGCAGAGCTTGTCGACCTGCCCATAGGACATCTGCAGCACGCGGCCAACGTCGCGTAATACGGCACGCGCCTGAAGCGACCCGAAGGTAATGATCTGCGCCACCTGGGTGCGGCCATACTTGCCCTGGACGTAGCGGATCACCTCTTCGCGGCGGTCCTGGCAGAAGTCGATGTCGAAGTCCGGCATCGACACGCGCTCGGGGTTGAGGAAGCGTTCGAACAGCAGGGCGAACCGCAAGGGATCGAGATCGGTGATGGTGAGCGAGAAAGCCACCAGCGAGCCTGCGCCCGAACCGCGGCCTGGCCCGACAGGAATGCCGTGCGCCTTGGCCCATTTGATGAAGTCGGCCACGATCAGGAAGTAGCCGGGAAACTTCATGCCGGTGATGATGCCCAGCTCGAATTCCAAGCGCTTATGATAGTCCTCAAGCGTTAGTCCGGGGGCAAGACCATGGCTCTCGATACGACGAGCGAGTCCCTCCCAGGCCTGACGAGCAAGTTCGGCCGCCTCGGCCGCCTCGGCCGCCGCGACGTCGTCAACGTCGGCTCCGGCAAAGCGCGGCAACAGCGGTTTGCGCTTTGGCGCCCTGACGGTACAGCGTCGGGCGATCTCAATGGTGTTTTCCAGCGCTTCCGGCACATCCGCGAACAGCGTCTGCATTTCGGCGCGCGACTTGAAATAATGCTCCTCGGTCAGACGGCGGCGATCGTCCTCGGCGACCATGCGCCCTTCGGAAATGGCGATCAGCGCATCGTGGGCTTCGTAGTCGGCGCGCGTCGGAAAATAACACTCGTTGGTGGCGACAAGCGGCAAGCCGCGCGCATAGGCGAGCTCAACGAGATGTGGCTCGACCATCACCTCCTCGGGCGTGCCGTGCCGCTGCAGTTCGACGTAGAGGCGGTCGCCAAATAACTGTTCAAGCAGCGCAAGGCGGCTTTCGGCCTGTGGCATCAGCCCCGCGGCGATTGCCTTGTCGACCGGACCGCTAGGACCGCCCGTCAGTGCGATGATTCCACCGGTCAGCCCTTCGAAACGGCCGATCGGCAAATTGGCGGCAGCGCCGGGTTCCGATTCCAGGAAGGAGCGCGACATCAGCACCGTGAGGTTGGCGAAACCTTCCGCCGTTGCTGCCAGGAGCACGATGGACGGCAGCGCCTGCGGCAGTCCGCCCGGTCGGCGGCGGTCGGTGCTATCATCCCCGAAATCGACGGCCATTTGGCAGCCGATGATCGGCTGCAATCCCTTCTCGATGGCCTTCTCGGAAAATTCGAGGGCGCAGAAAAGATTGCCAGTGTCGGTAATCGCCAGTGCCGGCTGGTTGTCAGCCAAGGCAAGCTTCAGCGCCTTGACGAGGGGAAGCGCCCCTTCAAGAAGCGAATAGGCGCTGTGAACGCGCAGGTGAATAAAGCCAACGTCGCCGATCATCGCCATGTTCCGATTGGAAGCCGATCCACCACATCGGATCGGCGAAGACAGGCTACCCCATCCAGCCAAGCGATCGGAGTGTTTTCGTGGAAAGGCTTGCGACTTGTGGAAAACTCACCCCGTCCATCCCCAAGCTCAAACCAATATGTCAGCCGAACTCAATATCAGCACCAGCATGGTGCCGAACAGGACCAGGGCGCCAAGGGCCGCTACATCGCGGACGATAGCTGCCGAGGCAATCGCCGAGGCGAGGCGCTCGCGCGGCGATAGCGTGAAATCGCGCACCGTAGGCATCGATTCACGCGAAAATCCGGGCAAAACCTGAGCAGAGCCCGACAATGATCTTTTTTTGTTCTGGGTCGGTGGCGCCTGATTGTAGCGAATACCGACCACACACTCGATTTCCCTGATGGAAAACTTGGCATTTATGACAGGCATCCTCGCCTCCGTGTTCCCTGTTATTCCCTATAATGTTCCGCCTTTGTTCTGTTGTCAAGCATGCCCTTAACCTAGATCAAAATACGATAGTTCTTGTAACGTTCACGTGCGTATGAGAAGGATTCGCGCGTATGGAAATAGGGAATCGTTAGGTCGAAATAGCCGCCGGAGGAGCTTGCATGCGCATCGCCACCTGGAACATCAACGGTGTCCGCGCCCGGATTGAGACGGCATCGGCCTGGCTGGAAAAAAGCCGTCCCGATATTGTTTGCCTTCAGGAGATCAAGTGCGTTGACGAGGCCTTCCCGACCGAACCGTTCGAGCGCCTTGGCTATAATGTAGCTCTGAACGGCCAGAAGGGCTTCAACGGCGTAGCCATTCTATCCCTGCTACCACTCGAAGAGGTTCGGCGTGGTTTACCGGGAGACGACGAGGACATTCAATCGCGCTACATTGAGGCGGTAGTGTCCGTGCCGAGCGGCAGTTTGCGCGTTGCCTCCATTTATCTTCCCAACGGCAATCCGCCGGACAGCGACAAATACCCCTACAAGCTCGCCTGGATGGAGCGCCTCAAGCGGTATGCCGCTGGCCTTCTCAGGCTTGAGGAAGCTACCCTGCTTTGCGGGGACTACAATATCATTCCCGAGCCGCGCGACTGTCATGACCCCGCGGTCTGGGCTGGTGATGCGCTATTCCTGCCGCGGAGCCGGGCCGCCTACCGGTCGATCGTTAATCTAGGCTGGACGGATGCTTTGCGCTCCGTCGATGACCGGCCGGGGCGCTACACCTTCTGGGACTATCAAGCGGGCGCGCGGCAGAGGAATTGGGGAATCCGGATCGACCATGTCCTGGCATCTCCCCAAGCGGCAGATCGAGTCGCCGGAGTCGAAATCGAGGACGACGTCCGCGATTGGGAAAAGCCATCCGACCATGTGCCGGTGGTGGTCGAGATCAGGGTATAGCGCCAGCTCTGCCGATCTGTTTCTCGGAGACGACGGCCCGGTGGATGGCACTTGCCGGATGACTGACGGCATAGGCCGCCGAGCATCTCGACCGTTTGCGTTCAGCGGGTCGCTGAGGCTTCGACGGCACGTTCCGACGTGGCATAGGCCTGGGTGAAGGCGGCGTCGTTGTCCACGAGCCATTGATCGGCCAAGGCGATGGCCTTGCGACGCTCGTCCTCGCTGGCGAGCGAGAAGGCATCTTCATGAGCCGCGCGGATTTCCGCATCGTCATGATGCATGACTTCGGCGCGCTTCAGAGCGATGGTCAGCCACATCAGGCCATGAACCGGATTGGGCTCGATCTGGTCGCCCTTGACCAGCATCTCGCCGAGTTTGGCCTGAGCGTCAATCTGTCCTTTGCGGGCTGCAAGCAGGTACCAGCGGGCGGCTTGCCGAGGATCCTGATCCACGCCGACCCCGTCAAGGTACATGTTGCCAAGCTTCAGCTGGGCCAATGCATCGCCAAAATAGGAGGCGGCATAGGTGAATATTTCGCGGGCGCGGTTGACGTTGGGTACAACCGCCGAATCCGCGATGCCCGTAAGATAGTAAGAGCCAACCTCAACGAAAGCGCTGGAAATGAACGGCGCGTCCGGAGACGACGGCGAATCCTCACCGTGGGCCGAGATCAGCTGACTGAAGAAATCGAACGCCTTCATGTCGTCTTCGGCCACGCCGTCGCCTTTGGCGTACATGCGGCCGAGCTTCCACTGGGCCGCCGGATGGCCGCTCTGCGCGGCAGCGAGCAGCCCGGTGACCGCTTCGCGCTTGTCGCCCGAATAATAGGCTCGGGTGGCTTCGCGGAGCGTTGACATGGTTGCGGCATCGCAACACGCATCCTGCCTGGCGGCGGACTGCGGATCGAAGGCCATGGCCTGTGAGCCGAACATCACCCCCAACGACAGGGCGACGGAGACCTTGCAGACGTTTCTGACACAGACACCCGACATGTTCACTCTCGGCGTTCCGCCCCGCCCGCTTTCAGGTTATCGGTGCCTAGAGCACCGCGCCCATCCCGCGAACCTCCATGGGAACATGTGGTTCATGGCAGCAGCCACGTACACGCTTTCCCACGCTTGTTTTACGGGGATAAAGTCAGGTTCGTTTATGGCTGAATAGGGGCAATTTATGCCTAATGATTTCTGCTTCCGCGAGTTTGACTGAGCTGTTGCGGAATCGTCACAGCCTACAGAGGTCCGAAATAGATTTTCGACTGCGGAATCTTCCCAACGGCAGAGCGCAGATGACGCAGAGGCCCTTCCCACCCAGTCGCCAAGCTGGTTTTAGCCAACCACGATTCTCTCGGCGCCCTCCGGAATGGGCCAAAACGCCTTCGCGCCAGCAGGCTCCTGATTCCATTTGCGTGAGACGGAATGATCTAGATTTCGTCGCGCTTATCATAAACATCAATCATTTATGGTACATTCTTCTATCTAAATGATAGAAATTGGACGGCTAACGTTCACATATTTGATTAAGACTCTCGTATAAATATTTGTTTTAATATAATTTTCCGCACGATAATTGCTCTACCTCCATTTACCTTGATGGCTAAGCCCTTGCGGGGCCTTATCCAGAACTCTACGTAGTAGAAACGCGAACCGGCCAATCGTCCGGTGACCGCCCCTGCGTGCCGAGACCGTCGTGGACGGCCGGGATTTGAGGAGCCGCTCGTGCCTCTCTCCATCGCTTTCGACAACAGTTATGCTCGCTTGCCCGCCCGTTTTTACGAGCGTGTGCGTCCCGAGGTAGCACCGTCGCCGGGGCTGTTGGTCCTCAACACGACTCTGGCCCAGGAACTAGGCCTCGACGCCGAGGCCCTCGCCTCGCCCGAGGGTGTGGCAGCACTGTCGGGCGCGGCGATACCGGCTGGCGCCGACCCGATTGCCCTTGCCTATGCCGGCCATCAGTTCGGTCATTTCGTGCCGGCGCTCGGTGATGGTCGCGCGGTGCTGCTCGGTGAGGTGATCGCCGGTGACGGCCGCCGACTGGACCTGCAATTGAAAGGCTCCGGCCGTACGGTCTTCTCACGGCGCGGCGACGGCAAAGCAGCGGTGGGACCGGTGTTGCGCGAGTATCTCGTCAGCGAGGCTATGGCGGCTTTTGGGATTCCGACGACGCGGTCGCTATCAGCCGTAGCAACCGGCGAAACGGTTCTCCGTGAACGACCGCTGCCGGGTGCCGTACTGGCCCGCGTCGCTGCGAGCCACGTCCGTGTCGGCACCTTCCAATATTTCGCCCATCGCTCCGATGAGGATGGTATCCGCCGCCTTGCTGATTACGTGATCGAACGGCTTTATCCCGATATCGCGGGCACCGACACCCCTTACGCGGCATTGTTCGAAAGCGTCGTACAACGGCAGGCGCGACTCGTCGCACTCTGGCTATCGGTCGGCTTCGTCCATGGCGTGATGAATACCGACAACATGGCGATCTCCGGAGAAACCATCGATTACGGTCCATGCGCCTTCCTGGACGCCTATGACCCCAGTATGGTGCTGAGTTCCATCGACCGCCAGGGCCGTTACGCCTATGGCCGGCAGCCGCAGATCGCTCAGTGGAACCTCGCTCGCTTCGGCGAATGTCTGCTGCCGCTCCTCTCCGATGATCGCGACAAGGCGGTCGAGCTGGTCGTGCAGCGACTGAGCGGCTTTGCCGGTCATTTCGAAGCCACCTATTTCGGGCGTTTCCTCGAAAAGATCGGCATTGCCGACGAGCGGCCGGGCGACCGTGACCTAGTAACCGGTCTGCTGTCCGTCATGCAGATGGGAGGAGCCGACTTTACCCTTACCTTCCGCCGTCTAGCCGGCCTTGTCGATCCGAATGCGGATACCGAAGCTTTCCTGTCGCTTTTCGGGGGAAGCTCCGGGGTCGAGCCTTGGCTGAAGACATGGCAAGAGCGGCTCGCGGCGGGCAGCCGTTCCCCCGCCGACGTCGCGGTGGCGATGCGCGCGGTCAATCCCGCCATCATTCCGCGCAACCATCAGATTGAAAAAGCACTCGACGCCATCGTCGATGGGAGCGACGGCTCAACTTATATCCGCCTGTTGCAGGCGGTGGCGCGCCCCTTCGAAGATCGGGCGGAAGATGTAGACCTCACCCTGCCGCCGCGCCCGGAAGAACGCGTGGCGGCAACCTTCTGCGGGACTTGACGAAGCTCAGCGCCCCGTGCGCCGATTCAGGGCGCGGGATTGGATGGGTCGAAGCTTGCGGTAAAGGATTCGTCTGAAAAGCCGATGATCAGCTTGCCACCGTCCGCCTCAATGATCGGGCGGCGGATCATGCTCGGCTTCTCGATCATCAGGGCAATGGCGCGCTCGTTGTCCAGGCTTGCCTTGGTGGTCTCGGGCAGGCCGCGAAAAGTCAGGCCACTCTTGTTGACCACGTGTTCCCAACCGCCAGCTCGCGATACCCAGTTTCCGAGCTTGTCGCTGGAAATGCCCGATTTCTTGTAATCGTGAAATGCGTAGGCGATGTCGTGTTCGTCGAGCCAGGCGATGGCTTTTTTCATGGTGTCGCAGTTCTTGATTCCATAAACGGTAACGGGCATCGCTCTACCTCGTGGTTGCGGCCGGTTCGCTCTCCAGAAGCCGGTCTCGGGGGCAGTCCCATACGTCAAGACACGTACACCGCTTCATGGGGAGTAGCCTATCCCCTTATTTCAACGACGAAAACCTGGAACGCGCCATTATCACTACGATTTGTGATCTGGACCGATTCTGAACTGCGGACTAAGCTGCATGAGCGATTGCTAATGTTCTCGAGTCGCGGGATATGACACCTTTCAGGTGTGGATCGACCGCTCGTTGCGTTGGCGCGCTTTTCGGGGGAACAGCATGGGTTCGGCAACCGAGACCTTTTATGACGTGATCCGTAGGCAGGGGATCACGCGGCGGAGCTTTGTCAAATTCTGTAACCTGACGGCGGCAAGTTTAGGGCTCGGTCCGGTGGCCGCGACCCAGATCGCAGAGGCGCTGGAGACCAAGCCGCGCATTCCCGTCATCTGGATGCACGGTCTTGAATGCACCTGCTGTTCGGAAAGCTTCATCCGCTCGGCGCACCCGTTGGCCAAGGATGTCATCCTGTCGATGATCTCTCTCGACTATGACGACACGCTGATGGCGGCGGCCGGACATCAGGCCGACGAGATCCTTCAGGAGACCCTCGAAAAGTACAAGGGGGGCTACATCCTCGCCGTGGAGGGTAACCCACCGCTCAATGAGGATGGCATGTACTGCATCGACGGCGGCCGGCCGTTCGTCGAGAAGCTCAAGGAAATGGCCGATGGCGCCATGGCGGTCATCGCCTGGGGTGCCTGTGCCTCCTGGGGCTGCGTACAGGCGGCCAAACCCAATCCGACGCAGGCTGTCCCGATCGACAAGGTGATCCGCGACAAGCCGATCATCAAGGTGCCTGGCTGCCCGCCGATCGCCGAGGTGATGACCGGCGTCATCAGCTATATCCTTACCTTCGGCAAGATGCCCGAACTCGACCGTCAGGGACGGCCGAAGATGTTCTATTCGCAGCGCATCCACGACAAATGCTATCGCCGGCCGCATTTCGACGCCGGCCAGTTCGTCGAGAGCTGGGACGACGAAAGCGCGCGCAAAGGCTACTGCCTCTACAAGATGGGTTGCAAAGGACCGACCACTTATAACGCCTGTTCGACAGTGCGCTGGAACGGCGGCGTCTCCTTCCCGATCCAATCGGGCCATGGCTGCATCGGTTGCTCGGAAGAAGGCTTCTGGGACAAGGGCTCGTTCTATGACCGGCTGACCACCATCCGTCAGTTCGGTGTCGAGGCGACGGCCGACAAGATCGGCCTTACCGCCGCCGGTGTCGTAGTGGCCGGCGTGGCGGTGCACACGGCGGCGACCGCCGTCAAGCGCCTCACCAGCAAGCACGACCATCACCGTCGCAACGACCAGCAATAATCGCCGGCGCGCGGGCGCCTCGCGCCCCGCCGATCCTTCCAGCAACAGGACAATTTCGCCATGGGTATCGAAACCCCCAACGGCTTCAAGCTCGACAATGCCGGCCGTCGCATCGTCGTCGATCCGGTAACGCGCATTGAAGGGCACATGCGCGTCGAAGTGAACGTCGACGCCGATAACGTCATTCGCAACGCCGTCTCCACCGGCACCATGTGGCGCGGCATCGAAGTGATCCTTAAGGGACGCGACCCGCGCGACGCTTGGGCGTTCACCGAGCGCATCTGTGGCGTTTGCACCGGCACACATGCCTTGACCTCGGTGCGCGCCGTCGAGAACGCCCTGAGCATCAAGATTCCCGAGAACGCCAACTCGATCCGCAACATCATGCAGCTGACGCTGCAGGTGCATGATCATCTCGTCCACTTCTACCACCTGCATGCGCTCGATTGGGTGGACGTCGTCTCGGCTCTTTCGGCCGATCCCAAGGCGACCAGCGCGCTTGCCCAGTCGATTTCCGACTGGCCACTCTCATCGCCAGGCTATTTCCGCGACTTGCAGGGCCGGCTAAAAAAATTCGTGGAGAGCGGCCAGCTCGGCCCGTTCAAGAACGGCTATTGGGGCCATGCGGCCTACAAGCTGCCACCGGAAGCCAACCTGATGGCGGTCGCGCACTATCTGGAAGCGCTCGACTTCCAGAAGGAGATCGTCAAGATCCATACCGTTTACGGCGGCAAGAATCCGCATCCCAACTGGTTGGTGGGTGGCGTACCCTCCCCGATCAACGTCGATGGCACCGGTGCCGTCGGCGCCATCAACATGGAGCGGCTGAACCTTGTCTCGTCGATCATCGACCAGGCGATCGCCTTCACCGAGCAGGTCTACATACCCGACCTCAAGGCCATCGGCTCCTTCTACAAGGATTGGCTGCACGGCGGCGGCCTGTCGTCGACCTCGGTGATGAGCTATGGCGACATTCCCGAGCATGCCAACGACTATACCGACACCTCACTGAAACTGCCGCGCGGCGTCATCCTGAACGGCAAACTCGACGAGATCCATCCGATCGACCTGACCAATCCGGACGAAGTGCAGGAGTTCGTCACCCACTCCTGGTACAAGTATCCTGATGAAACCAAGGGGTTGCATCCCTGGGATGGAGTCACCGAGCCGCATTTCGAACTCGGCCCCAATGCCCGTGGCACAAAGACCAATATCGAGGCACTGGACGAGGCGGCCAAATACTCCTTCATCAAGTCGCCGCGCTGGAAGGGCCATGCCGTCGAGGTCGGACCGCTGGCCCGCTACATCATCGGCTACGCGCAGGGCAAGGCCGAGTTCAAGGAGCCGGTCGACAAGCTGCTCACCGACCTAGGTCTGCCGCTCACCGCGCTGTTCTCGACGCTCGGCCGCACGGCGGCGCGAGCCCTCGAATGCCAATGGGCGGCAAATCAGTTGCGCTATTTCCAGGACAAGTTGGTCGCCAACATCAAGGCGGGAGACCTCGCCACCGCCAATACCGACAAGTGGACGCCGGACACTTGGCCGAAAGAGGCGAAGGGCGTTGGCTTCACCGAGGCCCCGCGCGGCGCGCTCGGTCACTGGATCAGGATCAAGGACGGCAAGATCGACAACTATCAGGCGGTCGTGCCGACCACATGGAACGGTAGCCCCCGCGACCCGCAAGGCAACATCGGCGCTTTCGAAGCCGCTCTTCTCGACACGCCGATGGCCGATCCGGAAAAGCCGCTTGAGATCCTGCGGACGCTGCACTCCTTCGATCCCTGCCTGGCCTGCTCTACTCACGTGATGAGCGAAGACGGGCAAGACATGGCCACCGTCACCGTTCGCTGAGGGCAATGCCATGGCAAGCGAAGCGAAACTGCTCACCGGCGTTATGGATGCCACCGACGATGTTATCGTCTCCGGCCCGTCCATCTACGTCTACGAGGCGCCGGTCCGCCTCTGGCACTGGGGCAACGCCCTCTGCATTACCATTCTTGCGGTGACCGGCTACTTCATCGGCTCGCCGCCGCCGACCATGCCGGGCGAGGCGTCGGACAACTTCCTGTTCGGCTACATTCGCTTTGCCCATTTCTCCGCCGGGCAGGTGCTGGCCGTCGCGTTCCTTGCCCGCATCCTCTGGGCCTTCTGGGGCAATAAATATTCGCGCCAGCTCTTCTACCTGCCGGTCTGGGAGAAGACATGGTGGAAAGGCGTCATTCGCGAGGCGCGCTGGTATTTGTTCCTCGAAAAGGAGCCCTACAAATACATCGGCCATAATCCGTTGGCCCACGCGGCGATGTTCGCGATGTTCACGCTGTTCAACCTCGGCATGATAGTCACTGGCTTCGCGCTCTATTCCGAGGGCGCCGGTCGCGACAGCTGGCAAGCCAAGGCGTTCGGCTGGGTATTCAGCATCTGGCCGAATTCGCAGGATGTTCACACAATTCACCACTTGGGCATGTGGGTGATCGTCATCTTCGCCATCGTCCATATCTACGCGGCGGTGCGTGAGGACATCATGAGCCGCCAGACCATGATATCCACAATGATCTCCGGTGAGCGGCAGTTCCGCGACGAGCGCGAGGACTGAGCGGCATGACAGTGTTGGTATTGGGGATCGGCAACATCCTGTGGGCCGATGAAGGCTTTGGCGTTCGCGCTGTCGAGGCCTTTCATCGGCTCTACGCTATGGCGAAGGACGTCGATCTGCTCGATGGCGGGACGCAGGGGCTCTACCTCGTCAACCGAGTCGCCGAGGTAGATCGTCTTCTGGTGTTCGATGCCATCGACTATGGCCTGCCGCCCGGCACGCTGAAGCTGGTGATCGGCGACGAGGTGCCGAAGTTCACCGGCGCCAAGAAGATGAGCCTGCATCAGACCGGCTTCCAGGAAGTGCTATCGGCAGCCGACCTGATGGGTCATTATCCGAGCGACATCGTACTCATCGGCTGTCAACCGCTCGATCTCGAGGATTGGGGTGGTCCGTTGACGGCGCCGGTGTCGGCCAGCATCGAGCCGGCGCTCGCGGCGGCGGTGGAGGTTCTTGAGAGTTGGGGCGTCGCGCCGAGCCGGCGCGCGGTTCCCTTGCCCGCAGAAAGTGGCCTGCTCGCCAACGATATCGATCGGGCTGCTTACGAGCGGCCGCGTGCCGGTGCCGACTAAGGGAACCAATCCATGTGCCTCGGCCTGCCGATGACCGTCGTCGAAGGCGACGACTTCTCCGCTCTCTGCGAATGGCATGGCGAGCGGCGACGCGTATCGACACTGCTGATCGGTCGGCAGACGAGGGGCGCACGGCTGCTCGTGCACATCGATAGTGCGATGCGGGTGCTTGACGATGCCGAAGCCGAAGCGATTGACCGCGCGCTCGACGGCCTCGCCGCGGCTGCCGAGGGCAGAGCCTTCGAGCACCTGTTTGCCGACTTGATCGACCGCGAACCGGAACTGCCGGAGCACCTGAGGAAGTAAGGCCAAGGCCTTCCTGCCCGATGAGGAAACGGGAAACATGTCTGCTTTGATTGCCGCCCTCGCCAGCCTTCATGGTCTGCCGACCGTCGACACCGAAACACTGGATGCCTTTCTGGCGCCGGCGCAGGGCGGGCCTGAACACCGGTTATTGTTCTTCACCGGCGATCCCGATCAGCGGAACGATAGCGGCGACGTTGCCGTGGTGGTGCCGGAGTTGCTCGCCGCCTTTCCCTGCCGCCTCCGTGCCGGCGTGGTCGCCCGTTCGGCCGAAGGGGCGCTGAAGGCGCGCTTCCATGTCGAGGTGTTTCCGTCGTTGGTCGTGCTGCGTGGGCAAACCCTACTCGACGTGTTGCCACGCATCCGCGATTGGAGCGAATATCTCGACCGCCTCGGCGCGGCACTGCGACCTGACGCAGCGACGTTTTCCGCTCCAGGCCGCATCGAGATCACAACAAGTGCCCGGAGGGCCGACGCATGACGGAGGAATTCCCGACGACCGGCCGAACCACCGGCACGGGTACCCTCGCCTTCCTGGCGACGACCGATGCCGAGGCATTGATCGCTCGCTGCCCCAATGTCGCACGCCTTCTTCCGGAGATGGTGGATGCTCTCGAGCGCCAGACTGAAACGGCGCCCGGGCTGCTGTTCGACCTATCCTCTCTTTCGAATGAAGAACGCGTCCTGCTCAACGAAATTCTCGGCGAAGGCGAAGTGGCCGCCACAGTGGCTCTTCCGGATGGCGTTGTCGCCGAGATCGTCGAGAGCATCTTTGCCGGTCTCTGGCGTGTTCGTTTCGTCGGTGCCGATCATACGATCCTTGCAGACTACGCCGAGGTGTCGGCTGTGCCGCAGGCGGTCCGTCGCGCCGCGGCGATGACACTGCCACGCCTCGATCTCCGAGCTATGCCCGACGGTCTAATGAACGCACCGGCCGTCCTGACCGAGATCGCCGACCGCGCGGTGCATTATCGGCTTGGTGAGCCAAACCATGTCGTCTCATTGACACTCCTGCCCATGCTGCCAGAAGACCTCGATCTTCTCGTCAACCGTCTTGGGACCGGGCCGGTGAAAGTCGTCTCGCGCGGATACGGTAGTTGCCGCGTCCAGGCGACGGCGATTCACAATGTTTGGTCGGTACAATTCTTCAATGCCATGGACGCCATCCTGCTCGACACC
Source organism: Pleomorphomonas sp. PLEO (assembly GCF_041320595.1). Classification (NCBI taxonomy): domain Bacteria; kingdom Pseudomonadati; phylum Pseudomonadota; class Alphaproteobacteria; order Hyphomicrobiales; family Pleomorphomonadaceae; genus Pleomorphomonas; species Pleomorphomonas sp. PLEO. The sequence continues at coordinate 3,652,678 of NZ_CP166625.1, forward strand.
ATCGAAATCGGCGACGTACCCGCCGCGGCACAGGCAGCCCAGGAGGATTTTCTCGATTCTGCCATTCGGCTGCGCGAGATTGGCGAGGCTTATTTCCAATGACCGGTAGCTTGGACGATCGCTGGGAGTGCGGCGTCTGCTGGACGGTGTATGATCCGGTTGAAGGTGACGACGTGGCGCAGATAGAGCCCGGCACCCCCTTTCAGGCGCTACCAGATGACTGGCGTTGTCCTCATTGCGACGGCGCCAAGCTCAAGTTCCTGAGGATCGACGATGACCGCTGACGCGCCGCTGTCCACCCTTGATGATGGGGAACTCGTCGGTCGCCTCGAAGGATTTTGGCGAGCGGCCGAAGCTCGCATGGCGGACCTCCCCATTCACAATCCGTCGCTCGCCGTCATGGTGACACCAGTCTGTCGCTTCGGTCATTTTCGCTTCGCCGCGGTGGTAACGCCCTGGTGCATGAACATCGTCGCCGTAGCCGATGTGGGCATCAAGCTGCCACCCGACGGCGTTACGCTGCGGCTCGAGCTGCCGGCTGGCGACGTCGATTTCGTGGTGGCATCAATGGAGGACGGAAGTCGCTACGGCTCAGCGTCCCTGTTTTCGCCGATGGAGGAATTTGACGATCAGGTGGCGGCTGAAACCGTCGCCTTCGCCGCACTCGATGAGCTGCTGCGTGAGGCCGAACCATCGGAAATCGGGCCTCTATCCGTCAATATGGACCGCCGCCGTCTTCTCGGTTTTGGAAACGGCCTGCCGGAGAATGGAAAATGAGCGACTTCGATCCTGGCCGGATCGCCGTCGAGTTCTCCTTGACGGATGGTGTGGTCACCGAGGCGTCGATCCGCTCGGCACGGCCCCTGTCGCTGGCGTCGCGCTTTGCCGGCCGCCCCATCGAACAGGCCGTCGAGGCGGTTGGCCTCGTCAATGCCGTTTGTGGGGTGTCGCATTCCGCAGCTCTGACCTTCGCCGCAGCAGCCGCAGGCCATCGAACGATTAGCGTGGAGGAAGCTGAACGTTGGCGCGTTCGACTGGCGGCTGAACGGATCGCCGAGCATCTTCGCGAGCTGGTGCGTCTCGCGCCGGTCGCCGCCTTCCCAATTGTCCGCGATGCTCTTGACGCTGCGCGCAAGGCGGCACGAACCGGCGTCGCTGGCGACGATATCAGGGCTATCGGCGCCGCCTTTGGCCTCGTACCTGATTGGTTGCCAGCGCTGCCCAAGCCCCCCTCGTTGCCAGACGCTTTGACCACGGCCGACGATGCAGCCATTGTGGCCGCGCTGGAGGCTGACGCCGACTTTTGTTCGCAGCCGTCTCTTCCCGGCCGGCATCCTGAAACGGGGCCGGCAGCCCGCCTCGGTTGGTCGGCGTCGACACCGGGTGCCACCGACGCAGCCCGCCTCATCGAGGCGGAAGAGGCACTCGGCGTTCTTCTGGGTAGTGCCAGCTTCGAGCGGGGCTTCGGCGACTGGCTTACTGCAAGTCGGACGCAATACAATACGGGATACGCCTCAGTGGAAAGTCCACGCGGCAGGTTATATTATTGGACCGTGGTGCAAGGAGATGGACGGCTCCGAGACGCCCGCGTTGTCGCTCCCACGGAATGGAACTTCCATCCGGACGGACCGTTTGCGCGCGCACTCGCAGGATTCCGGCCGGACGGCGATGTCGCGGCGGCGATCGCCCGGCTGGCGGCGCAATTCTCTCCTTGTGTGGCGGTGGATGTCGTTCCGGCAGGGGCGACCAATGCATGAGATGTCGCTTTGCGAAGCGGTTGTCGAAATCGCCGTCGAGGAAGCGAAAAAGAACGGCGCGACGCGTATTCGAGCGGTGGTTCTTGAGGTGGGCGTGCTCAGCCATGTTGATCCCGACGCCCTGGCCTTCTGCTTTTCCGCCATCAGCCACGGCACCCTTGCCGAGAACGCAAAGCTGATCATCGACCGCGTTCCCGGCAGTGGCTGGTGTCTCGAGTGTGCTAAGACAGTGCCGATGACCGAACGCTTTGGCGCCTGCCCGGACTGCGGGCGCCGCCACGTGCAGATGACGCAAGGCGACGAGCTTAAGCTGCGCGAACTGGAGGTAGAGTGATGTGCAATGATTGCGGCTGCGGCTCGGGCGGGACCGGCTACAAGATCAACGGCAAGACACCGGCCGAGCTGCACGACCATGTGCACAACCATGATCATCCCCACCATCATGATCACGACCATAGCCATGATCACGACCATCACCACGACCACCCGCACGATCATGACCATTTGCATGACCATGGACATGATCACTCACACGCGGCTCCGCTTGCCGCCGTGCATCAGCCCGACCTTGACAGCGAGCGGGTGATCCGCATCGAACGCGATATTCTCGCCAAGAACAACGACGCAGCCCGGCAGAACCGCGCGCGCCTTGCCGCCACGGGCACCCTGGCGCTCAACCTGATGTCGTCGCCCGGCTCAGGCAAGACGACGTTGCTGGTCCGCACCATTGAGGACCTCAAGAGGAAGTTTCCGATCGCTGTCATCGAAGGAGATCAGCAGACCGACAATGACGCCGAACGCATCCGGGCAACCGGGGCCCGCGCCGTTCAGATCAACACCGGCAAGGGCTGCCACCTGGAAGCCGGCATGGTCGGTGCCGCGCTCGACGACATAAAGGCGGAGCCCGGTGGGATCCTGTTCATCGAGAATGTCGGGAACCTCGTCTGCCCGGCTGGCTTCGACCTTGGAGAAGCACACAAGGTCGTGGTGCTCTCGGTTACCGAGGGCGAGGACAAGCCTTTGAAATATCCCGACATGTTCGCCGTCGCCGACTTGCTGCTCCTCAACAAGGCGGACCTTCTGCCGCATCTCAAATTCGACGTCGGCAAATGTCTCGCCGCCGCGCTGCGGGTCAATCCGCACCTGCAGACGCTGGTGGTTTCCGCTGAGACTGGAGAAGGCATGGCCGCCTTCTACGCCTGGATCGAAGCGCGCGCGGCGCTTTCTCGTACCGCCGCCGTCGCCCGGGCCTGATGGAACGATGACAGCCGCGCCCAGCCCCGACGCCTTCGCCCCCGTGGCGCGCCTTTTCCTCAAGGTGAACGGCGCTGTGCAGGGCGTGGGCATGCGGCCGTTCGTGCACCGGCTCGCCACGGAATGCGGTCTTGCCGGCTATGTCCGCAACGGCGCCGACGGCGTTACCATCGAGGTGGAGGGCACGCGCGTCGAGGAATTCACACAACGCCTCAGGTTGGAAGCGCCGCCGCTTGCCCGCATCGACACGGTTGATCGCCGGGAATTGCCGGTCACCGGCGATAGCGACTTCATCATCAGAGAAAGCCTCGACGGCGCGACGATGACGCGGATCGTGGCGGACGCCGCCACCTGCGACGCCTGCCTTGCCGAATTGTTCGACCCGGCAAGCCGCTATTTCGCCTACCCCTTCGTCAATTGCACCCACTGCGGCCCGCGCTACACCATCACCCGCCGCCTGCCCTATGACCGCCGGCAAACGTCGATGGCCTCCTTCCCAATGTGTCCGGACTGCGCGACGGCCTACACCGACATCCGGGATCGACGCTTTCATGCCGAACCAGTCGCCTGTCCCACCTGTGGACCGAAGCTGAGCCACTCCGTCACCGAGATCGCATCGGCGATCAAAGCCGGCGGCATCGTGGCGCTGAAAGGCATCGGTGGCTTCCATCTGGTCTGCGACGGTCGTAATGCCGAGGCGGTCGCGGCGCTCCGGGCAAGAAAGGCGCGCGAGTTCAAGCCCTTCGCGGTGATGGTCGCCAATCGTTCTTCCATTGCCCCAGTGGCCGTAGCGTCACCAGAAGAGCAGGCCCTCTGTTCGTCGGTTGCCCGGCCGATCGTGCTGATGCAGGCAAAGCCCGGCGTGCTGGCGCCCGCCGTCTCGCCCGGCCTTTCTCGCGTTGGCGTCATGCTGGCCTACGCACCGGTGCACCATTTGCTGTTCGCAGCTCTCGCGGACCATGATTTTGCCGGCCACGATCCGTACGTCGCCAATAACTTCGTGCTGGTTGCCACTTCGGCCAACCCCGGTGGTGAGCCGTTGGTGGTGGACGACGCGGATGCGACGCGCCGCCTCGCCGGCATTGCCGACCTGATCGTCACCCACGACCGCGCCATCGTCGTACGCGCGGATGACAGCGTCACACAGGTGATTGCCGGCGCGCCATCTTTCCTGCGCCGGGCGCGCGGCTACGTGCCCGAGCCGATCGCGCTTGCCGAAGATGGGCCCATAACCCTCGCCCTTGGCGCGCATCTCAAATCCACGGTGACGCTGACGCGCGGCCGGGAGGCTTTCGTCTCCCAGCACGTGGGCGATCTCGACACCGCCGAGACACTGAAATTCTACCGCGAGACCATCCAGCACCTGATCGACATTGTCGGCGTGAAGCCCCAGCTGGTGGCCTCGGACCTTCATCCCGACTATCGCTCCAGCCAGATAGCCGAGGAGTTCGGCCTGCCGATCGTGCGGGTTCAGCATCACGCCGCGCACGTGGCGGCAGTGGCGGCGGAAGTCGGGCACGCCGGACCGGTGTTGGGTCTAGCCCTCGACGGTCACGGTCTCGGCGATGACGGCGGCGCCTGGGGTGGCGAGCTGCTTTTTGTGAGCGGCGCGGCGCACCATCGCCTTGGCCATCTTGCACCGTTGCCGCTACCTGGTGGCGACCGTGCCGCCCGCGAGCCGTGGCGGATGGGCGCAGGTGCGCTCGCGGCTCTCGGACAGGCCGATCTCGCGTCAAGCTTCTTTGCCGACCGACCACTGGCTGGGCCGATCGCCGATCGTGTCGCCTCAGGTGCCGATCGGCTTGCTACCACATCGCTCGGAAGGCTGTTCGACGCAGCGGCGGCGCTTTTGGGCGTGCGTGCCGTGCAGGATTATGAGGGACAGGCGGCGATGGAACTGGAGGCGCTGGTCGACGAACCGGTCGCGCTCGCCGGTGGCTTTGAGATCGAAGGCGGCGTCCTTTCATTCGCTCCGCTTCTTAGCCACTTCACCGTCGCCCGCCCCGATGCCCGCACCGGCGCATCCCTCTTCCATGGTACTCTGATCGAAGGGTTCACCGCCCTCGCCCACCATGGTGCCATCATGACCGGCCTCAAGTCGATTGCACTCGGCGGAGGCTGCCTGATGAACCGCGTACTGGCCGAAGGTCTTTCGGCCGCTCTCGTCACGTCCAATCTCACTCCCCTCCTCGCCCGGCGCCTGCCGGCCAACGACGGCGGCCTTTCCTTCGGACAAGCCGTTCTCGCGCGCCGAGCCTTCTCGGAGATCTGACCCATGTGCCTTGCCGTTCCCGCCCTCGTCACCGAGCTCCTGCCCGACAACATGGCCAAGATCAGCCTCGACGGTGTGTCGATGACCATTTCCGTGGCGCTGGTGAAAAACGTCGCTGTCGGCGACTATGTCATCGTTCACGTCGGTTACGCGCTGTCCAAAGTCGATCCGGACGAGGCACGACGGACCCTCGACCTGCTCGATGAAGCGCGCGGCGTGCCGCTCGCCGCCGGAGGTGTCCGATGAAATACGTCGACGAATATCGCGACGGCGACAGGGCGCGTGACATCGCGGCGGCTATTGCCGCCGAGGTGCGCCCGGACCGTTCCTATGCTTTGATGGAGTTCTGCGGCGGCCATACCCACGCCATTTCGCGCTACGGTATCGAGGACCTGCTGCCGAAAAATGTGCGCATGATTCACGGGCCCGGCTGCCCGGTCTGCGTGCTCCCGATCGGCCGCATCGATGACGCAATACGCTTGGCGAAGCGGCCGGAAGTCACGCTCTGTACCTACGCTGACCTTATGCGCGTGCCGGCCTCAGGCGGCCTCAGCCTGATGAAGGCCAAGGCGGCTGGGTCCGATATCCGCATGGTCTATTCCTCGCTCGATGCCATACGCATCGCTGAGGCTAATCCCGACCGGCAGGTGGTTTTCTTCGCCATCGGCTTCGAGACGACGACACCGCCGACCGCCGTGGCGCTGAAGACAGCCGAGGCCAAGGGCCTCATGAACTTCTCGATCTTTTGCAACCATGTGCTGACGCCCGTCGCCATGCGGGCGATCCTCGACATGCCGCCGACGCCGGACGAGCCGCCGATTGCCATCGAGGGCTTCGTTGGCCCGTCGCACGTCTCCACCATCATCGGCATGGAACCCTATCAGGTGTTCGCGCGCGACTACCGCAAGCCGGTGGTGATCGCCGGCTTCGAGCCGCTTGACGTGATGTACGCCATCCTGATGCTGGTGCGGCAGGTCAACGAGCAGCGGGCGGACGTCGAAAACCAATATATCCGAGCCGTCAGGACGGAGGGCAATCCCGTTGCCATCGAGCTTTGCGATGAGGTTTTCGAGCTGCGCGAAAGCTTCGAGTGGCGCGGTCTCGGTGCCGTGCCGAAGAGCGCGCTGAAGCTGCGCGACGCCTTCGCCTTCTATGACGCAGAGAAGCGCTTCACCATCGAGACGCAGCCGGCCGAGGACAATCCGGCCTGTGAATGCGGCGCCATCCTGCGCGGCCAGAAGAAGCCGGCCGACTGCCGCCTGTTCGGCACCGTCTGTACGCCGGAGACGCCGACGGGTGCTTGCATGGTGTCGTCGGAAGGCGCTTGCGCCGCCCACTGGACCTACGGCCGCTTCCGTACCCGACAGAGCGATGCCGGCCTGCGGAGAACCGCATGACAAAGACCTTCCGCCGCAAACTCGACTTGAAATCCGGTCGCGTCGACATGAGCCACGGCGCTGGTGGCCGTGCCATGGCCGAACTGATTTCCTCGATCTTCAAAGACGCCTTCGGTAACGAACTGCTCGAACAGGGTAATGACCAGGCGAGCTTCCCGACGCCGGCTGGTGGGCGCATGGTGATGACCACCGACGGCTATGTCGTATCGCCGATCTTCTTTCCGGGCGGCGACATCGGTTCGCTGGCCGTGCATGGCACTGTCAATGATCTCGCCATGGCCGGGGCAAAGCCACTCTACCTGTCGGCGAGCTACATCATCGAGGAAGGCTTCCCGCTCGGCGACCTGAAGCGCATTGCCGATTCGATGGGCGCGGCGGCCAGGGCCGCCGGCGTGATGATCATCACCGGCGATACCAAGGTGGTGGAGCGCGGCAAGGCGGACGGCGTGTTCATCTCGACGGCCGGCGTCGGTGTGGTGCCGGATGGTCTCGCGCTATCCGGTGACCGGGCGCGGCCCGGCGATAAACTGATCGTTTCCGGCTCGATGGGCGACCACGGCGTCGCCATCATGTCGAGCCGCGAGAACCTTACGTTCGAGACGGAAATCCTGTCGGATAGCGCGGCGCTCAATGGCCTCGTCGAGACCATAGTGTCGGCCGCCGGGCCTCATCTGCGCTTGATGCGCGACCCGACGCGTGGCGGGCTCGCAGCCACGCTTAACGAACTTGCCCATCAATCGGATGTCGGTTTCCGCATCGTCGAAGACCAAATTCCGATCAAGCGGCAGGTGGCCGCGGCGTGCGAACTCCTCGGCCTTGACCCACTTAACGTCGCCAATGAGGGCAAGCTCGTCGCCGTGGTCGCGGCTGAGGCAGCGGAAATGCTGGTGGCCGCCATGCGGACGCATCCGCTCGGGGTGGACGCGGCGATCATTGGCGAGGCAGTCGAGGATGACCAGCATTTCGTGCAGATGACCACAGGCTTCGGTGGTGGCCGCATCGTCGACTGGCTGGCCGGCGAGCAGTTGCCTCGTATCTGCTGACGCATCCGCGCAATTGCGGCATTCATCTCTCATAATTCAATCTGAATGCCGGACGGATGGACGCCGACTTGCGCTCAGGACGCCGCGACATCCATGCAACAGCGGCACGTCATCGGCCCAACTGAATTGATTGAATACCAACAAACAATTTCGGCGGCATCGTTGAGCCGGTATGCTTTGATCAATCCTTGAGTCTTTCACGACAGCCGCCTCATCCGACGCCGACACCGGTCGCGCCGGGATCGCGGCTCCCGCACCGTTCGGTGTGGTTCACCGGCGTCAATCGACGCCTCGACGAGCCGATGCGTGAGCGTCGTTGCACGTCGCTCTCACGGAGCCGCCGGAAGCGGCCCGAAACCCATTCGGGGAACGAAAGTGACAATGCCGATCGTAGCGGCCCTTCTGAGTGTCGCCGGCCTTGCCGGCGTCGCCGTGGTGGCGCCGATCCTCACCGCCCGTCGCGCTGCCTGGGCGACACCCGTCGTTTACGGCGCAAGCCTCGTCCTTGCCGCCATATTGCTGATGTGTGCGCTCCTTGCCCTTCTAGGTGGCAGCGCCTTTCAGGGCGGCGTGCATTTGCCGGTCGGCCTGCCGTGGATCGGCGCGTATTTCGTCCTAGATCCTCTCAGTGCCGCCTTCCTCATCATTGTCGACTTCGGCGCAATGGTGGCCTCGTTCTATGCCATTGGCTATGGTGCCCACGAGGAGGAGCCGGGTCGCGTGTTGCCCTTCTATCCGGCCTTCCTAGCCGGCATGAATTTGGTGGTCCTGTCGGCCGATGCCTTCAGTTTCCTTGTCGCCTGGGAGTTCATGTCGCTTAGCTCATGGGCACTGGTGATGGCCCACCACCACGACGCGGAGAACCGCCGCGCCGGCTATGTCTACCTGTTGATGGCGTCCTTCGGCACTCTGATGTTGTTGCTCGCCTTCGGCCTGCTGGCCGGTCCGGATGGTGGTTATGCCTTCTCGGCCATTCGTACCGCCGAGCATGTGCCTTGGCTTACAGGCCTCGTGCTGGTGTTGATGTTGCTCGGCGCCGGTTCTAAAGCCGGCCTCGTGCCGCTGCACGTCTGGCTGCCGCTAGCTCACCCCGCGGCACCGAGCCATGTGTCGGCGCTGATGTCGGGCGTTATGACCAAGGTAGCCATCTACGGCTTCATTCGCGTCGTGTTCGACCTTGCCGGAGAGCCGGCGTGGTGGTGGGCGGTGCTGGTACTGATCCTGGGGGCGGGATCGGCGGTGCTCGGCGTGCTTCATGCCGTCCTGCAGCGCGATCTGAAACGGCTCCTTGCCTACTCGACCGTCGAAAACATCGGCATCATCTTCATCGGCCTTGGTCTCGGTCTCGCCTTCAAGACCAACGACATGGTCGGCGCGGCGGCGCTGGCCGTTACCGCCTCGATCTTCCACGCATTCAACCACTCGCTGTTCAAAAGCCTGCTGTTCTTCGGCGCCGGTAACGTGCTGACTGGCTCCGGTGAACGGGACATTGAGAAGCTTGGCGGCCTCGTCCACCGCATGCCGGAGACGGCCTATCTGTTTCTCGGCGGCTGCCTCGCCATATCGGCATTGCCACCGCTCAACGGCTTCGTTTCGGAATGGCTGATCCTTCAGGCAATTCTCCTCAGTCCCGACTTGCCGCAGTGGGCGTTGCGCTTCCTGGTACCGGCGTCGGGCGCCATGCTGGCTCTGGCCGCGGCGCTCGCCGCCGCCTGCTTCGTTCGTGCCTTCGGCATCACCTTCCTCAGCCGGCCACGCTCGCCCGCCGCCGAGACGGCGCACGAGGTCAGCCGCTGGCAGGTCCGTGCGATGTACGCTCTTCTCGCCGTCTGCCTCGTTGCCGGTGTCTTCCCCGGCCCGTTCCTCGATGCGCTGTCGCCGGTCTCACAGATGCTTGTCGCCGGCGCGATGCCGAAACAGCCGATCCTGCCGCACCTGTCGATCATACCGATCTCCGAGAGCCGCAGCTCCTATTCCGGCTTCCTGGTCTTCTTCTTCATCATGATGGCCAGTTGGGCGGCGATCCGCGTCATTCACAACTTCGCCTCCCGTGCCGTGCGCCGCGCGCCGCCCTGGGACTGCGGCTTTCCCGATGCTTCCCCGGTTACGCAATACACTGCCGACAGTTTCGCTCAGCCGATCCGCCGGGTGTTCGGCCCGATCGCCTTCCGGGCCAAGGTCAGCCAGACCATGCCCGCCCCCGGCGACATGGCGCCGGCCAGTCTGACGTTGTCGCTGCGTGATCTGATATGGGAATTCATCTACGCGCCGATCGAGAGCGCCGTGCTCTACGCGGCCGAACGGCTCAACATCCTGCAGTTCCTGACGATCCGCAGTTACCTTAGTCTCGTCTTCGCGGCGCTGGTTCTCCTTCTCGTTCTGGTGGCAACATGGGCCTGATCCTCGCCATCCTCGTCCAGGGCATCCAGATGGTGCTGGTGCTGGCACTCGCGCCAGGCCTCATCGGCTTCACACGCAAGGTGAAAGCGCGCCTCCTGCGGCGGCAGGGACCGTCTGTGTTGCAGCCTTATCGCGACCTTCTCCGCCTCGTGCGCAAGGAAGCCGTACTGGCCGACAACGCCTCCTGGCTGTTTCGCAACGCGCCCTACCTGATTTTCGCCACCACCTGGGTCGCAGCGGCGCTGGTGCCGACGTTTGCCGCCGGCTTGCATTTCTCATGGGCCGCCGACCTGATCGCCATCACCGCGCTGCTTGGCTCGGCGCGATTCTTCCTGGCACTTGCCGGCATGGACATCGGGACGGCCTTTGGGGGCATCGGATCGAGCCGAGAGATGCTGTTCGCGACACTGGCCGAACCGGCGATGATCATGATCGTGTTCACCGTGGCGCTGGTGGCCGGCTCGACGCAGCTCTCGACTGTGGCCGAGTTCATGGTCGACCACAGCACACTGCGCGTCTCGCTCGGCCTAGCGCTGATCGGTCTCATCATCGTGGCGCTGACGGAGAATGCCCGTGTACCGGTCGATAATCCGGCGACGCATCTTGAGCTGACCATGGTGCATGAGGCCATGGTGCTGGAGTATTCCGGCCGCCATCTCGCGGTGATCGAGCTCGCGGCGGCACTGAAGCTCCTGCTCTACATCTCGCTGATCGCCTGCATCTTTGTGCCCTGGGGCATGGCTCGCCAGAACGACGGTGTCCTCGGCATGCTTGTCGGTGTCGTTACTTGGGTCGGCAAGCTTTCCATCGGCGGCTTCCTGATGGTGCTGTTCGAGACGGCGATTGCCAAGATGCGGGTGTTCCGCGTGCCGGAATTTGTCGGTGGCGCGCTGATGCTCGGCCTTCTCGGCACGCTGTTGCTATTCGTTTCGCGGAGCTTCTGATGGAACGCTTTTCCCTCGACGCTGCGCATCTTCTGGCTGGCGGCATGGTGCTGGTGAGCTTCATGATGCTCTATCAGAACCGGCTACTCGGTCTTCTCAACGTCTTCGCGGCGCATGCGGTGGTGCTGTCGCTGTCAGTCGCCTGGCAAGCCTATGTCCAGTCGGCGCCGCACCTGTTCGTCACCGCTGCCATCGCATTGATTCTGAAAGCGATCATCATTCCGGTGGCGCTACACCACATGGTGCTGCGTCTCGGTGTCCATCGCGACATCGAAACGGTGGGCGGCATTGGCCCGACCATGCTGATGGGCATCGGCCTCGTGGCGCTGTCCATGGTCGTCATGCTGCCGGCCGCCGCCGAGGCCGACCCGATCGCCCGCGAGGATCTGGCGCTGGCTCTCTCGGTCATTTTGCTCGGTCTGTTGATCATGGTGACGCGTCAGAACGCCATCAGCCAGATCGTCGGCTTCATGAGCCTTGAAAACGGCCTCGTCCTAGCCGCCACCGGCGCCCGCGGCATGCCGCTGGTGGTCGAGATCTCCGTCGCCTTCTCGGTACTGGTCGCATTCATCGTCATCGGGGTGTTCCTGTTTCGCATCCGCGAGCGCTTTGACACCATCGACACCCAGGCCCTCGACGATTTTCGGGAGGGCCGGGAATGATCGCGATTTTGAATATGCTACCCTTTGCTCCAATTGACGCCTTGCTTGTGGTTCCCGGCATCGCGGCGCTCCTTCTCGTCCTGATCCCGCAGTACCGGCCCGGCGCCCTCATCAACATGCTGGCGTCCGGCATCACCTTCCTGTTCGCGCTGACACTGCTCGTTGCGCGACCAGACCCAACGGTGAGCTTCCTGTTCGTCGACGATCTCAATGTCGTCTTCGTGGTGCTTGGCACCTTCGTCGGCTTCACCACTTCGATCTTCTCGGCGAGCTACATCGGTCATGAAATCGAGATCGGCCGATTGAAACCGGGCTACATCCGTTTCTACCACGGCATGTATCAAGCACTCTCCTTCTCGATGAACCTCGGATTGACGGCCAACAACATCGGCTTGATGTGGGTGGCAGTCGAACTCGCCACTCTGACCACCGTACTGATGGTCGGCCTTTACCGCACGCAGGCGGCGCTAGAGGCTGCCTGGAAATACTTCATTCTCGGTTCGGTCGGCATCGCCCTCGCCCTGTTCGGTACCATCCTGATCTACATGGCCGCCCGGCCGGTGATCGGCGAAGGCCACGACGCCATGGTCTGGACGACACTGATCGCCAACGCCAGTGCCTTCAGCCCGGAGTTGCTCAACGTTGCCTTCGTATTCCTGATGCTTGGCTACGGCACCAAAGTCGGTCTCGCACCGCTGCACGCCTGGCTGCCGGACGCCCATGCCGAGGGTCCGACGCCAATCTCGGCCGTGCTGTCGGGCCTGCTGCTCAACGTGGCGCTCTATGCGCTCCTGCGCTTCAAGATGCTGCTCGCCGCCAACCCCTTCGCGGTGGCACCAGGACCGCTTCTGGTGACGCTTGGCCTGGTGTCGCTGATCTTCGCGGCATTCATGCTGTACCTCCGGCGGGACATCAAGCGACTGTTCGCCTACTCATCGATCGAGCATATGGGGCTCATCGCCTTCGCCTTCGGCATGGGTGGACCGCTTGCCAACTTCGCCGGCCTTCTGCACATGACCATGCATTCGCTGACCAAATCGGCGATCTTCTTCGCCGTCGGTCAGGTGGCGCAGGTCAAGGGTACGCAAAAGATTGCTGATATTCGCGGCCTCACCGAGAGCCACCCGACGCTTGGCTGGAGCCTTGTGGTCGGCGTCGCGGCCATCGCCGGCTTGCCGCCCATGGGCATTTTCACCAGTGAGTTCCTTCTGGTAAGTTCGACCTTCGCCCGCCAGCCACTGCTCGCCATACCCCTGGTCTTCGGCCTGCTCCTCGCCTTCGGCGCCCTTATCTGGCGGTTGACAGGCATTGCCTTCGGTACGCCGTCGCCAAGTGTCGTCGACGCCGGCCGACCTCCATCGATGTTACCGCTCATCATTCATCTCGTTCTGGTGCTGATCGCTGGCATCTACCTGCCCGGCCCGTTGGTTGCCTGGTTCCAGAACGTCGCGCGCATGCTGGGATGAGACCATGAGCACGCTCCGCACCGCCCTCCTCAACGCCGCGCTGACCATCGAAGAGCAGAAGCCCTGGCCGCGCGTCACCGTCGACGCCGACACATGGCGGCAGGCGACGCTGGCGATCGCCGCGGGGAATGCCACGCTTTCGGGTCTATGGGCCGAACCTCGCGCCGTACACATGGCCGTACTCGACGACGACGACGGCGCACTCATGGTATTGACGCTGGCGACGCCCGACGGCCGTTTCCCGTCGGTCGGTCTTACGCATCCGCCGGCCCAGCGCCTCGAGCGGGCAATCGTCGACCTTTACGGCCTTCTACCCGAGGGAATGCCCGACGATCGGCGCTGGCTCGACCACGACCGCTGGGGTGTCCGCGCGCCGCTCGGCGACGGTGCCTTGATCCCGGCCGACGGCGCGCCCTACCCTTTCCTGAAGGCCGAAGGACCGCCGCTCCACCAGATCGCTGTCGGCCCGGTGCACGCAGGCATCATCGAGCCAGGCCACTTCCGCTTCTCGGCCAATGGCGAGATCGTCGTGCGGCTGGAAGAGCGGCTCGGCTACGTTCACAAGGGCATTGAGGGGTTACTCACCAACACGACGCTGGAGGCGGCGGCGAAGGTGGTCGCCCGTGTCTCCGGCGATAGCACAGTAGCCTATTCCTTTGCCTTCGCACGGGCGGCCGAGGCAGCTCTGGGCATCGGCGTGCCGCAACGGGCAATATGGCTGCGCGCGCTGATGGCCGAACTCGAACGGCTCGCCAACCACCTTGGCGACATCGGCGCCATCTGCAACGACGCCGCTTTCGCATTGATGCTGGCGCATTGCGGCATACTGCGCGAGGAAGTATTGCGCGCCGCCAAAGCGACGTTTGGCCATCGGTTGATGATGGATCGCATCATTCCAGGCGGCGTAACCTCCGACCTTGACGATGTTGCGCCGATCAAGGCCCTCACCACACGCATCCGCCAACGTTTCCCCCGCCTTGTCGAACTCTACGACAACACAGCTTCGCTGCAGAATCGCACGGTCTCAACCGGTCGCCTTTCGCCCGAACTCGCGCGCCGGTTCGGAGCCGGCGGACCGGTCGGCCGTGCGTCCGGCCGCGCTTTCGATGCTCGAAAGGCGCCCGGCTACCCGCCCTATGGCGACCTCGACTTCAAGGTCATCAGGCGGGAGGGCGGCGACGTTGATGCCCGCATCTGGGTGCGTATCGATGAAATCTCTGAAAGCCTGGAACTGATCGAGCAGATCATTGACCGATTACCGCCCGGGCCAATTGCCTATCCAACGGCGCCGGCGTTGCGCGAACGCAGAGTCCCGCAAGCCGGTGGTCTCGCGCACGAGCCGCGTGACGGCGCCATGGAAGGGCTTGCCATGGTCGAGAGCTTCCGCGGCGACGTGCTGGTCTGGCTCAGGACCGATGAGACCGGCCGCGTACTGCGCGGGACCGTGCGCGACCCCTCAGCCTTTCAGTGGCCTCTCCTGGAGGCGGTTATCGAGGGCAACATCGTTGCCGACTTCCCGCTCTGCAACAAGTCTTTCAATTGCTCCTATTCCGGGCACGACCTTTGAGGCGGACGACCGACCATGCGTAGAATGCTGCTCGAGGGTCTTTTTCGACGGCCGGTGACCGAGAGGGCGCCGACGGTTGCGGACGCCGAGATCGATGCGCTGGCCGCGCGACTCGGTGTTGCCGCCAAGGCGCGGCTTGGCCGCAGCCTCTCGATCCGCGAGGTCGACGCTGGCTCCTGCAACGGCTGCGAGCTGGAAATCCACGCTCTCAATAACAGTTACTATGATGTCGAGCGCTTCGGCCTGCGCTTCGTCGCCTCGCCGCGCCACGCCGACGTATTGATGGTGACCGGACCGGTCACGGCCAACATGCGCGAAGGTCTTGAACGCACCTATGCCGCAATGCCGGCACCCAAATGGGTGGTGGCGATCGGCGACTGCGCCGCCGGCTGCGGTGTGTTCAGCAAGAGCTACGCGGTGATCGGCGCCGTATCGGAGATTATTCCGGTTGATCTCACGATCCCAGGCTGTCCACCCGAACCGATCGACATGCTGAAGGGGCTGGTGGGCCTCGTCGAGGCGAGCGCGCGCGGCTAAAGCCGTCGCCCGAACCGCCACAGGAGCAATGGCTTCCGCCAAGCGCTGATTTCAGCCACGGGACCATAGGGCGCCGCCTTGGCAAGCGTTTTGAGATAAGGTGTGACAAAGGCGAGCGGCAGGAAGGCCGGCTTAGCGCGCGGATCCATTTCCGCCAGGGCAGCGAGCGCCTTATCGAGATGACCAGCGGCTTGGTCCCTCAGGGCGCTAAGAACGCCCGCCAATTCCTCGGCTTTGCGGCCTTGGCGCACATCGTCCGGCTCGATCCCGGACGCTTTCAGGAGATCGGCCGGTATATAAACCTGATTGCGGCGCGCATGGATCGGCAGCGCCCGCATCAATCCGGTCAAGGCATAAGCGACACCAGCGTGACCGGCTGCGTCGGCCGCCTTCGGGTCGGCGCCATCGCAGAGCACCTGAGCAATCTCAAGGAATAGAACCGACGCCGTCTCGCCGGCATAGCCTTCGAGATCGTTGAGCGTCGGCATGGCATCGTCGTAAAGATCGAAGCGGCGGGCTTCCAGAAGATTGACGAAACCCGACCGGCGTAGTGAGAAATGGCGGATGGTGTCGATCAATGCCGCAGCCACAGGGTGGGCGGCAACGTCGCCACGTGCCTCGCCCTCTATGGCATCGATCCACCATTGCAGGCGAATTTCGCCTGGCATCGCCTCATGGATGGTCTCGCGGATGCGCGCCGCCTCATAGGAGAAGGCATGGATTGCCAAGGCATGCCGGCGTTTCTGTTCGGGAAGCAGTTCGTCGGCCAGCCAACGATCACGGTCATGATCGCGAACGAGCCCCTCGCAATAGCGATAAGCGTCGTCAAGGCGAGAAGAGGACACCATTAGTCGACGGCCAACAGGGCCGCGGCGAATTTGCGCCGCTCGCCGAGCATGACATTGAACAGGCGGACTGCTGCCCCGGTCGACATTGCCTCGTGCTTGACGCCATGTTCGCGCAAAGCGTCGACGACGGCCCGCTTGCATGGAACGAGATCCTGACCGGTGCCGATCAACACCATGTCGATGTCGCCAGCCTCTTCAAGAACTCGAGCAAGACTGTCGATGGTGATGTCGGCCGACGTGACGGCCGCCCAGCCGTGAACGCCGGACGGCAGGATCAGGATCGATCCACGATGCGACATGCCGCCAAAGCGAAACCCGCCGTTGCCATAGGCTTCCACCGGCGCCTGCTCGGGCAGGTGCTGCTCATGGCGTTGTAGCGGACGGCTTCGTGGCCCAAACAGCTTCATCGGCGGCGCTCCAGAGGAGACACACCCGAACTCACGCCGGCTCGACGGCCCCCTCATCATCCTCGACTTTTTTCGTCGATTTGTCGCCGGCCAATTGCGGGTCGAGGAAGATCAGGACGGGAGCCGCGATGAAGATCGAGGAATAGGTGCCAATCAGCACGCCAAACAGCATCGACGCGGTGAACGAACGGATCACTTCGCCACCGAATATCACCAAAGCAGCAAGCGCGATCAGCGTGGTGAGCGCGGTGTTGGTTGTCCGGGTCAGTGTCTGATTGATGGCGAGATCCAGGAGAACGACGAGATTGAGGCGCTTGTATTTGCGCCGCATCTCACGGATTCGGTCATAGACGACCACGGTATCGTTCAATGAATAGCCAACGATCGTCAGGATGGCGGCGATCGAGGACAGATTGAACTCAACCTGGCTAATGGCAAAGAAGCCGATGGTCAGCACGACGTCATGCAACGTGGCGATCACCGCGCCGAGCGAGTACTGCCACTCAAATCGGAACCAGACGTAGACCATGATCAAGGCCAGCGCCGAGATGATGCCGAGAATACCATTCTCAGCCAGCTCACCGGAGACGCGGGGCCCGACCATTTCTGTGCGGCGATAGTCGACGCCATCGCCGAGGGAAGCCTGCACTTTGCTGATAACGGCGGTCTGGGCCTCGTCTCCACCTTCCTGGCGGGCGATGCGGATCAGCACGTCGTCATCGGCGCCAAAAGATTGCACCTGTACCTCGCCGAGACCGAGGCCATTAAGCTGATTTCGGATGCCCTCAAGGTCGGCCGGACCGGACTTGGTCTGGACTTCCATGAGCGTGCCGCCCTGGAAATCGATGCCGGTGTTCATTCCATGGGTATAGAGGACCACAAAGCAGAGCACCGACGCGATGCCGGAGAAGAGGAAGCTCCACTTCCTCCACTTCATGAAGGGGATCTTGGTGTCGTCAGGAAATAGGCGAAGCAGGCGCATGATGGAGCCTCAGGGTCCGGATCAAAGCGGAACGACGGACGGCCGCCGGTAGCGGACCCAAGTCGCCACCACCAGTCGGGTAAAGGTGATGGCCGTGAACATAGTTGTGACGATGCCGATCACATGGGTCACCGCGAAGCCCTTCACCGGGCCGGAGCCCATCTGGAACAGCACGATGGCGGCGATCAAAGTGGTGATGTTGGCATCGAGAATGGTACCGAAAGCGCGACGGAAACCGGTATCGATAGCCGAGATCGGCGACCGGCCAAGCCGCTGCTCCTCACGGATGCGTTCGTAGATCAACACGTTACTGTCGACCGCCATGCCCATGGTGAGCACGATGCCGGCGATGCCGGGCAGCGTCAACGTCGCCTGCAGGATGGTGATGATGGCCATGATCAGGATCACGTTGACCAACAGGGCGACATTGGCGAACACGCCGAACAAACCGTAGGCCGCCAGCATGAAGATGACGACAGCGACGGTACCGATCATCGCGGCACGTTCGCCGGCGGCGATCGAGTCGGCGCCAAGTCCGGGACCGACGGTGCGCTCCTCGGCGACCGACAGCTTGGCCGGCAGCGCGCCGGCTCGGAGCAGCACGGCGAGATCGTTGGCGGTCTCGACAGTGAAGTGGCCGGAGATCTGACCAGACCCCTGGGTGATCGGTTCGTTGATGCGCGGCGCTGAAATGATCTCGTCGTCGAGCACAATGGCAAACAGCCGGCCGACGTTATCGGTCGTCACCTGGGCAAACTTGCGGGCACCGGACGTCGACAGACGGAAGGACACCACCGGTTCGTTGGTCTGGCTCTGGAACGAGGTCTGGGCGTCGGTGAGATCTTCGCCACCCATCAGTGGTGTCTCGTCGACCACCATCGGAATGCCGCCCGCTTCCTTCTGTTTCAGGAGGATCTCACCAGGCGGCAGGTTGCCCTTGGCCGCCTCGTCGGGCGACACGTTGAGATCAACGAGATGAAAGGTCATCTGCGCGGTACGGCCGATAATGTTTTTGAGACGAGCCGGATCCTTCTCGCCGGGCGCCTCTACCAGGATGCGGTCGGAGCCCTGGCGCTGGATCGACGGTTCGACGGCGCCCATCTGGTCAACACGGCGGCGAATGACTTCGATCGACTGCTGAACGACGGTGCCAAGCCGCTTGTCGAGACCCGCCGACGAGAACCCGAGCCGCATCAGCCCATCGGAGCCCTGATCGAGCTGGAACTCGCTCACAGCGGTCCCGCCAAGGGTAGCGGTCGAGAGTGGATTGAGCAGATTGTGAAGACGCTTGCCGGCTTCGTCGAACTTATCGGCGTCGCGTATCTTCAGCTGAACGACGTCGCCCTGGATACCAAGGCCGGTATAACCGAGGCGCGGTTCATCGCGCATAGCCTGGCGGATATCGCCTTCGAGCGCCTTGAGCCGCTTCTGCTTGTAGTCGGTCACATCGACTTGGTAGAGCAGATACACACCGCCCTGAAGGTCGAGGCCAAGGACAATCTGCCGCCCCGGAAGCCAGGACGGCCAGTGGGACTTGATCTGGTCCGAGCTCAGATAGTTGGGAATCAGAACCACGAGTGCGACGAAAATCGTCAACAGGATCGCGGTCACTTTCCAGCGAGAAAAATAGAGCATGTGCTGCCTCGGACCTCATTGGCCGAAAGCGGGCAGATCGGCTGCCCGCTTTCCATCTTGTACCAACCGTTCGGTCAGTTGCCTTCCTTGACGGGCTCGCCCTTGGTGCGGAGCTGCTGCACAAGGCCAGCGGCGACTCGCACCTGCACCTTAGTGGTACCATCACCCACGTCGAGCAACAGTTCACTCTCATCGACAACCTTGGCGATCTTGCCGATCAGGCCGCCCTGCATCACCACCACGTCACCGCGCCGAAGGTTCTTCAGCATATCCCGATGCTCCTTGGCCTTGCGCTGCTGCGGCCGAATGAGCAGGAAATACATGATCACGAAGATCAGAATGAAAGGCGCAAACTGGATCAGAAAATTGGCGTCGCCGGCGGCACCGGCTGCCTGGGCGTAGGCTGGGGTCACAAACATCAGGTCAACTCCATCGGCACGCCGCCGCCCGTAAGCCGGACCGACGAGGCACAGGGGCATTGAAGAGAAGGCGACAAGACGCCCTCTCGAAAGTGGCCGGAATATACCTAGGCCGCAGGACTTTGCAAACCAAAGCTACGCGCGGCCGCTCTTCGGGCCGCCGTCTAGGTAGTCTCCGGCAGGAATCACCGCAAAGCGTACCGGAAATGGCCTTCCGAGGTTTGCATTGACATATAGGGCGACCTAGAAAAACCAAGGGAGTACCGCTCGGTACTAGATCAACAGGGAGAGGACGGATATGAGCGCTTCCGCCATCGAGACACTGAACAGCCATCTCGAACGTATCACCGACCTTCTCGAACGGTTGGCACCGTCGCGTCCCTCGGCGCCGGACTTTCGGGCGGCCGATGCTTTCGTCTTTGCCGCCGATCCGGCTTCACTGCAACCTGTTCAGCGGGTCAATCGCGTAGAGATCGGCCTTCTCAAGGGTATCGATCGCAATCGCGACATGATCGTCGCCAACACCGAGCGCTTCGCCCGTGGCTTGCCGGCCAACAATGTACTGCTGTGGGGTGCGCGCGGCATGGGCAAATCGTCGCTGGTGAAGGCCGCCCAGGCGGAAGTCAACCGGCGCCTTGCCGGCCATCCGGGCTTCACGCCCCTCAAACTGATCGAGATTCATCGGGAAGACATCGAGAGCCTGCCGGTTCTGATGAAAATGCTGCGCGACAGCGGCCATCGGTTTATCCTGTTCTGCGACGATCTCTCGTTCGACCACGGCGACGCTTCTTACAAATCGCTGAAAGCTGTGCTTGAGGGCGGCATCGAGGGGCGTCCGGACAATGTTGTGTTCTATGCAACATCCAACCGGCGCCATTTGTTGCCGCGCGATATGATGGAGAACGAGCGAGCGACGGCGATCAATCCTGGCGAGGCGGTCGAGGAGAAAGTATCGCTCTCCGACCGGTTTGGTCTTTGGGTCGGGTTCCATAATTGCTCGCAGGATGATTATCTCGACATGGTGCGAGGTTATGTCGCGGCGCTGGAACTCGATATCGACCCAGAGGTTCTCAGGGCGGAAGCACTCGAATGGGAGCGGACGCGCGGCGCACGGTCAGGCCGTGTCGCCTGGCAATATGTTCAAGATCTGGCGGGCCGGTTAAGGCTCGAAACGTAACGGGTAACCGTCAGAATCGGGGGAGAGAAAGATGAAGCGTATCATGGCGATGGGCGCGCTCCTGCTCGCAGGGTGCGTGTCAACGCCGGTGCCGGTCATTCATAAAACCGGATCGAGCTTCGCAGAGCGACAAGCCGCGGCTGACCAATGCCGCATCGAATCGCTGGAAAAGATTCCTCAAGCGCTAGTCACGGAATACCGCCCCCCGGAATACAGCCCCGGGTTCACTGAGTGCCGGGAAGATCCGGAGAGCGGTCGCCGCTATTGCCGCGAGAGAGGTGGGTTTTTCTACCCCGGCAGCAGCCGCACGAGCGATGTCAACGCGGAATTGCGCGAGCGCTACATTGGCAGTTGCTTGCGTCGTTCTGGATTCGAAGTGATTGCCAGGCCGATTTGTGGCAGCGACGCGGAAACGGCCTATCTGGTCAGTCGCGACAATCAGGCACCAGCCGCCTCGCTCGCCTGCGTGACCGACGACGAGCGGATTATCCCGCGCGGCTGGCGCTGATCCCTGTCGCCTCGCCCCGGCAAGGTCGAACGAGACGCCTTGCCGGGAAAAGCTACCGATTGCCGAATATAGCCGCCGCCGTCATGGAATCATGAGGCAACGCGGACGACGAGCTTTCCGAAATTTCTGCCTTTCAACAGGCCGATAAAGGCAGTGGGCGCGTTTTCGAGCCCGTCGACGATATCCTCTTTGTACCGCAGCTTTCCCGAGGCAAGCCATTCGGCCGCTTCTCGGTAAAACGCGGGTCGCTGATCAGCGAATTCTCGCTGGATGAACCCTCGGATCGTCAGACTTTTCGTCAATATCTCACGCAAGAGGCCCGGCAGACGATCCGGCCCGGCAAGCGCCTCTCCTTCGTCGTTATAGTTCGCAATCAGACCGCAAACTGGAACGCGGGCAAACTCATTAAGCAGCGGGAAAACGGCATCCCATACGGCGCCGCCAACATTTTCGAAATATACGTCGATCCCATCCGGACAGGCGGCTGCAAGCTGCTCGGCAAAATCCCCGGCACGATGATCCACAACGGCATCGAATCCGAGTTCTTTCCTTGCGAAAGCACACTTTTCCGGCCCACCGGCAATACCGACCGCACGCGCGCCCTTAATCCTGGCGATCTGGCCTACCGCAGAACCCACAGCACCACTAGCGGCGGCGACTACCACCGTCTCTCCCACCGCAGGCTTTCCAATCGTCAAAAGGCCGGAATAGGCCGTGAAACCCGGCATACCCAACACTCCGAGCGCCGTGCTGGGCGGCACAAGCGAGGTATCGAGCTTGCGCAGACCCGAACCGTCGGAAATCGCAAAGCTCTGCCAGCCGGAATAGGAGAGGACGATGTCTCCCTCTGCGAAACACGGATGACGCGAAACAACCACCCGCGCCACGGTTCCACCTTCCATGACCTCCCCAATTTCAACCGGCTTCGCATAGGATTTCGCCGCGCTCATGCGCCCCCGCATATAGGGATCGAGCGAGAGATAGAGGATTTCCAGCAGAATTTGGCCATCACTAGGTTCTGCAACGGCGACCGTTTCCAAACGAAAATCGGAAATTCTGGGTTCCCCTTTGGGGCGAGCGGCCAGCGCGATTCGGCGATTTTCCAAGAGAGGCATATCTCATTCCAAACAATTGAGTATCTGCCTCCACGCTACAACAAGCCCGGAGGACGGGAAATCAATACCTGTGGGTGCGTTTCGCGTGCCGGACAAAACGATACCGTGGTCTGGCTGCGGGATCAGCGCAGCTACCGACCTGAACAATGAAGCGGCATCCAGAATATAAAAAGCCGGCGGCCGAAGCCGCCGGTTGCAGAATTGTGCTGTCTCAAATGCCGTTAATCAGCCGCTGAGGTAGGGCAGCGGATCGACCGGGCGATTGCCATTGCGAATCTCGAAGTGTAGCTGCGGCCGGCTGACGTTGCCGGTGGCGCCAACCTTGGCGATGGTCTGACCACGCAGGATACTGTCGCCACGCTGGACCAGCACCTCGCTGGCATGAGCATAGGCCGACACGAAGCCGTTCGGGTGCTTGACCAGCACCAGATTGCCGAAGCCCTTCAGCTCGTTACCGGCGTAGATCACCTGGCCGCCCTCGGCTGCCTTGATCGGAGTCCCCTCGGGCACTTCGATATTGATGCCGTCGTTGCGCTCACCACCCGGCTTGACGCCGAAGGCGGAAATCACGCGGCCGCGCACCGGCCAACGGAAGCTGCCATCGGCAGCGCTCTCAACACCCGCCGAAGCTGGCGAGGTATCCTTGACACTTGGCTGAGTCTGGTTCGGAGCAAGTGCAGCCACCTGCTGGCTCGCTTGCTGAGCCGGCTTGTTTCCAGCTGGCGGCAGCAAGCCCGGCTTGGCATCGGTAGCTGTCGTCGAGGTCGGTGTCGCCATGGCGACCGCGGTGGTCGCTGGCGGGACAGGCTTGGCGGGCGCTGCGGCAGCCACTTCGCTCGACACAGATTTCGGCACCGGTGGCTTGACGGGCGGCAATTGGCCAAGAACTTGCGGGCCAGGCGCGGTAGCTGAGGCGACCGTTGCGGCCGGCGGGGCGGCAACCGCTGTGTTCTGCTGTCCATAAGCCGGAATGACAATATTCTGTCCCGGAGCCAGCTGCGCGCCAGCAATAAGACCGTTAGTGGCGAGCAGCGACGATTCGGCCACTCCATAGCGGCGAGCGAGCACTTGCACGCTATCGCCAGGCTTTACGGTGATGGTCGTACCGTTCGAGGGTGTCCAAGGCTGAGTGGCGGCTGGGGCAGTGCCGGTCGGTGCCGGCAGGGCGGCGGTCTGAGTCGGCCTGACATAAGCGCCATTGTTGACAACGGCGCCGGGAGCCGGCGGCAGCGCGCTCGCAGACACGGCGCTCGACGAATAGGTGGGGGCCGGCGCGGCATAAGTCTGCTGCGGATAGGCCGGTTGCGCATAGGCGGGCTGCGCGGAGGTCGCCTGGGCGTTTATAGATCCGGTCGGCATCGGATCGGCGCGGCCAATGATCTGGCCCTGGTTGTCCGTCTCGGCAAACACATTTCCGAACCGGCTCACGTCGCCGCTACAGCCGGCCGAAAAGCCAGCCATGATGGCGACGGCGGCAACCTGGGCCAGGAAGCGGGAGGTCCGGCAGATCGCTAGGTTACTCATGATCATCAGGTCTCGCCTGCTCGACTTCAACTGCAATGATTAAGCCGCAGTAACGTTGACAAAGGTTTAAAGCGACAAGAAGGCTCGCCAGTTAACACCATGAAACCCACGGGAAACGGCGGATTTCCTCAAGACTTTTGGTGAACACGTTCAGCCCGACGGTCGGGACTCACAACCGTCGCGCTACGCCTTCCCGCAGCGGGAACTGCCGAATATTGCCGAGCTCGGCGCGATGGAACAGCCGACCGTCGCGTGAGATTCGCACCAGGGTTTGCGTATGGCCGGTTCCAACCGGGGCGACCAGTGTTCCCTTGTCGGCCAGTTGATCGAGCAATGCCGTCGGTACTTTTTCAACCGCACCATCGATCAGGATACGGTTGTAGGGCGCATAGCGGGTAAAGCCCTCGAGCCCATCGCCGAGCAGAGTGACGACGTTGGTGATCTTCAGTGCCGACAGGCGATCCTCGGCGATGTCGATCAGGCTGCGGAACCTATCCATCGTCACCACCTGGGTAGCGAGATGGGCGAGAATGGCCGCCTGAAAGCCCGACCCGCAACCAACCTCAAGCACCTTGTCCTGTGGCTCGATAGCGAGAGCGGACACCATCAACGCTACCGTGGAGGGAGCGTTGATGGTCTGACCGCATTCGATAGGCAGGGATCGATCGAGATAGGCGCTCGCCTGATGGGCGGCGGCGACGAACATGCGGCGCGGCACGAGTTCGAGGGCGCGTAGCAGCCGGTTATCAGTGACACCCATGCCACGGAGCTTCATCGTCAGCTCCGCGATCGCCACTTTGTCCGGCTCGAAAGGCCTCATCGACACCATTCTCTCGCGCAATGCCACAAAACATGAGTTGTGACGCTGCATTTATGACCGAGGTGTCAAAAGTAAGACCAACAGCCTTGAAAAAGCGTTTCGGTCAGAACAGCGCCTGCAGTTTTTCCATAGCCGCGCTGTCGGTGAGGTCGAGGCGAAGCGGAGTGACCGAAACTTTTTTGCGCGATATGGCAAAAGCATCCGTCCCTTGCGCGCACAACATCTCACCGCGTTTGAAGGTCAGCCAGTAATAGGGCTTATGCCGGGCATCGATGCGCTTTTCGACGTCGATGCCGTGGTCATAGGCAAAGTTACCCTGCCGCGTCACCTCGATGCCGGCCACTTCGGATGGCTGACAGTTGGGGAAGTTGACATTGATGAACGTGCCATGGGCAATCCCCTGCCCGGTCAACTTGCGGAGGATATCCGGCCCAAGCGCCTCGGCGGTCTCAAAGGGAATGCGACCGACAAAGTCCTCGTAAGCCTGACTCAGCGCGACGGCGGGGATGCCGAGCAGCGTCGCCTCGATGGCGCAGGCGACAGTCCCAGAATAGGTGACGTCGTCGGCCATGTTTGTGCCAGCGTTGACGCCGGAGAGCACGAGGTCCGGCCGGCCGGGCAGGATATGGCGAACGCCCATGATCACGCAGTCGGTCGGTGTACCGCGCACGGCAAACCGGCGCTCGTCGATCTTCCTTGCCCTCAGCGGGTCGTGCAACGTGAGGGAATGGGCAAAGCCCGATTGGTCCGTTTCGGGCGCCACCACCCAAACGTCATCACTGATCGACCGAGCAATGTTCTCAAGTGCGACAAGACCCGGCGCGTAGATGCCGTCATCATTGGAAATCAGGATGCGCATGGCCGGGTCTTCGCTTTCTGTTTAGGCTTTCTCTAGACGTGCAATTCCGCCCATCAGGGGCAGCAGAACATCAGGTACCGTTATGGAGCCGTCTTCGTTTTGCCAAGTCTCCATGACGGCAATGAGAGCGCGGCCGACAGCGACACCTGACCCGTTGAGCGTGTGGATGAAGCGCGTGCCCTTCGGCTCGCCCGCGGGACGATAGCGCGTATTCATACGGCGCCCTTGGAAATCGCCACAAACCGAGCAGGACGAAATCTCGCGGAACTTCTTCTGGCCAGGCAACCACACTTCAATGTCGTAAGTCTTGCGGCTGCCAAACCCCATGTCGCCGGTGCAGAGCGTCACGACGCGATAGGCCAGCCCGAGGCGCTTCAGCACTTCCTCGGCACAGGCGAGCATGCGCTCGTGCTCGTCGAGCGACTTCTCCGGCGCGGTAATCGAGACAAGCTCCACCTTGTTGAACTGATGCTGACGCAGCATTCCGCGTACATCACGACCGGCCGAACCGGCTTCCGATCGGAAACACGGGGTCAGTGCAGTAAAACGCAGTGGCAGGTCTTTCTCCTCGAGGATTTCCTCACGGACGAGATTGGTGAGCGGCACCTCGGCCGTCGGAATCAGCCAGCGGCCATCCGTGGTCCGGAACAGGTCTTCGGCAAACTTCGGTAGCTGACCGGTGCCGTACATCACTTCGTCACGCACCATCAGCGGCGGAATCACCTCAGTGTAGCCGTGCTCCATGGTGTGAAGGTTGATCATGAACTGCCCGAGCGCACGCTCAAGGCGGGCAAGATGCCCCTTCACCACCGTGAAGCGGGCGCCGGCCAGCTTGGCAGCACGCTCAAAGTCCATCATGCCGAGCGCTTCGCCCAGTTCGAAATGCTCCTTCGCCCAGTTGAACTGGCGTGGCTCTCCGAACCGATGGTGCTCGATGTTGGCACTCTCATCCGGCCCTTCGGGTACCTCATCGAGTGGCGGATTGGGGATCACCGACAGCGCCGCTTCGAGAGCGGCATCCAGCTCTCGCTCCTTCGCCTCACCATCCTGAATGAATGACTTGATGCGTGCGACCTCTTCCATCAGCTCGGCGGCGCGGGCCTCGTCCTTGCTGGCCTTTGCCTTGCCGATCTCCTTGGAGGCGATGTTGCGGCGCTCCTGGGCCTCTTGCAGCGACTTGATATTGGCCCGGCGCGCGTCGTCGAGCCGAATCGCCTCCGACGCGGTGGCTTCGGCGAAGTCCGCCGACTGGCCGCGCCGAACAAGAGCGTGCTTCAGGGCTTCCGGATTGTCGCGAATCCACTTGATGTCGAGCATTGGCTTTCCCCGCGCGGCACGTCCGCCGGAGCCCTCGCATCAGCCTTCGGTGGTGGAGACGTCCCGGGACTCGTCGCGCTTCTTGATGTACCTGACGGCAATAATGGACACTTCGTAGAGAACCATCGTCGGAACCGCAAGCAAGATTTGGCTCATCGGGTCAGGAGGCGTGAGTACGGCGGCAACGACGAAGGAAAGAAGGATGGCGTAGCGACGCCAGGACTTCAGCCCCGCCTCGGTAACAACACCGACGCGGGCGAGCAATGTGAGCACCACCGGTAGCTGGAACACAATGCCGAAAGCGAAGATCAGCGTCATGATCAGGCTGAGGTATTCCGACACTTTGGGCAACAGCTCGATTGCCGCCTTCCCATTACCGCCCGCCTGCTGCATCGACAGGAAGAACAGCATGATGGCGGGCATCACGAAGAAGAACACCATCAGAGCGCCGAGCAAGAACAGGATCGGCGTGGCAACCAAGAATGGCAGGAAAGCACGCCGTTCATGCTTATAGAGACCCGGCGCCACGAACATGTAGATCTGATTGGCGATCACCGGGAAGGCGACAAAAAAAGCGCCGAACATGGCCAGCTTCAACTGGGTGAAGAAATATTCCTGCGGCGCAGTATAGATCAGCCGCACATTTTGCGTTGCGCCCGCCGCCCGCTCATAGGGGATGACCAGAATATTGAAAATATTGTGGGCGAAGAAAAAACAGATCAGGAAGCAAACAAGAATCGCCGCCAACGATTTTAGGAGGCGCGACCGCAGCTCGGCGAGATGCGCGATGAGCGGCGCCTTCGACGCCTCGATGTCGTCGTCTTCTTCCTTGGTAGTCATGCGGCGCCCTCGCCCTTGCCAGCCGAAGCGGAAGCCTCAAAAGTCGGTTTACCACCCGGCTGTTCCGGTGTGATCGGCGGTGAAGCCTCAGCCGGATGACCAGCGTCGGTCGGTGCCGGCCCATCGACGGGCACCACCGGCGCCGCCGGCGGCGATGCATCGGTCGGCGCCGGAGTGGCAACAGATTCGATCGCTTTCGGAGGAATCGACGTCGTCACCGTTTTCTTCAGGTCGTCACCAAAGGTGCGCAACGGATCTAGAGTCTTCTTGAGATCAGTCAGCGGATTGGCGTTCTGGACGCTGTTCTTGATATCGGTAAGATCAGCCTCGCGCTCCGCCTCACGCAGTGCCTGATTAAACTGCGCCTGCATATCGCCAGCCATGCGACGCGCTTTACCGACCAACTGGCCGACGGTCCTGAGAAGACGCGGCAGATCCTTGGTGGGAAAGACAATGAGCGCCACAATGGCGATCACCAGGATTTCCGTCCAACCGACTTCAAACATCGCTCACTCGCCTACCATCGACGCGCGCCGCACCATCAGGCGCGACGCCTTATGGATGAACGCAAGATAGAGGATCGATCAGACCCGGGGCGGTTCGTCGGTCTTGTTCTCGACGGGCTTCGACGGCGTTTCGTCGTCGTCGTTCATGCCCTTCTTGAAGTTCTTGAT
This sequence comes from Pleomorphomonas sp. PLEO, assembly GCF_041320595.1. NCBI lineage: Bacteria > Pseudomonadati > Pseudomonadota > Alphaproteobacteria > Hyphomicrobiales > Pleomorphomonadaceae > Pleomorphomonas > Pleomorphomonas sp. PLEO. The sequence goes on from NZ_CP166625.1 coordinate 3,681,102, forward strand.
GCCCTTGGCAAAGTCGCCCATCAGCTCAGGGATCTTGCCCCGACCACCAAACAGAATGAGGACAACAACCAAGACGATCAGCCAGTGCCAGATGCTCAACGAACCCATTTTTGTCTCCAGAGGGCATAGCCCGCCCAAAAGTGGCGGCACTCTTGCACAACGCACGCCCTGTCGCAACAAACCGCGACAAGGCTATGCAGGAATTCCGGCTTTCTGAAGGTACTGGCCGGCTAACCTCTATAAAGCCTCATTCCTCGGGCGGCAGCGGTTGGTAGTCCTGGAAATCGAGTTCGGTCAAAGGGTCCTCGTCGGGCATCAGCGTGTCAGACGCGTTGGGAATCGGTATCCGGAAGCCCGGCGGCACCGCGCCTTCGAGGAAGCCCGCGGCCTTGAGGTCATCAACACCCGGCAGATCGGTCACCGCGTCCAGGCCAAAATGAACCAAAAAGGCCTCGGTGGTGCCGTAGGTCAGCGGCCGCCCTGGCGTGCGACGGCGGCCACGCATCCTGATCCAGCCCGTTTCCATGAGCACATCAAGCGTACCCTTGTTGGTGGAAACACCGCGAATCTCTTCAATCTCGGCGCGGGTGACCGGCTGATGATAGGCAATGATCGCCAGGGTCTCCAGCGCGGCGCGCGACAGCTTTTTCGGCTCGACCTGCTCCCGAGTCAAAAGGTGTGCGAGATCGGGCGCCGTGCGAAACATCCATTTGCCGGCCACCTCAACGAGGTTGACACCGCGTGAGGCGTAAATGGTGCGCAGGTCAGTCAATACCTGGGGAATATTTGTTCCCGGCGCCAGGCGCTCGGCGAGCTCATCGGAACCGACCGGTTGGGCGGACGCGAACAAGATCGCCTCGGCGCCGCGGATCGCCGTCATCCAGGATTCATATTCCGCCGGATCGCGATCGCCGGCGAATAGCCGAAGCTGGCCGTGAGGCGCTTCGTCGGTGAGGCCCGAACGATTCATAGATCGCCCTCCTCAGGCGCTTCGGATCTGCCCTGCCCTTTGCGCACGTAGAGCGGCGCGAATGGCCCCGATTGCATCAATTCCATCCGCCCTTCGCGCACCAACTCCAGCGAAGCTGAAAAAGCCGAGGCGCGGACGGTGGCCCGCGATTCCGGGCCGGTCATGTAGCGGATAAGATAGTCTTCGATCGGCGCCCAGTCGGTAATCGCGCCAATCAACCGCTCCAGAAGATCGCGTGCGTCGGCGAGTGCCCAGACCTGTCGTTTGCGGACCGTGTGGACGCGTACCATATCGCGCTGGCGCTGCCGGCCGTAAGCATCAAGCAGATCGAACAGGCTCGCCTCCCAGAGCGAACGCCGAATAAGCCCCATCTCCTCGGGCGCACCGCGCGGCAGAACGTCGCGGCCAAGCCGAGACCGATCGATGAGCCTCTCGGCCAAGATACGAATCCCCTCGAGGCGTTTCAGTCGCATGGCCAACATGCCGGCGAGTTCTTCCGCCGAGGGCTCGTCGCCGGGCGTTTCATCAGGCGGCAACATCAGGCGCGACTTGAGATAGGCGAGCCAGGCGGCCATGACCAAATAGTCGGCAGCCAGTTCCAGCCGGCGCTCGCCCAACCGTTCGATGAAGGCAAGATACTGATTGGCCAGCGCCAGGATGGAGATGCGAGCCAGATCGACCTTCTGGTTCCGGGCGAGCGTCAGCAACAGGTCGAGAGGCCCTTCGAAGCCATCGAGATCGACCACGAACGCCTCTTCAGCTGTCGGGTCGACGTCGAGCCGCGTCTCGCTCCACTCGTCGGTTGTCGCCATCAGAAGGTCATCTCACCCGCGTTGCGCCAGCTTACACGCCAGCGGAATCATAGGCGGCCAGCGCGGCATCGAGCCAAGCGAGCACGCCGCCCGCATCATCATGCGGCGATCCCGCGCGTCCCTTCAATGCCCTTTCGGCTCGCGCCGCCGCTTTTCCCGCGAGGACAGGCGTCTCGGCGGCCACGGCGACCATTTCACTCATATCGCCCGAACAATGGAGAGCAATATCGCAGCCGGCGGCGAGCGTTGCTCTCGCCCGCTCGGCCAGCGTGCCTTTCAGAGCGTTCATGGAGAGATCGTCCGAAAAAAGAAGGCCATCGAATCCGATGCGATCGCGGATGATCCGTTCGATGACTGCGGACGACTGCGTCGCCGGCCTCTCCGCGTCGATAGCGGTATAGACGAGGTGGGCGGTCATCGCCGCCGGTAGATCCGCCAACGCCACAAACGGCGCAAAATCGGTGGCGACAAGGCTATCAAGATCGGCATCGACCACCGGCAATTCATGATGGCTGTCGACCCGAGCGCGACCGTGACCAGGTACATGCTTAATCACAGGCAACACGCCGGCAGCAATCAGTCCGTTGGCGAAGGCGCGACCGGCGGCGGCCACCAAATCCGGTTGTTCGCCATAGCTGCGATCGCCTATGGCCGGCGTCATGTCGGGGGTCGCTATGTCGAGACAAGGAGCACAGTCGACGTCGATGCCGACAGCCGCGAGATCATCTCCGATCAGGTGCGCGACATCTTCGATCAGCTTGGCGTCACCGGCGAGTTTTGCCGCGCCAGCCAGCCGCCGTCCCGAGGGATATTTGCGCCAGTGCGGCGTCGTCAGGCGCTGGACGCGCCCGCCCTCCTGATCGATCAACACGGGAGCCTGCCAACCGACGGCATCGCGGAAGTCGCCGGTCAGTCGCCTCATCTGCTCGGGGTTTTCGACGTTGCGACGAAAGAGGATAAGTCCCCAGGGCGCCGATTCAGCCAAAAACGCGCGCTCCTCGACGGAAAGCTCTGTTCCCTTGAGACCGGTTACGAAAGCAAGAGACATCGTCAATCCTTCCCAAGGAAAGGCCGCGCCCGATGCCGTCCGGCACCTCGACGCGGCCCAAACCATCGGTTTTCAATCAGCGAGCGATCAGGCAGTCGCCGCCGGCCGAGCGAAGCTGTTCGCAGAGTGCCACGGCAGCTTCCTTGGTAGGGGCGCCAACGCGGGCCCGGTAGTAGACGCCCTTGCTGCCAAGGTCGGCCTGCTGGATGTCGGCGACCGCCGAGCCAAGAATGGATGGGAATTTCCGTTGCAACGCGACGAAAGCAGAGCGCGCCGCGTCCTCGCTACGCTGAGATGACAGCTGCACATACGCCCCGACACCGCCACTTGAGGCAGCCGCCGGCGCAGGTTGCGTGACGGCAGGCAAGCTTGCGACTTGCGCCGGCGCGGCTGGCTGTGCCTTACCGGCCGTGGCCGTCAGATCAAGCGGACCGGATGACGGCGTGGCAGCAGGAGCGGCCGGCTTGTCAGGCGGCAGCGGTGCCGACGCCTGGGTTGGTACGGAAGCCGTCGTTTCGACGGAGGTGTCCGGTGTGGCGCTGGCCACGGCGGCAAGATTGATCGGCATCGACTGGCCGGAAGCATCGGTCAGATTGCTCGCCGGCAAACCTTGAGGCGCCGCCGGTGTGTTGTCGGACGCCACGGTCTGATTGGTCGAGGCAAGCGGCGGCAGGCCAGTACCGCCCTCTGTGTCATCACCTGCGGCGGTATCGCCGGCGGTTTCACTGCGGGCGATGATCTGACCGGCACCATCGCTCGGCGACGGCGCGGTCGTGGTCGTCGTGTTCGCGGCCGAATCGGCAGGTGTCTCGATCAAAGAACCGTCAGGCCTAACCAGCACGGTACGTACGCGACGCGGGCCCGTTTCGTTGGGATCGAACCCGGTAGGAAGCTCTGCCTCCACCTCTTGGCCGTCCGGAAGCGTGATTCGCGAGACGTGCGGCGTGACGGCCGGCAGCTCCGGTACATCACCACTGCGGGCAACCAAACGCTCCTCGCTCTTGGGCGGAGCACCACCGACCGTGTCGTAGACAGATGCGCCTTCCGAGGACGCAATAACTTCCTGAGCGTTGGGATCCGGCTTGACCTTGTAAGGACCGTCGGGTGCCTTCACAACCACGGCCTCGCGGAACCCCGTCGAACCGCCAAAGAACGCCCAACCGGCAAAGCCGGTGGCCATAACGAGGACCGCCGCGGCGACAGCCGTCATGAGGCGACGACGACCGTGTGTGTTGGCGGGCTCAACCTCCGCGTCACCAACATGTGGGGGAAGGACACCGAATTCGTCAACGACCGGATCGACGCCATCGCGTTCGAACTCAGCCATGAACTCATCGAGAGCCTGATCGTCCCATGGATCATAAGCCTGGTTGGCTTTGCGCGCACTGGCCGGCTTGTAGACTTGGCCGGTGCGTACATCGACCGGATTCATCGAAGCTATGTCCTGCTCCAGTTCGGCAGCGAGAGCGTCGACGAACTGGTCCATATCGGCGTCGCTGGCTTCACGACCGCTGAGGAGATCTTCATAGAAGCGTTCATCCTCGCTGAGCCGCCCATCGCTGCCGGATACGGCGGGCCGCGTGGAGGACTGTTCGGCTGCGCTGCTCCTAACCATCGGCGTCGCTCTTCCCGTTTCACTTCGCCACCGCCAGGATCAGACGATCCGCCTAGGCGATTATCTCATCTCTTCGGGCGCATTGACGCCAAGAACCTCAAGGCCCGACGCGATAACGTTCCTGACCGCCTTGACCAGAGCCAAGCGCGCATGGGTCAACAGTGGTTCATCAGGGTTAACAAAACGCAAACTTACATTTTCCTTGCCAGCGTTCCAATGTCCATGGAAGTCGCTAGCCAGTTCATACAGATAAAATGCGACCCGGTGTGGCTCATGAGAACCGGCAGCGGCGTCAACAACGCGTGGAAATTCCGCCAATTTCCGTATCAGCGCCAGTTCAGACGGATCGGCAAGCAGTTCCAATGGCGCAGCCGATTCGTCGGCCGCAGCCGCTTCGGGCGCCGTTTCGCGGGCTTGGCGCAGGATGGAATAGCAGCGAGCGTGGGCGTACTGGACGTAGAAGACAGGGTTGTCCTTGCTCTGTTCCTTGACTTTAACGAAGTCAAAATCGAGCGGCGCGTCGTTCTTGCGCATGAGCATCATGAAGCGCACCGCATCGCGGCCGACCTCTTCGACAACTTCGGCCAGCGTCACGAAGTCGCCGGAACGTTTGCTCATCTTCACGGGCTCGCCGCCCCGATAGAGCTTCACCAGTTGGCAAAGGCGAACGATGACCTCAACCGTGCCACCGGAAATGGCGCTGCCGACGGCCTCGAGCCGCTTGACGTAACCGCCGTGATCGGCGCCGAGAATAAAGATCATCTGCTTGAAGCCGCGCTGATACTTCGAGCGCATATAGGCGACGTCGGCGGCGAAATAGGTGTAGCTCCCGTCTGACTTGACCAAGGCACGGTCGACATCGTCGCCGGCATTGGAGGAGCGGAACAGCACCTGCTCGCGATCCTCCCAGTCGTCGGGCAACTGGCCCTTGGGCGGCGGCAGGCGGCCGTCATAGACGAGGTCGCGCTGGCGAAACTCCTCGATCATCTCAGCGATCTCGGAAGGCTCGTTGCCGCGCGGGTCGTGCAGCGTCTTCTCGGAAAAAAACAGGTCATGCCGCACACCGAGCATCGCTAGATCGGCCCGGATCATGTCCATCATCATGTCGACGGCGAGCTTCTTGATAACCGGAAGCCACTCGGACTCAGGCATAGTCAGCAGCCGATCACCCCATGTGGCCTTGAGCGCTTCGCCAACCGGCTTCAGATAGTCGCCAGGATAGAGGCCTTCGGGAATTTCGATCGTCTCACCGAGAGCCTCGCGGTAGCGCAGAAAGACAGAGCGGGCCAGCACGTCGATCTGACCACCGGCGTCATTGATGTAATATTCCTTGGTGACATCGAAGCCGGCCTTGGCCAGCAACTGGGCCAACGCATCGCCCACGACGGCGCCCCGGCAATGGCCAACATGCATCGGGCCTGTTGGGTTGGCAGACACATATTCGACGTTGACCTTGAGGCTCTTGCCGAGGCTGGTCGCGCCGACGTCGAGGCCCTCGGCCAGCGACACTTTCAGGAAATTGGTCCAGAAGGCCGGGGAAATGCGGAGGTTGATGAACCCAGGGCCAGCCACTTCGACCGCCTCGACATCCGGATCGCTCCGGAGCATCGCGGCGATATCCTCGGCGAGGTCGCGCGGCTTCTTGCCCAGCGGCTTTGCCAAGAGCATGGCGGCGTTGGTGGCAACATCGCCATGGCTCGCATCGCGCGGCGGCTCGACGGCGATGCGGGAGAGCACATCAGCGGGAACGTCAAGCAGCAAAGAAGCGATGGCCGAGCGAATGCGCTCGCCGAACACCTGGAAGATATTCATCGGGTACCTCGTGGGAGCCGGATTCCGGCCATTCGGCGAGGGGCCTAGCGCAATTCCGGCGTATCGTCAAACCAGCGACGGTGTTCCTGGATGGCGAAACGGTCGGTCATGCCGGCAATATAGTCGCCCACGCGCCGGGCGAGAGCTGTCTCATCGCTGGCATCTAGGTCGCGCCGCCATTCCTCCGGCATGAAGTCCGGATGGGTGACGTATTTGTCAAACAGGTCCTTGACCACACGGTCGGCATCGCGGCGCACCCGCATCACCTCGGGGTGCCGGTACATGCGAGGGAAGAGAAACCCTTTGATGGCCGCATCGACGGCGGCCATCTTCTCGGAAAAGGTGACGATGGTGTGGCCGGCCTGCCGGATGTCGTCGGACGACAGTGGATTGATCGCGGCGAGCCGGGCGAGCGCGGCTGCGATCACGTCCTCGACCATGGCGGTGATCAGCCGACGGGTGATTTCATGGATGGTGCGGTGTCGGTCGAGGCCTGGGTATTTAGCCTCGATCGCCTCGAGGAAGCCGCCGATAAGCGGCAACGGCCTGAGATCATTGAGAGAAAACAACCCGGCGCGCAAACCATCGTCAATGTCGTGTGCGTCATAAGCGATATCGTCGGCGATCGCAGCACACTGCGCCTCGGCGCTGGCATATGTGCCGAGCTTGAGGGACTGTAGGTCTGGGTAAGCAAGCAGTGCCACCGGCAGTCCTCGCTCGGCGTGCCGGCCGATCGCCTTGCCGTCCGCGTCGGTCAGCGGACCGTTATGCTTGACGAGGCCCTCCAGCGTTTCCCAAGACAGGTTGAGCCCATCAAACTCGGCGTAGGAGTGTTCCAGCTCGGTAACCGCCCGGAAGGACTGAGCATTGTGATCGAATCCGCCAAAGCCGGTAAGGCAGGCATCGAGCGCATCTTCGCCGGTGTGGCCGAACGGCGTATGACCGAGGTCATGGGCGAGCGCCAATGCCTCGGCGAGATCCTCGTTGAGCCTCAGCGCGCGGGCGAGCGCGCGGGCGATTTGCGCCACTTCCAGCGTATGGGTGAGGCGGGTCCGGTAATGGTCGCCTTCATGAAAGACGAAAACCTGCGTCTTGTGCTTCAGGCGGCGGAAGGTGGTGGAGTGGATGATGCGATCGCGATCGCGTTGGAACGGCGTGCGTGTCGGGCTCGCTGACTCGGAATAACGCCGGCCGAGACTCTCCTCGGGATGGACGGCGAAAAGTGCCAGCGGCTCAGTACCAAACCCAAGACCTGCCACGATGACCTCCCGACCCCTTGTTCAGCCTCGGCAAACGCGCATGACGGGCTCTCGCAGCCGTCATTTGACTTTGCCATCCGCTGCCTTACGTATGTCAGCAGGGATCACACATTCAAGTCATTCGAGCCCTAGGAACCATCATGGAAGCTCTCGCCGCCAACATCACCATGACCGCCGGTGCCGCGCGTCGGATTTTCAAGGTATTGGAGAAGCAGCCGAGCAAGACGGCGTTGCGGATCTCGGTCGAGGGTGGTGGCTGCTCCGGATTTTCCTATCACTTCGACCTCGTCGAGGGGCAAAATGCCGATGATCTCGCCGTCACGCGCGATGGCGCGACGGTGCTGATCGATGCGGTTTCGCTGCCTTTCATGGACGGCTCCGAGATCGACTTCGTCGACGACCTGATGGGCCAGTCCTTCAAGATCAACAATCCGAACGCCACATCCAGCTGCGGCTGCGGCACATCATTTTCCGTCTGATGCCGAATTCAGACGGTCAGTAGCGTCGAGCCGACTGTCTCCCGAGCCTCCATGGCCTTGTGGCAGGCGACGGCGTTCGTCAGCGCGAACTTCTGTCCGACATTGATCGTCACCACCTCATTGCGTATCTGCTCGAACAGGTCCTCGGCGCAAGCATCGAGGTCAGCGCGCGTCGCGGTGTAGTGGCCGAGCGTCGGGCGGGTCGCATAAAGCGATCCTTTCTGCGACAGTATACCGAGACTGAATTCCGATACCGGCCCCGAGGAGTTGCCGAAGGAGACGAACAGGCCGCGCGGCTTCAAACAGTCGAGCGAGGCCGGGAACGTGTCCTTGCCAACCGAATCATAGACGACGTCGCACTTGGCGCCGCGGGTTATCTCACCCACGCGGGCGACGAAGTCTTCCGCGCGATAGTTGATCACATGGGTGTAGCCGCAGGCCCTCGCGATCTCCGCCTTCTCTTCCGAACCGACCGTGGCGATGGACGTCGCACCGATCGACTTTAGCCATTGGCCGGCGATCTGACCGACACCACCGGCGCCAGCATGAAACAGCACGGTATGGTCACGCGTCACCTGAAAGGTCTGGCGCAGCAGATATTGCACCGTCATGCCCTTGAGGAGGCTCGCCGCGACGGTAAAGCCATCGATGTCGTCGGGAACGCGGACGAGCCGCTGCGCCGAGATGAGGCGCGCTTCGACGTAGGCGCCAACCGATCCGGCATAGGCAACACGATCGCCCGGATGAAACTGAACAACACCCTCACCCACCTTTTCCACGATGCCGACAGCCTCGGCGCCCGGGATGAACGGCAAGCCGGCCGGCGCGGGGTAGATCCCATTGCGATAGTAGGTGTCGATGAAGTTCACGCCAATCGCCGTGTGCCTGAGGCGCACCTCACCCGGACCGGGCATACCGACTTCGACTTCCTCGACGGACATCACTTCGGGTCCGCCCGTTTGACGGACGACAATCGCCTTCACCATGGCCTTCACTCCCGGAAATCGGCGGGTTACGTGGTTGAAATCTTCGTATCACCAACGGCGGCAGGCCCGCCAACTATCTTTTGTTGGCTGCCGAGATCGGCCGGCGGCGGATCGGCTTCACGGGCAAAGACGCCCGACATCGCCACGAAGGGCAACATCATGAGGAATGCCGCCGTCAGGCCGAAATGCTGCGCTACAAAGCCGACGCCGGGAGGGGCCAACAGGAAGATCGAGGTGATGATCATCGACATGGCAGCCACGTTGCGCGCCGCGTCGCCCGGCTTGTCACCGGCCGCCGCCACGCCGATCGGCATGACCAGCGACACGCCAACACCCATCAGTGCCAATGACAAACCGGAGATGGCGATGTGTGGCGAGAAGATGAAACCGACCAGCCCTATGGCCGTCATGGTAGCGCAGACGCGGACGATGCTTGACGCACGATAGCGCGCCCGGAACCAGTCGCCCAACACCCGGCCGACAAACATTGTAAGCGGGAAGGTGCCGTAGGCGGCCGACGTCCAAAACGGACTTGGCTGGAGCCGTTCGCGCAGGAACAGCGTACCCCAATCATAAACCGCGCCCTCTGCCAGCGTCACGCCGGTTGCCATGATGCAGAGACCTACCAAACTGAGGCTTGGTATGGTGAATAGCGGCGGCTTGGCTCCCCCGACCGGACGAAGGATCCGTTCATACATCGGTTGAGGCAGCAGTCGCGCGATCCCGCCACAAGCGACGATGCCGAGAGCCCCCACCGTGGCGAGGTGCCAGACCAAGGGCACGCCAAACTGGCCGAACAGGCCTGCTGAAAGCGCCCCGCAGACAAAGCCAAGGCTCCAATAGCCGTGGCACTGGGCCATGTATTTACCGCCGGAGGTCGTCTCGAGGCGTTGGACGCCGGCATTGCCACCGATCTCGAACAATGTATTGCCAACGCCGGCGAAGAACAGCACGGCGGCGAGGATCGTCCAGTGACCTGCGAGACCGATGCCGAGTACCATCATCGCGGCGAGCACAAGCCCCCACACGCCGACGCGGGCAGCGGCGAAGCGATCCATCAGCGGCCCGGCGATGGGCGCCGTGACCAGTGCCCCCACGGGCCCTAGAAACAACGCCAGCCCCATTGTCGCCTTGTCGACGCCAAGATGGGCAAGCAGGTCCGGCATGCGCGTCAGCCAGTTGGCTGTGAGAAAGGACGAGCCGAAATAAAGGGTGCCGATACGCAGGGCGGTAAACACGGGCCTCACCGATCAATAGGAAAAGAGGCGGATTCGCTTGCGGAAACCGCCCAATAATCCTGAAATTCATAAAACGATTCAAACGTTCAACGCAATGCCCGGCATAAGACCCGGGTCGGCTTCGCAGATGTTCGAAGCGGAGCCGTGCTATCTCGGACACACAGAAAAGCGGGCGCGGCTTTGTCTGGAGAGAGAAAAACGCCCTGCCCTCGGTTGCCATGTCGGTTCGGGTCGAGTATGTGAAAGCCCGTTCGCGCCGTCCCCGTTGCGGGTTATACTCGGCGAAAGTGGTAGTTGCCGCTGCGATCAAGGTGGGAGCGCGTAGCTCAGTCGGTAGAGCACGTGACTTTTAATCATGGGGTCATGGGTTCGAATCCCATCGCGCTCACCAATCTTTTCAATGGGTTAGAAGCAGACAGAATAGAACCAGACCAGAACATGCGACTGTTTGCGAGGCTTTGCGACTAGTCGCACAACTCGCACGTGCGACCAGTCGTTCTATTTGCGTACTCATGGTCGTTTTGCCCCTCGATGTCAGGGGCTCTTCTTTTCTGGCTCACTCTTTGAAGGCTCGAGTTCTTTTGGCAAAGGCTTCGAAGAGCGGCGTCGATGGACTTCGGCGGCAAAAGCGCGACGGTCTTCGTTCTGAGAGGCATCGCCAGCAACAGCAAATGGAAGGCCGAACGGACCAAGAAACAGGCCTAAAGCCAGGCCGGTGACTGCTCGTTCCGCCGTCTTGTCATCGTAGGTCAACGCCTTCTCTCGGATCGAAAGGCACTCCGGGCTATCGAACTTCAGGTCCTTTTCCGCAGCGAATTTTTCAGCATAGATTTGTGGTTTCGGCGCGCACGCGAAAAGAGCGACGCACGCGGCGACGACAAGCAAAGACAAACGCATTACAGCCCCCAACATTGAGGGCCTTTGCGTTGCGAGCCGTCGCCGCCCTATCAACCCTGGGTGGTTTTCGCATCCATCCAGGCGATCAGCTTTTCAATGGCATGCTCGGCCATTCCCGGGGGGAAGCCGAGATCGGCGCACGAGCGAGACTCTTCGGCTCTGGTAGCCCCGGAGCGGTTCAAACCGACTGCGCTTCACGTCCTGGCCCTCTCGATGGGCCAGAACGAACTTCAAACCAGTTTCGGGCGCGAGGGGCAACGTCGAAGCGGAATGGACGGACAAAGCTCAATCGGCGCGCTCGAGGCTGGCATATGGCAGCAAAATATTCTCACTGGATGGCCGTTGTAGTAGTGGGCGGCCGCTCAGACTGCAGAAGTTTCACAACGGGGAGAACTTCCGCCTGGACGTTGCGCACCCGAACCAGCTTGCGGATTTCCGAGAGACCGAGCAGGTAGGAGACAACCGACTCCGCCCCACAGTTCTCATTCGCGCGGTCGTAATGCAGCCCATCGCGGCACCGCCCCGTCTTGGTATCAACGAGCGGGACGGAAAGGTCATTGATACCCATAAACCAGGCAAAGGCGCGTTCGGCCTCGATCTTCCATTTCAGGTTTCTGGTTGCAGTCCATGCGGCGACGCAGGCTGAAATCGTCGCCGCCGCTTCGAGGGGCTGCTGATCAAAGGGCTGAGGTTTCTCGTGCAATGTGCCGAAGGAGTTCGAGCCGACAGGACGAAACACACCCGATGGTGCCGTCTGTATCGCGATCAGCCAATCGAGAGTCCTGAGGCCAGCCCGAACCACGGAGCCCTGCCTGGTAGCCAGACCGGTTGAAATCAGGGCTTGCGGGAGTCGTGCATTGTCATACGAGAGTCCCGCCTCGAACCATATCCAGTTCGGCGCCTCCGCCGCCACGATCGACGCCATCAGACGACGGGAAAGAAGCGTCTGGAGCCGGCTCGCCATGCCATCGTCAGGATGAGAGGCGCGGAACGGCACGAGGCCGAGCAGAGTGGCGGCCAAAGCGCGAGGTGAGTGGAAGTCCTCAACCACCGGCAGGGCTTTAGTGAAGAGAGCCGATGCCCACTGCCGTCGCGACAGATCGGTCGCATGGCGGGCACATTCGCCAAGAGCCCACAGCGTACGCCCATGGCTATCTTCGGACCCTACGTCCTCCAGCCAGCGACGATCAAAGCTCATGAAATTACGAAAGCGGCCAGTATCGGGATTGAAGGCATGCTGGACGAACGCGGCGAAGCTCCCCACCAGATGATCAGGCAAGTCGGATTCGCCAGCATGCTCCAGCGTCGTTGCCAGCAACAAACCACGGGCGTTGTCGTCGACGCAATAGCCGTGGGTCCGGTCCGGAGTGGCATACACAGCGTGCTGGAAGAGGCCGGTGTCGTCGCACATCGACAACAGATGATCCGTACTGAGTTCAGGTGTCCGGTCTGCCGTTCGGGCCATGGCCGCAAGGCTGTCCGTCGCGGCCAGCTTTTGCGGATGCCGAGCAATTACGCTTTCAAACGCCTTGATATAACGCTCGGCCGTGTGTTTCCAAGTCATGGACCGGCTGCGCTGATAGGCGCCGAGTGCCAGCTCCCGCCGCTTTGCGTCATCGCAGAGAAGACCGGCAACGGCCTGTCCGATCGCTGCGCTATCACCAAAAGGTACCAGAATGCCTCCGCCGTCGGCGAGGAGCTCAGCGGCATGCCAATAAGGCGTCGAGACGACCGCCCGACCCAGCCCGAAACTGTAGGCAAGCGTTCCAGAGGTCATCTGCGCTTCCTTGAGATAGGGCGTGACGTAGACGTCGCACATCGAAATGTGACGAAGCAGCGTAGCTTGGTCGACAAACTGGTTGAGGAATACCACGTGATCCTTGATGCCAAGCGCCTCGACCCGTGCCACCAGACTCTCGCGGTAGGCTTCGCCTTCATCTCGGATCAAATTGGGATGGGTGGCACCGAGCACCACATAAACGGCTGACGGACATGCCGACAGGATGGCGGGCATGGCATCGATCATCACCTCGATGCCCTTGTTGGGCGACAGCAGTCCGAAGGTGAGAATGATCTTGTGGTTCTCATAGCCCTCGGCCTGCTTGGTGAGGTCCGAGGTCTCAAAGGGAACGTCCGGTACGCCGTGCGGAATGACTTCGATCTTGTCCGCCGGAATGCCGTAAATGTCCTTGAGCATCTGACGGCCCTTTTCAGCCATCACGACCACTCGTGCCGAAACCCGGACGATGCGCTCGATCACCCGGCGCTGGGCAGCCGTGGGCTCGGCTAGCACGGTGTGCAAGGTGGTCACCACCGGGACAGCCAAGCGAGATAGCAAGGGAAGGATGTTGCTGCCGGCCTCCCCGCCAAAAATGCCGAATTCGTGCTGGAGGGAGACCACGTCGACCTGGTTGCTGTTCAGGAGCTCGGCGGCGGCCAGATAGTCCTCCGGCCGATCCTCGCCGATCTCAATCCGGACGGTGTCAGGATAGGCGTAGATTTGGCCCACATCATTCATCGCCACGATTGATGTTTCAAGTCGAGGACGATGCGCGGCGACTGCCCTTTGAAGTTCCGTTGTGAAGGTGGCGATACCGCACCGCCGAGGAAGGGAGTTGCCGATGAAGGCAATTCGGTTGACCCTGGGCATGGCGATCGTTTCTCCGCGGATGGGGCTTTAGGTGGTGGCTGCTGCGACGGCCGGAAATCGAAAGGACATTGGCTACCGTCGCCATCCGATGAGATTACCTGCTCATCGCAGCGCGGCGTCGGTGGCGATCATGGCATCGAGTTCACCCTGAGTTATCTTGACGACCGACGTTGCCGAGTCCGAAACCGAGAGAGCAGGCAAGTGCAACTGGATGCCGGTGCGCCGTGTTGCCGTGAATGATAGCCCCTCAAGTTTTTCCATGTCGAACACGAGCCGATAGGTTCCTGCTGCCTGGGGCGCGTCGAAATCTCGCAGCACGATCGGGTGGTGGAACGTGACCGTGGACTCGATCCTGCTCTCGGTCATGATGCGTCCCTCAGGATTTCGCTTTGGGCATGCGACCGTTTGGCGTTGCGCTGGCCATCAGGGATGACACGCTGGCGGCGACTGCCGGCGGCTTCTTCTTGTCACCCTTCTGCTTGCGAGCTTCCTTGTTGCCATGCTTTTGCTCTTTGGACATGATCGGCATCCTTCTGCATTGATGGGCGACGGGGATCGAAGTCGAATGTTTAGATTTCTGCCGTGCCTCGCGCATGTGACCTTGATTGCTCGCAACGAGACGAGCGTCACCTTGCGGCCGGCATGGCCGACCAGGTCGAAGCACAGCTGATCAGGCCCCGGGTACACGGACGATTGGCAGCGCAGCGGCAGGATAGAATCCCAACCCGAGGCTATCTTTCGCCGAGGACCCGGTGCCGCGCCGCTCAGGCGTGAACAGCCACTGGCACGTTCTTGGCTGCCGGCGCGAGATGAACGTCAACGCGGGACGCCGACGCGCCGGACAGAATCTCTTTGGCCTTGGCCACCTCATCGGCACTGCCATGCGCCATGACGACGAAGCTGTCGGCGCGAATGGCGGACTCATATTCAAGGACGCTGTCCTTAGGGATGCCAAGACTGTAGAAGCCGGCACCAAGCGCGCTGAGCCCGCCGACCACGACGGCGGTCTCCAGAGCCGACACCAGCGTGGCGGCGAAGTATCCGAGCACAACAACGCTGCCGATGAACGGCACGGTGACAAACATGCCGCTCAAGAACAAACCCCACAGTCCTCCCCAGAATGCGCCGCGAGCTCCCCAGAAGCGGACGCGGTCTCCAGTGCTGTAGAATCCGACGACCTTCTCTTCTGTGTGATACCCTTTTCCGACGATGGACAGGTTCTTCATGTCGAAGCCACCGGCGGTGAGCTTCTTCACAGCCCCTTCGGCGGTCTCATGGCTATCGAAGATGGCGACCACGGAATTGTTGGCGTGCATAATAGTCTCCTTGGGATGACACAGCAGCTGATCGCCCGCTGTAGCCTGAAGGGCGCAATTGGCAGGAGGAAGTCCGCCGCTTCGGCGCGCCATCCGAGAAAGGAGTGTGGCCACGCTTCGCTGTCGTCAGACAGCGTCGGAATGTACTCACTCGTAGGTCTTCGCGCCGCCCCTCTCGACCGCCGCGAGGCGGTGTAAGCGACGACGCATGTCATAGATCTGATCCAGCAGCGACAGGACGAGCGGCAGCACGTCGTCATCGATCGCCATGTCCTCCCGCAATGTGCGGATCAGCCGCACGCGCGCAACATCGATCTCTTGAAAGGTCCATTGATCAGCCGTGCGATCCGCCCGTACCCATTCGTCGGAAATCCACTGATCGAGGTCCTGCCGGCTTAGGCCGGGCTCACGGGCAATGAGAACGTCGATGTCGATCATGATGTAGTCTCCATCGCTCGCCTCGGGTTGTTTGCGTGCTCCGGTGTCCAAGTAGTCAGGAAGGCCTCGAGAGCGGGGTCGGCCGCACCGATCATCACCCGCAGGGTGACTTGCAGGTCGCCGGCGGCCTCCTTGCCATGCGCAGGCACTCCACGTCCGCGCAGACGCAGTTTTGTTCCAGTGTCCGAGTGCGGCGGGATGCGCATGCGGACTAGGCCGCCAGGCGTCGGCACTTCGATCGCGCCACCCAGAACGGCCTCCCCCAGCGTCATCGGTACGTCAATCCGGATGTCGCGGCCGTCACGGTGGAACCAACGATGTAATGCGACGTGAATCTCGATCAAGGCGTTGCCATTGACCCCGCCATGGCTACTGACGGTGCCCTGTCCCTTTAGCCGCAACACCTGACCATCCTCGGTGCCGGCCGGGATGGTGACATCCAGCGATCGACCGTCCGGCAATGTCAGGCGACGCGTCGCGCCGTTCACGGCTTCGAGGAAGTTGACGTCGAGCGAATAGAGTTCGTCCTGTCCGGAAGCTTGGCTACTGCCGGTCTTACGGTGAACACTGTCGAATATCGAGCCGAAGAGGTCGGAAAATTCGTTCGCGGCGCCATAGCGATGGCCGGCATCACCCTCAGCGAAGTCGCGATAGGTCGGCTGCGGCGGGCGCTCCTGTCCGGCGGCATCGATCTCGCCGCGATCGAAGCGGGCGCGCCGTTCGGGATCGGACAACAGTTCGTTGGCCAGCGAAACCTTCTTGAACAAAGCCTCGGCCTTGGGTTTGCCGGGGTTGAGGTCGGGATGGTATCGCTTTGCCAGCTTGCGGTAAGCATGACGTATTTCGCCCTGGCTGGCGGCCTGTGTGAGGCCGAGAGTGGCATAGGGATCGTCCAAATACGCGTCTCCTTTACCGAGATCCGGATCGATCGCGGCCAACGCCCGATACCGCCCCCGTCGATAGCGCCGGGGGCGGCTTTGGGTCAGGCGACCATGATATCGTTGACGACGTCGCTAGCGCCCGGCGCCGACCAGGCAGCGTCGGCCGCGACGTTGCGTTCGTGCCAAGAATGCACCGTGCCGGTGAGATGGACCTTGCCGCCGACGGCGGAGACACCCACTGTCTTGGGGTCGAAGAACCACGACCGATCAAGAGCGTGCTGGATGTTGTCGCTGATGTCGGCGACGTCCACCTTCGGGGTGATGGCGATGTGGTTGGTGAGTCCGATGACGCCCGATAGGCCCCGCACGTCCCGCTCGGCCGCTTCACGCTGATAGTTCCAGGCGACGTTGCCGCTCAGCGTGATCCAACCCTTCTCGACTTTGACCATAATAGCGTCCTTAGGAATGGACGCATCCCAGGCGAGATGATTGACTGCCACCTTGGCGATCTCGTCGTCTTCGCGCTTAAGGCTGTTGAGCAGCCGCACTTCGAGTTCTTCGACGACGGCCCGGACACCCTTGACGCGGCGGGTCGCCTTTTCGGCGGCGAATTTCTCGACGTAGGTGCCGACGTGACCAGCAAGCGTTACGACGCCATCATTGGCTGATACGCCAATATGGGCGGCGGTGATGCTAGGTTCCCAGTTCAACTCGTCGAGAACGGCCTTCTGCAGTTGCACGTCGGACATGATGCTCTCCGATTCCTGTGCCGTTTCGGCGCTGGCTTCAAGGTCAGCGCTCAGTGACGGCGAATACGGCAACTACGGGATCTGTGAGGTCTGGGGATCCCGTTGTTCCGCGTCCTAAACGTTAGGTCACCTCGGCGGGAGCAGGCAGGATCGGAAACCACTCAATCATCTACCTCTTGTAGCTTTTCCGGCTAAACTAGCGGAATCCCAACCAGTCGCCTGGCGCTAGGTATATTCCGACCCTGATGGTGCGTGTAATAGCCATTTATAATTTTTGGATGGGCGATTTCTGCTCGTGATCATGCGTGGAAATTTGGTGTGGTGGCGCAAAATACGACCGGATGCCAGAATAACTCCATGCTTTCTACCAATGAACTATCATCAAGAGGAATATTCAACGTTGCCACGCACTTTCGTCTACGTCGCTCTGGCGGTATTCGCAGCTGTTGTCGCAGCCTTCGGGTACCGACTCTATCAAGACGAGCAGCATAAGCAGGAACGTGCCGAAATCCGCTTCGGCGATCATCGCATTTCGCTTGAAAGTGCTGACGGGGAAGCGTCGACGGCAGACCGCCTTGGGGGCTGATATCCCTGACCGGACCGCGCCAGAGTTGGAACCAAGCTGCGCCCAAGGTCGACCTCGGCAGTGGTGAGCCCCCCGGCGTGACTGGCCAGTCCTTGCCGTAAAGACCGCCGCTGGGCACCTGTGGCCGTGGGCATCGCGCGTAGTTATGGGTAAATTCCGACTCTTTTGATCGTCGCCCGCTGGCGCCATGAATATGGACGAAGAAACCGCGGTCGGTGGCACTGCCATTGCGGTGGTGCCAGGAGGCGAGTGCCACTTCCCGGCCTGACACGGGAAATGCCTCCTCACCAGCTTTCGATTACGTTCAGTGGCTCTCCGTGGCCAGCTCAAGCCGATCTGGCATGACGATCCGGGCGCCTCCACCGACACCCTTCGGTCGTTGCTTTGGTGGCGGCCCTGAACTGCCGTTCTTCCTCTAGGAAAGCCTCTCGATGCTCAACGCCATCTCAATGCTGCGTGGATATGCCATCGAAGCCACCGACGGTCCGCTTGGAACGGTCAAGGACTTCCTGTTCGATGATCGGAGCTGGAAGTTGCGCTGGCTCGTCGTCGAGACCGGCTCCTGGCTGACAGAGCGCAAGGTTCTGTTGCATCCATCGGCCGTGACGCGAATAGATCAAAAATTACGCTTGCTCTCTGTGAACCTGACGAGGTCACAGATCGAGAAAAGCCCCGGCATCGATTGGGATTTGCCAGTATCACAACAGATGGAACGCCGTCTTTACACCTACTACAATTGGGATCCGACGTGGGGTGGCGGATCCTACTTCGATACGGGAGTCATTGTGCCGCCGACGGCACTGCCGCCTGATGAGCCCATCGGCGATCAGCATTTGCGAAGCACCTTGGCGGTCACGGGCTACGGCATCCACGCCAAGGACGGCAACATCGGCCATGTCGAAAACTTTCTCTTCGACGATGTCGACTGGAGTCTGCGCTACCTCATTGTCGACACCAGAGGCTGGTGGCCCGGCAAGCGCGTGCTGCTGTCCCCTTACGCGATCACCGACATCGATTGGTTCGGCAACCAGATCAAGGTCGACGTGACGCGCGAAATGATCCGGAGCAGCCCTGATTGGAATCCGACCGCGTTCACCGATCGGTCTTTCGAGACGAGGCTTCACTACCACTATGGCTGGCGTGGTTACGGATGGTGATGGCTCCCCTTGGTGGATATGGCGGCGGCTCTATCCATCCGATCGGCTAACGATCGAACTGTCCGACTTGCCACCACGGACGCAGTCTTGGCGGCTCTGGCATCGTGGCTGATCGCCGGGAGTCCATGGCTGGTGGACCTGCCTGTTGAGCGTCACCCTGGCCGGGGCTTGGGAAAGCTTAATTGGGAATATCTTTACGTGCTGAAACTTGCAC
Organism: Pleomorphomonas sp. PLEO; assembly: GCF_041320595.1. Lineage (NCBI taxonomy): Bacteria > Pseudomonadati > Pseudomonadota > Alphaproteobacteria > Hyphomicrobiales > Pleomorphomonadaceae > Pleomorphomonas > Pleomorphomonas sp. PLEO. The sequence goes on from NZ_CP166625.1 coordinate 3,700,209, forward strand.
CACTCTTGGCCGGCATCGTCCACATTTCGAAACAGCAATCGCAGTCGATCCGGCCTTAGCGGTAACGCCTCTGGAATCCGATCGTCTCGGATTCCAGATGAACAAGCGTCAGATGCGGCCCAGCAATACCAACACGATGACGATGATCAGGATCACGCCCAATCCACCGCTGGGGTAATAACCCCACGTGGCGCTGTGTGGCCAGCGCGGTAAGGCTCCGATCACGAAGAGGACCAAGACGATCAGCAGGATTGTTCCGAGATTCATGGAGTGCCTCCTAATGAGCAAAAGCGGATAGCAGCGGAATCGCCAGCCCCACCGGCGATTACTTATTTGGCGTAAGTGAACTCAGGGAGAGCCTTCAGCGAATCCTTCGAGGCGCCGGTCAGCGTCATCTGGCCGTTCTGCACCACGAGGAGATTGGCAGGCACAACGACGTATCTCGTGCCCACTCCGAGGAAGCCACCGACCGAAAGCACCGCATAGGGAACCGTATCGTCCTTGGTGACGATCAGATCGTCAACGGTGCCGATCTTTTCCTTGGCTTCGTTGACGACGATGGCGCCAACCACTTTGGAGGTGCGATAGCCCGTGGCGAGCGATGCAGGATCGATCTTGGTCATCGACAGAGTCTGCGGAGCGCCCTGCGCCAGCGCCGGAAGCGGCAGCGCCAGGGCTGCCAAGGCGGTGAGATACGCGGCGGTCAGCAATAAACGTGACATGTGATGCTCCTTCAGGTGGGATTTTGCCTAGACGCGCGTCAATGAGATCCTCGGCGGGGAGTACGAGCCGTCCGTCAGGTTTTGGCGTTGTTCGCCGGAGCAATTTTGACCTTCGCCAAACCACGGACGGCATTTGGGATATCGCCTTTGGATTTCTCAGCGACGCCGTTGACACACAGCCTGGGGTTGCCTGCGCTCCTGCGGTTGGCTCCCTGAGGACGCCACCGTTATGTTGGGTTGAGCCGGCGATGCGGTCTTTATTCATGGCTTCCCTCTCTGGAGTGAGGTCGGCAAACGGGCATTGCATGCCGTAAGTGAAATAGAAATTTGCCTAGTTGATTGTTCTCACACTATGAGCCGAAGACACGTGTCACGGAACCGTCGGAAATTACTCAATAAATAGATTGGATTCGGCAACTTGTGCCAAAATCTGCCAATTGAAATGTCTTGGAGAAATTGGCCGGCAGGAGCGATATTCAGAATTAGGGGTATTTTCCGAACCTAACGGTCTGGTGACAGAAACGGATATTGTTTAACGGGTGTCACGCTCACCTAGTCATAAATTGCGATTTCTAGAGTATTGGCAGGCCCATATTGAAATGCCTGGTTGATAGGCCAAATGCTCCAGATCCTTATTCTGCGAGATCGGATCAGGCGTGTCGGCCGGTTATCGGCGTCGGCGGGAAGAATGATCGTCTCGTAGCCCCCAAGTCACAGACGATGAACCGCTGCGCAATGGGATATGCCCCTCGACAAGAAGAGGAAAATAATATGAGCGTCCATAGCCTGACGACCGGCATTGCGGCAGTTCCAATAGCTAAAGCCGGAGCCGGTGGCGAGAATGTCGATGCGCTGGTCGCTGACGTTATTCGCCCTCTCTTTATCAGACGCTATCGTTACCTGAAGAGAGGCCCGCTTCGCAGCATCTTCCGATATTTCTGATAGCGTCGCTCATTCGGTCTGCGACAGCATCAAGCGGAAGCGGTGCGTAGCATAGGCGAGGAAAAGCGCGCCAAGGCCGCTCATGATCAGCAGCGGCTTCCAAACGAGGTCGATCGTGGCGCCACGGTAAAGCAGTCCTTGTGAGAACTGTACATAATAGACCGACGGCGAGGCGTGCATCGCCCACTGCAGCACCGTCGGCATGCTCTCAAGCGGGGTCATGTTGCCTGAGAGCAGCAGCATGGTGGTGAACACCGGGATGGCCATCAGCGCGAATTGCGGCATCGATCGGGCGAGTGTCGCCACGAGGATGCCGAGAGACGTCGTCGAAAACAGAAAGATGGTAGTGCCGAATAAGAACAAGGCGCGCGACCCGGCCACTGGCACGTCGAGATACCAGCGCACGACCAGTTCCATCGACAGCACGGCGGCGACAAGCAGCACAACGCCATTGGCCAACACCTTGGCGAGCGCGATTTCGATGGCCCGAACAGGCATCACCAGCAGATGCTCGATGGTGCCGTGCTCGCGCTCACGGATAACAGCGGCACCGACCAGCAAGATCGACAAGATGGTGATCGAATTGATCAGCTGCATGATCGAGGAAAACCAGCGCCCTTCGATGTTGGGGTTGAAATAGACCCGTGGCGCGGTGACGATCGGCAATTGAGCCTCGATGCCCTTGCTGTGGAGGAAGTTTGTTGCCTCGGTCAGCAGGATCGACTGGATGTAGGCATAGCCATTGCCAGCTTGGACCATGGCGGTGGCGTCGATGGTGAGACCGATGGCTGGTTGCCGACCGCGCAACACGTCCGCCTCGAAGGACGGCGGAAACTCCAGCACGAATCCATAGTGGCCTGCCTCCATGGCACCATCGGCCTCGTTATGAGTAATGAGTTCAGGCGTCTTGAAATAAGGGGCAACGAAGGCGTCGGTCATGCGAGCGGTCAGCTGCGAGCGGTCCTCGTCGACAATGGCGATGGTGGCGTTGACGACTTCGAGTTTGACGGCATTCGCCACCATCACCACGGCCGCCGAAAAGGCGTAGATGATGAGAAACAGCATGACCGGATCACGCCGCAGGCTCCACAGCTCCTTGATGGCCAGATAGAAGACGTTGATTAGGAAGCGGCGCATGTCAGGCCTCCTGCTTGTCGAGAAGAAGACACGCGGCGCCGATGAACACCACCGCGAAGCCGGCGAGCGCCAGATCCGAACCGAGGAGATCGAGTGCGCTCACACCCTTGGCAAAGCTGCCGATGGCAATGGTCTGGAACCAGGAAGCGGGGAACAACAGGCCGACCCAGCGGGCGATACCTTCTATCGACGACATCGGGTTGATGAAGCCGGAGAAGTTGACGGCCGGCACGACGCATAGAATCGCCGCCGCCATGATGGCGGCAACCTGAGTTTTGACCAGTGTGGAAATCAGAAGGCCGAAGCCTGTGGCGGCCAGCACGTAGAGCAGAGCTCCGGCACTCAGCGCGAGGAACGATCCGGTGAAAGGCACGCCGAAGAACAGGCGAGCGAAGGCGAACAGCGTCAGGTAGCTGACCATTCCAACCGCCACATAGGGCAGTTGCTTGCCGATCATGAAATCGACCACCGAGGCTGGAGAGGCGGAGAAGTTGGTGATCGAGCCGATCTCGCGTTCCCGCGCCACGCCGACGGCGGTCAGCGCCGAGGGAATCAGAATAAGCAGCAGCATGATGACGCCCGGAGTGATGGCGTCGACCGAGACGAAGGCCTGATTGTAAGCGTAGCGTGGCCTGAGATCGAAGGGCAGCGCCATCGATGCGCCCGGGCCGTATCGGTCGTGGGTCAGCTGCGACACATAGGTCAAGACAACGCCCTGTACGTAAGCCTTGACCGTCTCAGCGCGGAAAGTATTGGCACCGTCGATCAGGATTGCCACTTCCGGGCGGATGCCCTTCAGAAGATCGGCGCCATAGCCGGGTGGGATGGAGACGACGAGGCGCAATTCGCCCGATTGCAGACGCTGGTCGACCTCCCGTTCATCCCTGATCGGCGTCTGAGCTTTGAAATAGCTGGAGCCCGAAAAGGCATCGATCAACTGCCCGCTCTCGATCGACCGGTCTCGATCGAACACGGCGTAGGGTAGGTTTTGCACGTCGAAGGAAATGCCGTAGCCAAACAGCACCAAGAGCAGCAGCGATCCGAACACGGCAAACGACATGCGGATGGGATCGCGGAGGATCTCCAGTCCCTCGCGATGGGCAAAGGCCCAAATCATCGACGCGGATGCGAACTGGTTCCGCCGTTGACGGTGCGGAGACGAAGCAGGAGCGGACGGCGGCTTGGCGATGTCCAGCTGCGATGAAGTGGCCGCTGCCTGTTTGCCTTGGCTTGCCGCCTCGGCGCCTTCAAGCTTGTTGATGAACACGGCTTCGAGGTTTTCCGCGCCGGCTTGCCGGACGAGTTCGGCCGGCGTGCCGACCGCCAGCACACGGCCCTGGTGCATCAAGGAGATGCGGTCGCAGCGTTCGGCCTCGTTCATGAAATGGGTGGAGACAAAGATCGTGACGCCGTCGTTACGCGACAGGCTGGCGAGGTGGCTCCAGAAATCGTCGCGCGCTTGAGGGTCGACGCCGGAAGTCGGCTCGTCGAGGATCAGCACCTCCGGGCGATGCAGACAGGCGGCGGCCAGCTGCAGACGCTGGCGAATGCCAAGCGGCAGCGACGCCGGCAGGCTGTCGGCGTGAGCGACCAGATCGAAGCGTTTCAGCGACTCGTCAACGCGGGTTGTGACGTCGGCCGCGCTGAGGCGGTAGAGGCGAGCATGCAGCGTCAGGTTGGCCCTGACCGTTAGCTCGTCGTAGAGTGAAAAGCTTTGCGACACATAGCCGACACGCAGGCGGATGCTGATGTCGGCGGCATCGACCGGACTGCCGAGCAGCTCGGCGGTGCCTTCGGTGGCCGGCAACAGGCCGGTCAGCATCTTCATGGTGGTGGTCTTGCCGCAGCCGTTGGAGCCGAGAAAGCCGAAAATCTCGCCTTTTTCGATCTGGAAGGATACGTGGTCGACGGCGGTGAAATCGCCGAAACGACGCGTCAGCCCCGTGGCCGAAATCGCCCAGTTGCCAGGTTCCGGCTTGCGCTCCGGCATGACGAAGGCGGGCGCCAGCGTTTCGCCGTCACGACAGCCAAGCCGACGGTAGGCATCTTCCAGCGTTGCCTCGCCGGTCTTGGCCAGGATGTCGGCGAGCGTGCCGTCGGCGATCACGCGGCCATCGTTAAGTGCGATCACCCGGTCAAAACGAGCCGCTTCGTCCATATAGGCGGTGGCGATGATCACCGTCATGCCGGCGCGCTGGTTACGGATGGAATCGATCAAGTCCCAGAATTGACGCCGCGACAGCGGATCGACGCCGGTTGTCGGTTCGTCAAGCACTAGGAGATCGGGATCGTGAACCAGCGCGCAGCATAGCGACAGCTTCTGCTTCATCCCGCCCGACAGCTGGCCGGCCCGGCGTTGGCGGAACGGATCGAGGCCGGTCGCAGTGAGCAAGCGGTCTATACGGACGGCACGCTCTGTGGCTGCCAGTCCGAACAGGCGAGCGTGGAAGTCGATATTCTCGGCCACCGTCAGCGTCGGATAGAGATTGCGGCCGAGCCCCTGCGGCATGTAGGCAAGGCGCGGGGCGACATCGTCACGCTGACGTCGCTCGCGCATCGATCCGCCCAAAACGCTAATCTCTCCCGTCTGCAGGCGCCGCACACCGGTGATGAGACCGAGCAGCGTCGATTTGCCGACGCCGTCCGGACCGATGATCGCCGTCGACGAGCCGGAGGCAAAGCTCAGCGAAAGTTCAGTGAGTGCGGCGGCTTTGCCATACCGATGGTTGACGCTGGATGCGATGACAGGAGCACCCGCCTCCCCCCCGCTTCCGGTCGATTGTCGGCGGGCGTTGTCATTTGGCGGCGGCTCGCGGCAGATGAATAGCCAGATTTTCCGGCCAGGTCGCCGCCTGATCGGTCAGTAGGTAGACATTGCCAGTCAAGCCGGACTTGACATAGTCGCGATAGGTTTCAAGGAGAGACGGGTCGATCTTGACCTTGATCCGGTACATCAGCTTGTCCCGCTCATCGGCGGTCTCAACGCTTTTCGGCGTAAACTGCGCCTCGGCCGATACGAAAGAGACCGTGGCCGGGATCACCCACTCCGACGCTGCATCGAGCACCAGGCGGGCCGGAGCGTTGAGGTTGACGCGGCCGACCAGCCGGGTCGGCAGGAAGACGGTCATGGTGACGTCGGTGAGATCGAGCATGGTGGCGACCTTGCCACCGCTGGCGATCACTTCACCTCGATTGACCAGCTTGTATTCGATGCGGCCGGCGGTCGGCGCACGCAGAGTCATATCGTCGATGTTGACCTGAATCATATCGACCTGGGCCGAAGCGGCATCACGGGCGGCCATGGCATCATCGACGGCGGCATTGGCGGCGGCGACGGTGGCAACCGCCACATCGCGTTGTGCTTTGCGTTGGTCGACTAGGGACTGCGGACTGACTGCTTTTTCCAAAAGTTCCGACGAGCGCCGCAACTCGGCATCGGCGAGGCCGAGATTGGCCGCGGCCGACGCCACATCCGTCTTTGCCTTGGCAATGCCGGCGGTGGCGCGGGCAACGGCGGCACGCGCCGCGGCACGCTGGGCCAGGAGATCGGTCGTGTCGAGGATTGCGACGACATCGTCGGCGGCAACAAGATCCCCCTCTTTCACCCCGATCTCGGCGACCCGCCCGGCCAGCTTGGTCGAAATATCGATGCGTTCGACCTCGATACGACCGTTGGCCACTGTGACGCCGGCCGGCAATCTCTGACTGCCATAGATTGACCAAGCATACCAGCCAGCGGCGGCGGCGATGACCAGTGTCGTTATCGCGATGAACGGAACGAGCTTGCGCATGGTGACCTCTCTCCGGCGCAGGCCGGATCGGATGAGCCGCTTTGTTAGCCGCCGAAGGCCATCCGAGGTGGAAACGTCGCCAGCCAGGTCGGCGACGGCAATGCACCCCGGCGCCCAACCGTCTCACCAGCGGGTGGGAGAAGTCGATCGGTCGGCCTCTATATAGGTGTGGAGCTGGCTAAATACACCGGTCAATTGTGCGATGGCGCGCCATCTCGGTTGTCACGGCACCATCGATCGCGGACATGGCGCCCCAGAAGACCCTCAAAAAAACGATCCTACGAAATGGATTTCCAAGTCTTTTTTCGCCAGCGAACGTCAACTGAGTAATTTCCGATCCTGCCGTTCCAGACGTCGCGGCTTATAATTCAGGATCAATACTTTCCCCGCCGGCGATCATCGTTATCGACCATTCGGAGTATGTCAATTGCACACCACGAGAAACACTTTGTCCGAAAACGTACGGACATTATCCGTCGAACTTCTCAATAAGCATCTGTCGGCCTCCATCGATCTGGCGGCTCAAGTCAAGCAGGCACACTGGAACGTGCGGGGAACGAACTTCATTGCGCTTCACGAGTTGTTCGACACGGTTGCCACTGCCGTCGGCACCTACTCCGACCAGATCGCCGAGCGTACCGGCGGGCTGGGTGGAACCGCTGAAGGCACCGTGCAGACCGCAACCGCGCGCTCCTTTTTAGTCCCCTATGACCTCGGAATCGCCGATGGCGCGCAGCATGTCTTCGCGGTTGCCGGCTCGCTGGCGGCTTTCGGCGAGTCATCGCGCGCCGCCATCGGCATCGCCACGACGCAGGGCGACCTCGAAACTGCCGATCTGTTCACAGAGGTCGCCCGTGGCATCGCTCGGCAACTGTGGCTGGTTGAATCACATGCGGAGCCGAAGACGAGCGTAGGCCTCAACCACTGAATTGGACCGTTCGGCCAGCGAACAGCTTTCACAGAAGGACATCCGTCATGATGATCCGGCTTGGTTTATTGGTGAGTACGCTGGCCTTCGGCCTGACGGCACTGCCGTCCGATTGCTACGGTTTTGATCCTGCCGGCCAAAAAACGTCTGCTGATTGCGCAGTACAGCGAACTGCGCCCTGCACCGTCGCGTTGGCAGTCCTGCCCAGGGACGTGGCTGTACGGCCAGCCGCTGCGGCGGCGCCTTTGCCGCTTCCCCGCCCGCCTAACCTCGGGCGGCCGACATGCGAACTGCCCGATCGCGTCTCTGTGACTCCGGAAGTCTGCCGCTAACAGAATCGGCGACGCCCTTCTCACCTCTCAAGGGAATAATCGACATGAAATCTCTTATCATCATTAGCATACTCGGCCTCACGCTCGCGGGCTGCGTCGGCGCGCGCAACGACCGCGTGATGCAAGGTGCCGGCATCGGCGCCGTCGGCGGTGCCGTCGTCGGCGGTGTTGCGTCGCGGAGTGTTGGCGGCGCCGTGATCGGTGGTGTTGCTGGCGCGGCCGTCGGCGCGGTGGTGGCCGATGCCACTGGGCGGCACAAGGCCGATCAGCGCTGCTATCGCGACAGCTACAATCGCAAGGTCTGCCGCAATCGCTGAGCGTCGAATGTCAACGAGGAGGCGATCCATGGCCATCGATTTTCTGAACGACTCCCGCAGCTATGATCCCCATCGTCGAAGCATCAGCTTCTGGGGACACGATGCGGCCTTCGAAATCACCTTCCGTCTCGACCAGGCCGTTCTGGAACCATTTGTCCACGGCCACCAGGACGGCCACGGGCAGCTAGACGAGGCATCCGCATTAACGGCCTTCGACGAGAACATAAACAGGATCAGAGCGTTCGCTCGAAATCTCTACACCCGTGACAAGAAGAATTATTTCGAGATTTCGGGAGTTCACATTTAACTAAGCGATCGGCAGGCAAGGGGCTACTCTGCCCCGAGGCCTGTCGGTCAATCGCCGTTTCAGGAGGATAGGCTCATGGCAAGAGCGCCTCGGCATCCGATCCGGACCGAGCGACGTCATTCGTCGCCGGTTGTCGCAGCCAACCTCCGGCCAACGGACATTTGGACCGAACCGGTCGAGCGGCTCCTCTCCCGCCTGTCGGCAACGCCCTCCGGTTTGACCGGGAGCGCGGCCGAGACGCGTCTTGCCGAGTTTGGTCCCAACGATGCGGCGGCGGTCAAACAGGTGCCGCTCTGGCTGCAGTTTCTCGGGCGCTTCCGTAATCCTCTGGTGATCATCCTCTTGGTGGCAAGTGGCCTGTCGGCAGCGAGCGGCGATATTGCCAGCTTCCTGATTGTTGTTGCCATCGTCACAGTTTCCATAACACTCGACTTCATCCAGGAAAGTCGGGCGCAGAGCGCGGTCGACGCTCTTCGGCAATCGGTGGCAGTGACGGCTAAGGTGCTGCGCGACGGACAGCCGCGCGATCTGCCGGTGGATCAGGTGGTGCCCGGCGATATCGTCGAGCTGATCGCCGGTGACCTCGTGCCTGCCGACGGGCGACTCATCGCCAGTCGGGATCTTTTCGTCAACGAGGCGCTGCTGACCGGTGAGGCCTACCCAGCCGAAAAGAGCGTCGGCGACTTCTCGACGGCCGCCACCAGTCCGACCGGAGCCACCAACGCGGTGTTCGCCGGTACATCGGTGATTTCGGGCACGGCTAGCGTTCTCATCTGCCAAACCGGTAGCCACACGACGCTCGGCGGATTGGCGAGCAGTCTGGCAGAAAAGCCACCGGTTACCGCCTTCACCGTTGGCATCCATCGCTTCGGCATGCTGATCATGCGCCTCACTGTGCTGATGGTGCTGTTCGTACTGGTGATCAATATCTCCTTCCACCGACCGGTGCTGGAGTCCCTCATGTTCGCACTGGCGCTGGCCGTCGGCCTAACGCCCGAACTCTTGCCGATGGTCGTTACGGTGACACTGGCACGTTCGGCCCTCGAATTGTCCAAGGGCAAGGTGATCGTCAAACGGCTCACGGCGATCCACGATCTCGGTGCCATGACCATGCTATGCACCGACAAGACCGGTACATTGACCGAAGCAGCCATCACCTTACTCAAGACCGTCGATGGACACGGCAACCCATCAGCTCACGCCCACGCCTACGCCTATGTCAATTCGCTGTTCGAGAGCGGCATGAAGAGCGCTCTCGACGACGCCATCCTGGTGTCCAGCCCCATCGACGCGACAGAGTGGACCAAGATCGACGAAGTGCCTTTTGATTTTGAGCGACGGCGGATTTCGATCCTGGCCGAGCACGCTGGCGGTCGGCGACTGATCGTCAAGGGGGCACCGGAAGATCTGCTGCGGCTGTCCAGCCGATATGAGGATGCCGATGGGGTCGAACATGAACTCGACACTGCAACGCGGCACACCTTCGCCACAACGCTCGATGCCCTGGGTGCCGAGGGTTTCCGGGCCTTGGCCGTCGCCAGTCGGGCGGAGGATGCCAGCATCAGCTCCGCGGCGATCAGCGATGAAAGCGATCTGGTATTTTCCGGCTTTGCCGTCTTCCTCGATCCACCGAAGGCCAGTGCCGGCGCCACCATCGCCGCGCTGGCGACGGCAGGCATCGGTGTCAAGGTGCTCACCGGCGACAACGAACAGGTCAGCAGGCACGTCTTCCGCGAAATCGGCGTCGAGGTCACGGGCGCTCTCAGTGGCGACGAACTCACTCATCTCTCCGACGAGGCACTGATTGGCCAGCTCGCACGCGTCAATCTATTCTGCCGCGTCAATCCGCAACAGAAGCATCGGATCATACTGGCATTGAAGCGGATGGGAAATGTCGTGGGCTTCATGGGCGACGGTATCAACGATGCCCCTGCCCTGCACGCCGCCGATGTCGGCATTTCCGTCGACGGCGCCGCCGATGTCGCGCGCGAGGCGGCCGATCTCATCCTGCTAGAACACGATCTTTCCGTGGTGCAGGCTGCCGTACTGAGCGGGCGTGCCGCAGTGCAGAATGTCTCCAAATACATCCTGATGGGATCCAGCTCCAATTTCGGCAACATGTTCTCGATGGCCGGCGCGGCACTGTTCCTGCCGTTTTTGCCGATGGCCCCGATCCAGATTCTGCTCAACAACCTTCTCTACGACATCTCGGAGATCGCCATTCCCTTCGACCGCGTCGACCCGGAGGATGTCGCGGAGCCGATCGCCTGGGACATCAAGGAGATCCAGCGCTTCATGCTGTTCTTCGGCCCGCTGAGCTCAGCCTTCGATTTTCTGACCTTCTACGTGCTGCTGCACGTGTTCGGAGCCGGCCAAGCTCTGTTCCAGACTGGCTGGTTCATCGAGTCCCTGACCACGCAGGTGCTGGTGGTGTTCGCGATCCGCACGCGGCGGCGGTTTTTCCGTAGCCGGCCGCGCGCTTCATTGATGGCGACAGCGGCCGCCGCGGTGGTCGTGGCGGTCGGGCTCGCCATTACGCCGGCAGGACAATGGTTCGGCTTCACATCGCCGCCGCCTTTGTTCTTCGCCTATCTGGTCGGCGCAACGGCGGCCTATCTCGCCTTGGTCGAAGTCTCCAAGCGATTGTTCTACCGCCACCTTGCGCTCGCCTGACGCAGACAGACAGCGATCGGATCCGAATGTGGTGGCTCAGTGCGGCAAGTTCGGAACCGCTGCCGCCGCCACGGCAAGACGCGCTAGCTCCGGCAGCGAGCGGGCACCGGTCTTCTTCATGATAGCGGCACGGTGGTTCTCCACGGTGCGCTGGCTGATACCGAGGTCGGCGGCGATATTTTTGCTGGGATGCCCCGCCAGCACCAAGTCCATGATTTGGTGTTGGCGACTGGTCAGCCCAGCCACATGCTCGAGAGCGGCATGCTGACGCGCCGTGCGTCGCTCGGTATCCTTGGCTTCCCCGAGCGCACGGCCGACCACCGCTAACAACATGTCCCGGCCGATCGGCTTTTCAATGAAATCCAGGGCACCGGCCTTCATGGCATCGACCGCTGTTTGAACGTCACTGCCGCCTGTGATCATGATCGACGCTGGCGCATCCCCCTGTGTGTTCAGTTGGCGCAACAATTCCAGACCGCTCATGCCGGGCAGATAGGCATCGACGAGCAGACAATCCTGCCCCACAGCCCGGAAGTTGGCCAGAAACGTTTCGCTATCGGCGTAGGTCTCAACCCTGTGACCGGCCTCCCGGAGCACGTCTCGGATCAGGTCGCGCACACGATCGTCGTCGTCGACGACAAACACGATGGGGGGACCGCCAGCACTCGACTTTTGCAGCTTCGGCGACGGTAGGTCTTCAAACTGCGTCGCCTCCCTAGGGGGAAGGTGTTCGGCGATAACACCCAGCAGGGTGGCGAGGCTGACTGGTTTGCTCAGTTGGACGCAGGAGCGATCGGCAATGTCGGCCAGCGCGCGCGTCGATATGTCACCGGTCAGTACGATGGCGGGAATGCGGGCGTGAATCTGGTTGCGAATATCAAAGATCACTTCGACACCGGTACGCCCGTTCGGCAGATTGTAGTCGGTCACCACAAGCTCAGGGCGAACAGAGCCAATCCGAATAAGATCGCTGGCGGCGGCACCGTTGGCTGCAACCAATACCCGATAGCCCACCAAGCGGAGCGATTGAGCCAGAAGATCGCTGACATCGGGGTCGTCCTCGACCAGCAGGATCGAAGCGGGACGAACGAGACGGGGCGCGAGCGATTTAGGGCCAGTCACCAAAGCGGGCTCGGCCGATTTGGCATGAACGGGAACATCTATCGAAAACGATGATCCGACGTCCAGCCTGGAGCGAACGCGGACCGGATGCCTCAACAAGGCCCCGACCCGCTGCACGATCGACAGTCCCAGTCCCAGACCAAGGCCATGCTGTCGAGCAACATTGTCGACTTGATGATATTCTTCGAAGATCGTTTCCAGCTCGTTTGGAGGAATACCGATCCCGGTATCGCAGACCTCGATGGTGAGACGGTCACCCCGGCGGCGGCATCCCAGCAGAACAGCACCTTTCCTGGTGTATTTCAGAGCATTCATCAGGAGATTGCGAACCATCTGCTCCAGAAGGCGTGGGTCGCTGTCCACCCAAAGCGTCGAGGGGACATAGCGGAAGGCCAGTCCTTTGGCCTTGGCTTGGATCGTCAGTTCTGAGAATAGCCTGTCGAGAAGCTCGGCTAGCGGGAAGGCCTTCCTTTCAACCCGAACCGTTCCGGCTTCGATCTGATTGATGTCGAGCAGCGTGTTGAGCATATCCGACATAGAGTTCAAGGCGTCGTCAAACCGAGCCATTAACGTCTCGCCCTGTTCACCCGACACTTTCGTTACAAGCAGCCCGTGGACAAGCGACAGGGTTTGCAACGGTTGGCGCAGGTCGTGGCTGGCGGCGGCGAGAAAGCGCGACTTGGCAATGTTGGCGCGCTCGGCCAGAGCCTTGGCGGCACGAAGCTCGTCGGCGGCGTGTCGGGGGGCGGTGACGTCGGCGAATGTGATCACAACCCCTTCGACACCGTTGGTCTGGGTGCGGTATGGCAGGATGCGGCGCAGAAACCACAGCCCGCTCTCCACCTCAATTTCCCGTTCGATCGGGGCGAGCGTTTCCAGCACGCGCGCCGCATCGGCCGACAGCGTACCGTCGATGGCAAGTGAGCGCAGGTCGGCCAGCGGCCGCCCCACATCGCTTGCGATGATGGAGAACAGCGACCGCGTCGCGGGTGTGAAGAAGCGGATATCTAGTTTGGTATCGAGGAAAATCGTCGCAGCGTCCGTACTGTAGAGCACGTTCTGCAGATCGTCGGAGGTGGTACGCTGGCGTTCCAGTGTTTCCTGGAGCTGACCGTTGAGAGCAATCAGTTCCTCGTTGAGCGACTGCAACTCTTCCTGGGATGTCAGAAGTTCTTCGTTGGTTGACTGGTATTCCTCGTTGACCGACATAGCCTCCTCGTTGATAGCCTTCTGTTCCTCTGCTGATCGCTCGATGTTGCGGAGAGCTTCGCTGAGTTCAGTCCGCGCGGTGACGAGCTCCCGCTCCAGTTCATTAACGCGCGACTGATCGTCCGGTGACGCCGCGCCAGGAGGGGCGGTGGAAATCGCTTCGTCAGGACCTTCGACAAAGGAGATCAGCACCAACTCCTCGCCATCGCCGGGTAGTGCGCGAACGTCGATGTCGAAGCGCCTGCCACCGTACGCGGCTTCGAGCCGCCCGCCCGCTAACCGCGCCGGAGTCCGGCTTTCGCCGAAGATCAGTAGCGCCGACCGCACTTTCATCCGCACTTGGTCGGACAACATGGCCAGAAGATCGGCGTTGGGGTAGCCAGGTGCGATGCGCAGATACCGATCGATCGGACCGAGGGTGTAGAGCACTTCCTGTCGGGAGTTGATCAACGCAGCGGCCGGTGCGAAGGCATCGATCACCAGCCTTTCGCACAATGCCGACAGAGAGGTCGGCGGCCGAGCGGCGCGCTCGGATGCGGGACGCAGCGGCATACGCAACGCTTCGCCATCACCGATTGGCAGGCCGCTACGCGGCTTGCCTCGTCCCGTGAATTTGAACAGGTGCGCAGGCTTTGAGATGACCGAGAACTGATCATCGTTGCCGCCAACCGATTCAGCGCTGCCGAGCAGCAGCAGGCCGCCCGGCCTCAGGGCGAAGCGGAACACGGCGAGCACTTTTTCCTGCGCGTCGACTCCGAGATAGATCAGAAGGTTGCGGCAGGAGACGAAATCGATGCGGGAGAATGGCGGATCTGTAAGAATATCGTGGACGGAAAAGACAATCGCGTCGCGAAGCTCCGCTGTGACACGATAGCCGTTATCCTCGCTGGTGAAGAAGCGGTCCAACCGGGATTGCGAGATGGCATCGGCGATGTCGGCCGGATAGTGGCCATTGCGGGCAACGGAGACCGCCTTCTGATCGATGTCGGTGGCAAACACCTGCAGTTTCGCTGGACTTTTGGCAGCGCTCAGAGCTTCGAGCAGGAGTATGATCAGCGAATAAACTTCCTCACCGGTGCTGCATCCTGCCACCCAGATGCGGATCGGCTGGCCGGTAGGATGCGTCGCGATTAAGGTCGGCAGCACGTTGGTGGCGAGGTGATCGAACACCTCGGGATCGCGGAAAAACCCGGTGACATGGATCAGTAGCTCATCGATCAGAGAGTTGAGTTCGTCAGTGTCGCTGTTCAGGCGGTCGATATAATTTTCGAGCGACGGCGTGTCGAGGCCAGCCATTCCGATGCGGCGGTCGAGCCGGCGTGCAAGGGTGCCTGGTTTGTAGGCCGAGAAATCGCGACTGGTCTTCGCTTGAATGATAGCGAGCACCGACCGCAAACCATCCTCGGTAACGCTGCTGATCGGGCGTTCCACCGAGCCTACGGCACCGCCGGCAGATCGCACACGTTCGGTGATGGCCTCGGCTATTTGCTCCACGGGGAGCACAAGATCGACATGGCCGGTGGCGATGGCGTTTTTGGGCATGCCATCGAATTTCGCCTCGGCTGGATCCTGTGCAAGCGTCCACCCCCCTGCGCCTTGATGGCTTCAAGACCAGCGCTGCCATCTGTACCGGTGCCGGATAGCACAACGGCGACTGCGCGCGGCCCGTATTCCTCGGCAAGCGAGTGAAGAAAAACGTCGAAAGCCAGCCGCGTTCCCTGCGAAGCCTGCGGCTTGGTCAAATGGAAAGCGACATGGCGAACCGTAAGATATGAGCCGGGCGGAATAACATAGAGGTGGCCGATCTCGATCAGCATCCCCTCGGCAGCTTCCACCACCTGCATGGTCGTGTGGGTGGCCAACAGATTTGCCATTAGCGAATCGTGATGTGGCTCCAGGTGCTGGACCACGACCAGCGCACAGGCCAAGGCATCCGGCATGGCATCGAGCAGCTTCCGGCAGGCATCGAGACCACCGGCTGACGAGCCGACGCCGATGATCGGCCATGGAATCGACGTACCGTCTGACTGATCCGAGAAGCCAGACGCGACATCTCTCGTTGGCGAGCTGCCCATCATCTCGTCGCTCCTCGTCTTCCCTGACAACGCCGTCGCGCGACATGCTTAACGGACGGAATCCGAAGGCTGCCATGAATTATTGATATCTTATCATACTGAAACGACGCGTCCTGAGTATTTGTGAGTAAAATCCGTCCGTTTATCTTTTTGGTCGCCGAAATAAACTGCTTGAGCGTTGTAGGTATTCGAGGCCTGGTTTCGACGAAAACGAAGACCGGCATCGGGATGTATTGTTGGCAGACGGAGACAGCGATGGATAGGGCGACGGCCATGTTGTTTTTCAAAGAAAAAATGGATTGGCAAGGCGGCCTTATCCAGCGTCTGCGCATGGCGCGACGAGCCATTACGACGAATGAGCGGACCGAATCCCGAGCGTCCCTTGAAGAGATCGCAACCTGGGTAAACGAAGGCGGAGCCGGTGGTGAGGTGCGCCGATGACCGCGCCGCGAATTTTGATCGTTGAAGACGACTCGTTCGTCGCCCTATTACTCGATTACACGCTGGTGAAGTTGGGATACTCCATCTGCGGCACCGAATATACCGAGGACGGCGCCGTTGCGACGGCGTTCAAATGCTGTCCCGACGCCATGGTCGTTGATGTCGGTCTGGCGCAGGGCAACGGCGTTCGGGCGATCAATCGCATCTTGCAGCAAAGGTATGTGCCGCATGTGTTCATCAGCGGCGACAGGCTCGACTATGTCGGTCTCCATCCCCATGCAGTCCGTCTCCACAAGCCCTTCCGGGATGTCGATTTGGCAGCCTCGCTATCGCAGGTGTTCTCTTGCGGAAGGTGATAGAATTCGCGCCAAGAACGTGTGGTCACGAGCAATTGACGCGTTATCAGTCGTGGGCAAACAATTTGCTTGGCGCGGATGATATTGCTGACATCGATCCTGTGCATCTCGTCGCGACCGACCAACGGGTTGGATGTACGCGCCGGAAGATGAATGGCCCCGCGTTCGAGCGGTCAGCGAACCATCAATGGACCATGATCCCTGATCTGTTCCATACGAGATGACGGCTGATGAAACTTTCAATCATGAGGTCACGGATTCGAATCCCAGCCTCATTCCCCGGCCTTACTAAATCCAACGATATCAGCCATATAGCTTTATTGGCCAACATCAGGTCTGGCTTTGGATGCGCGTTGAATCGTGCCGAGCGTCTTGGCTGGTATGAGAGTACCCGGCCTGTTCCGCAGACGTGGCTTCGCTCGTCCAACAAAAAAGGAGGGGTGGTCCCCTCCTTAGAAGTCGTAAGTGTGACGAACAGTAATCCGCCGGCGCTCTTTGCGGAGGAGAAAGCAGCTCGAAGCGCATCCCTCGCTCCAGGAACGCGGCACCGGGTGACGGCACCGGATGAACGGACACTTGACGGCGTCCTGTGACATATCGCTCATGATCCCTTCTTGCCTCGATCGTTGATTTATCTTGTGCAGGATTATAGCATGCGACTTTAGTATTAGTCACCCTTGGGGTGATCACGAAGTCGCGTTGAGGGCGTGAGGGCCACGGAAGTTGTCGGTTCGGTAAAGGTTTGGTTTTCCAGCCTGCGACTTTGGTCTATGGAAGGGTATATCAACCCTCTATTTTGAGGTGCCGTCATGCCGGTTGCTATCGATTCCGCCCTCGATCAGGCCGGCACCGGCGCGTTTCAGCGGCGACTTCTCGGCATCTTCGGCCTCGTCTGGGCCGCCGATGCCATGCAGGTTCTAGCCGTCGGCTTTACCGCCCCATCGATAGCGGCAAGCTTTGGTTTGACGGTGCCTGAAGCACTGCAAACCGGCACTTTATTCTTCCTCGGCATGATGATCGGCGCGGCATTGTTCGGCCGAATTGCCGACCGTATCGGCCGCCGGCGGGTGTTGCTGGTTACGGTGGCTTGCGACGGCCTCTTCGGGCTAGCTTCGGTGTTCGCGCCGAACTTTGCGTTGCTGCTCGCCGCCCGATTTTTCACTGGCGTCGCCGTGGGCGGCACGCTGCCCGTCGATTACGCCATGATGGCCGAATTCCTACCCTCGGACCGGCGTGGACGCTGGTTGGTCATGCTGGAGGCCTTCTGGGCAATCGGCACGGTGGTGGTGGCGCTCGCTGCCTGGGCCGCGGCCTCAGTCGGCTTGACGGACGCCTGGCGCGCCATCCTTTTCGTGACCGCCGTTCCGGCACTGATAGGCTTCTGGCTGCGTCTGATGGTACCGGAGTCGCCGCTCTATCTCCTTAGCAAGGGACGGAGCGACGAAGCGCGTGCCGTCATCGACCGCGTTCTGAAGGCCAATGGCAAGGCGCCGCTTTCCGAACCGCTCGCTGCCGGTGAAGCACCTCGGACTGTCCATCTATTATCCCCGCCGTTGAAAAGGCGGACGCTATTGATGCTCGCAGTCTGGTTTCTGGTGTCGCTCAGCTATTACGGGATCTTCACCTGGATGCCTGCGCGGCTCGCAGGCGAGGGATTCGGATTCGTGCGCGGCTATGGCTTCCTCGTCATCGTCGCGTTGGCCCAGTTGCCGGGCTATGCACTAGCCGCCTGGGGCGTCGAACGGATCGGGCGTCGGCCGACGCTGATCGGTTTTCTATTGTTGTCGGCGGCCGGCTGCGTGCTGTTCGTCGTCGCCGGCAACGCGAGCCTTGTGGCGACGGCTATTCTTCTGATGAGCTTTGCGCTGCTTGGTACCTGGGGTGCACTTTACGCCTATACGCCGGAGCTCTATCCGACAGCGGCACGGGCGAGCGGCATGGGCGCCGCGGGAGCCATGGCTCGGCTCGGCGGGCTGCTGGCACCGTCCCTATTGTCACTCCTGATTGCCCGGAGTTTCGGCGCGGCGGTGGCGCTGTTTGCCGTATTGTTGATCCTCGCCGCTGTGGCTGCTTCACAGATCGACACGGAAACCCGCCATCAGGCGCTCGACTAGAAGTCGACCTCCGCATAGCCAGCTTTCCTCAAATGAACCCACGCCGATCCTCCCGGGCGGTTCGGGTTTTGCGGAGCTATATCGTCAGCTATGTCGCAAAACTCTCAAATTCAATCAATTTCGATCATCTAATAGGGGTTCGTGCGAGGTTGTGAGCGACCTTGCGAGTCAATAGTTTTCAAGATGGTTCAGCTCTCGGCGGCTTTCTTGGCGGGGACCGGGGTTGGCGATATCCAGCCGCCCCTTTCCACGGGCGATCGGCGCGCGGACGCCGCGCATCGGATCCGCTCCTGGCAAGTTGCCCGGCCGCGAGCGCCGCAGCCATCGACGCGCCGGACAACCGGCCTCAGGAGGAACGCAGCATGTCCCATCGCATGATTCTCAACGAGACGTCCTATTTCGGCGCCGGCGCCCGTGCCGAGCTGGTCGGTGAGGCGCAGCGCCGCGGCTACAAGAAGGCGCTGGTGGTTACCGACGCGGTGCTGGTCAAGGCCGGCACGGTTGCCAAGGTGACGAGCCTGATGGACGCGGCCGGTCTGGCTTACGAGCTGTTCGACAAGGTCATGCCCAATCCGACTATCGGTGTCGTCAAGCAGGGCGTCGCCGCCTTCGCAGCCGCCAAGGCCGATTACCTCGTCGCCATCGGCGGCGGTTCGCCGCAGGATACCGCCAAGGCGATCGGCATCATCACCAACAATCCGGAATTCGCCGACGTGCGCAGCCTCGAAGGCTTCGCCCCCACCAAGAAGCCGTCGGTGCCGATTATCGCGCTGGCGACGACCGCCGGCACCGCCGCCGAGGTGACCATCAACTACGTCATTACCGACGAGGAAAAGCGCCGCAAGTTCGTTTGCATCGACCCGCATGACATTCCGCTGGTCGCCATTATCGACAGCGAGCTGATGGCCACCATGCCCAAGCCGCTCAAGGCCGCCACCGGCATGGACGCGTTGACCCACGCCATCGAGGGCTACATCACCAAGGGGGCCTGGGAGCTGACTGACGCGCTGCATATCAAGGCGATCGAGATCATCGGCCGGTCGCTGCGCGCTTCGTGCGCTGGCGATCCCAAGGGCGTGGAGGAGATGGCTCTCGGTCAGTATGTCGCCGGCATGGGCTTTTCCAACGTCGGCCTTGGTCTGGTGCACGGCATGGCCCATCCGCTCGGCGCCTTCTACAACACGCCGCACGGTGTCGCCAACGCAGTGCTGCTGCCGACGCTGATGGCCTACAATGCCGACTTCACTGGTGAGAAATATCGCGCCATCGCCGCCGCGCTTGGCGTCAAGGGTACCGAGGCCATGTCGATTGCCGAAGCCCGCAAGGCGGCTGTCGCCGCCGTCCAGAAGCTCTCCACCGATGTCGGTATTCCCGCCAAGCTGAGCGAAGTCGGCGTCAAGGCCGACGACATTCCGGCGCTCGCCAAGGCGGCGTTCGCCGACGTCTGCACCGGTGGCAACCCGCGCGATACCAACATTGCGGACATCGAGGCGCTCTACCGCTCGATCCTCTGATCCGGGCTGGTTTCTCTCAAATATACGGTCAAATTTAGCGGCGCCCCTCGGGGCGCCGTTGCTTTTCCGTATCGGAAGTTTGCTGCGCGACAACGAGGCAGCACGACAAGAAAGCTACTCTTCGTTTATCGAATAACGGAGAGCCCTAACGATGCCCCTTGATACGATCGACGCCGCGAGCGTGCTCGATGTTCGCCGTCTCCCCTGTGAGCTCCGTCGTGCCACAATTATCGAGAGCTTCGACGCCCTCGAGCCGGGCCAGGCGATGGAAATCATCAACAGCTTCGACCCGGTGCCGCTTCGCCAGCATTTCGAGGCGCGGACCCTGGTTGGATTCAGCTGGGACTATCTCGAACAGGGGCCGGATATCTGGCGCATCCGACTGGCCCGGAGATGAAGCCATGAGAGCACAGGTTCTCGCCGCCCTTGCGACCGTCGACGATCCCGAACTCGGCATCGACATCGTCTCGCTCGGCCTCGTTCGCCACCTGGACATTGAAGGCCAAACCATCCACGTCGAGCTGATGATGACGACGCCGACCTGCCCGCTCGGCAGTCTGATCGGCGAAAATGCCAAAGCTGCCGTGGAGGGAGCTGTTGGGCGGGATTGGAAGGTGGCTGTCGCAATCGACAAGTCGGCCGTCTGGTCACCGGAACTTGCCGATCCAGCCGTCCGCTCGCGTTTCGAACGCCAGCCGTCGCGCTTCGAGGCGGCCGTTTCGAAGTTTGCCGCCGGCATTTTCGGTCATTGAGGCGGGCGAATACGACCTGCTCGCTGTCCGCTTTTCAGAAATATCCACGGAGCCCTGCCATGACGCTCACCCCGTTCCTTCGCATCGCCCTTGCCGTGACCGCGGCGGCATCGCTGGTAGCCGGCCTCACCGGTGGCCTCGCCCGTCTAGGCGTTGTCGCACCGGTGGGTGACCTGGCGGATATGCACGGGGCGATCATGGCTTCGGGCTTTTTCGGTACGCTGATTTCGCTTGAGCGCGCTGTCGCCGACGGTCGCCTCACGGCGCTTTTGGTGCCCGCGCTATCGGGAGCCGGCGCCGTCCTGTTACTTTGCGGCTATGCCGAGGCCACCGCGCCATTGTTTCTCGTTGCCGGGGTTGGATTGACGCTACTCACAGCTCTTTCAACCTGGAAACTGCCCACATTGTTCACCGCGCTAATGACAGTTGCCGCCGCCCTATGGCCGCTGGGAACCCTCTTCTGGATATCCGGCCGGACACTGCCGGAGGTGGGTTACGTCTGGCTCGGCTTCTTGATCCTGACTGTCGTCGCCGAGCGGATCGAGCTATCGCGCTTGTTAAGGCCAACACTGGCCGCTCGCGGCCTGCTGGTCCTCCTCGTTGCACTGTTCGTTCTGGCGCTCGCATTGGGCCAGCCATGGCAAGGCTCGGCGCTGCTTTCCGTGGCACTTGCCGGTATCGCGCTTTGGCTGCTCAGGGAGGACATCGCGCTCCGCACCGTTCGGACCCAAGGTTTTGCGCGCTTTTCCGCCTTGATGCTGATCTGCGGTTACGGCTGGCTGCTGGTCGCCGCCGCAAGTCTTTCACTGCTGCCGCCGGGTGAGAGCGTCTATGGCCACGACGCGGCTATTCATGCCATCGCCGTCGGCTTCATCCTGTCCATGGTGTTCGCCCACGCGCCGATCATCCTGCCGGCCGTTACCGGAGCACCGGTCCGCTACGTGCCGATCCTTTATCTGCCGGCCGTGCTGCTGCAGATAGCGATCGGACTGCGCATTACCTTCGACGCCATGGAGGCGACCGAAAAGCTGCACTGTCCCGCATGGCTAACCATCGCCGCCATCGTGATTTACGTCATACTGTTGCTTGGCACGATGGCGGTCCGTTCCAGGACCGCCGTGTCGGTCTGAAACTCAAGCGGTTCAGCCGGTCTTGAGCCAATTATCCACCAGATGGCTGTGCAGCTTCGACGCGGCTCGATAGGCACGGCACCGGTTCCGGCCGATGCGCTTTGCCTCAGCAAGCGCCGTTCCCGCGGCCACCATCAGTGCCTCGATATTGGCGCCAACATCCGCGACAGCGGCCACACCGCCACTGGTGGTGAGCGGAATATGCTCGCCATCCTCGGTCATCAGCCTCAGTTCCTCGGTTCGGCGGCAGAGATACTCTGCAATCGACAGACCGACATCGAGCCGGATCGATGGCATGAACAACGCGAACTCCTCATCCCCGACGCGAGCAACGATGTCGGGTGGTCGCACTTCACGATCCAGAACCTGAGCAAAGGCTCGTAAAGCCCGATCCCCTTCGTCACGGCCGAAACGGTCGTTGACGAAATGGAAGTGATCAAGGTCGAACACCATCAGAACGCCGCGTTCGCCGCCGCCCTGCAGCAGCGCCTCGGCAACAGTGAAGAAGGCCGCCCGGTTGGGAAGGCCGGTAAGCGCATCTATCTCGGCAGCCTTACGGTGGAAGCGGGCATCGCGCTGGGCGATCAATGTCAACATGGCGACGACGAGGAAAAGCGTGAACAAAAGCGCCTCGAACACGCCAGCGATAAACAGCGGCGACTGGTCAAAAGCCTCACCCAGGCCGAAGTCGGGAAAGAGCACCAGCAACGGTACGCGGGACGCATAAAGCAGACCGTGAGCGGCGAACATGACGGCAGTCGGGAGACGAGCCTGCAGTGGCTCAACCCGGCGACGGAGGATGAGCTTCCAGGCGATCGCCAACGAATAAAGGGCCATCACCGTCGAAGCCAGCGCAGCATGCAAGGTTGGTTGGTTATGAAGAAGAGGAAGGGCGAGGAACGGCAGCCAAGCCACCGCGCCAACCGCGGCCTTCCATATAACCGGTCGACAACCCTCGAAAAGCTGGAATCCGAGCCAGATCAGGCCGTAGGCGAAAGCCAGCGTTGCGTTGCCGAACAGCACCGAAGTCCAATCCGGCACCACGGGACGCAACATATAGAACGCGCAAGCAATGGCGCCTAGCCACAAGGAGGCGGCCCAGACGCCGAGAGCAAGTTTGCGCCGCTCCGTCAGCCAAATGAAGCCCAAAGCCGTGCCGGCAGTCATCCCACCGAGCACACCGACTAATAATAATGTCGAAACGTTGATCAGCTCGCCCATGACGACCTCCACGCTTCCAAAATCGCGGGGTCCAGTTCACTTCAGGAACACTATATCGATACTCGATTGTGTCAGAAAAGTGTAGGATTCAAGGCGCGCAGCCAAGAATTTCAGACAACCCGGTAAATTTAGCGCCGCCCTTTTCCTTTGAGCGATGCCAGCGAGGGGTAACGCCCCTTCGGCAGCGGGGCCTGAGGCGGTGGAGGCGGCGTCGGCTTGAGCTTCAATTTTTGTGGCTCAATGGGCTTGAGGGTTGTCGAAACGCCGGATTTTGCATCGTCGACCATACGAACAAGCTTCAGCAATATCGCCGCCGTGCCCCTCAGGCGTTGCTCGGCTTCCGGCCATTCGCGCGTCAGCACGATCTTCTGGTCCGGCCGGATTTTGGCCAGCGAGCCTTGCTCGCCGATGTATTGCACCAGCGCCGCCGGATTTTCGAACTTGCCGTCGCGGAAAGACAGGACCAGCCCCTTCGGGCCAGCGTCGATCTTCTCAATGTTGGCTTTGCGGCAGAGGCTCTTGATGGTGATGGTCTTGAGGAGATGCTCGACCTCCTCGGGCAGCGGGCCGAAGCGATCGATCAGCTCAGCGCCGAAGGCATCGATCGAGCTGCTGTCCTCGAGGTCGGCAAGGCGCCGATAGAGGCCAAGGCGTAGTTGCAGATCGGGCACGTAATGATCGGGGATCATCACCGGCGTGCCGAGGGTGATCTGCGGCGACCATTGATCTTCCACCACCTCATCGACGATGCCGGCCTTGAGCTGAGCCACAGCCTCTTCCAGCATCTGCTGGTAGAGTTCGTAACCAACCTCCCGGATGTGGCCCGACTGCTCCTCGCCAAGCAGGTTGCCAGCGCCACGCAGATCGAGGTCATGACTCGCCAATTGGAAGCCGGCACCAAGCGTGTCAAGCGACTGCAAGACCTTGAGACGGCGTTCGGCGACCGTATTGACGCGGTTCTCCGGCGGCGTCGTGAAGATGGCGTAGGCGCGCGTCTTGGAGCGGCCGACGCGTCCCTTCAGCTGATAGAGCTGGGCAAGGCCGAACATGTCGGCGCGATGGATGATCAGGGTGTTGGCCGTCGGGATATCGAGGCCGGATTCAACGATGGTGGTGGAAAGCAGCACATCATATTGGCCTTCATAGAAGGCGTTCATGATGTCCTCGAGCTGCGTCGCGGCCATCTGGCCGTGGGCGACGGCAACCTTCACTTCCGGCACGTGCTTTTCCAGGAACTCCCGCTGGCTGGCGAGATCGGCGACGCGCGGGCAGACGTAGAATACCTGCCCTCCCCGGTATTTCTCCCTGAGGATCGCCTCGCGAACGATCAGCGGATCAAAGGGCGTCACGAAGGTGCGCACGGCGAGACGGTCGACCGGCGGCGTCGCGATCAACGATAGTTCGCGGACGCCGGTCAGCGCCAGCTGCAATGTGCGCGGGATCGGTGTGGCCGATAGCGTCAAGACATGCACATCGGACTTGAGCTCTTTCAGCCGCTCCTTGTGCTTGACGCCGAAGTGCTGCTCCTCGTCGATGATCAACAGACCGAGGTCCTTGAAATCGATGCCCTTGGTGAGCAGCGCGTGCGTTCCCACCGCGACATCGACGGTGCCATCGGAGATGCCTGCCTTTGTGGCAGCGAGATCCTTCGAAGGCACGAGACGAGACGCCTGCCGCACATTGATCGGCAGCCCCTTGAAGCGGTCGTGGAAGGTGCGGAAATGCTGGCGTGACAGCAGCGTCGTCGGCACGACTACCGCCACCTGCTTGCCGCTCATTGCCGCGAGGAAGGCGGCACGGAGCGCCACTTCCGTCTTGCCGAAGCCGACGTCGCCGCAGACCAGGCGATCCATCGGCCGGCCGGAGGACATGTCACCGGCCACCGCCTCGATGGCATTGAGCTGGTCTTCAGTTTCGTCATAGGGGAAGCGGGCGGCGAAATCGTCGTACAGGCCCTCGGGAGGCGACAGCACCGGCGCCGTCTTGAGCAGCCGAGCGGCAGCCGTCTTGATCAGCTCGTCAGCGATCTCGCGAATGCGCTTCTTCAGCCGCGCCTTGCGCGCCTGCCAGGCGCCACCACCCAGCTTGTCGAGCTGCGCATCGGTATCGTCGGAGCCATAGCGGCTCAGAAGTTCGATATTTTCGACCGGCAGGAACAGCTTGTCGCCACCGGCGTAGACAATCTCCAGGCAGTCGTGCGGCGCGCCGGCCGCCTCGATCGTCTTGAGGCCGACAAACCGGCCAATACCGTGATCGACATGGACGACGAGGTCGCCCTCGGCAAGGCTCGTCGCCTCCTTGATGAAGTTCTCGGCCTTCTTGCGACTTTTGGCACCGCGCACCAGCCGGTCGCCAAGCACGTCTTGCTCGGCGATGACCACGAAACCAGGCACTTCGAAACCGGTCTCTATACCCAGGATGGCGAGCGGCAGTACGCCGGCCGGTGCCTTCAGGGCTGCATCGAGGTGGGGCGCCAGTTCGGTTGCCTGACCACCATGGTCGCGGATGACCTGGGCAAGGCGATCACGCGAGCCTTCCGACCAGCAGGCGAGGATCACCTTGCGCTTTTCTACGCCAAGCGCCGCGATGTGTTTCACCAACGCGTCGAAGATATTGACATCGCCGGTCGCTCGCTCGGCGGCAAACGAACGTCCCGTCTTTCCAGCGAAATCGACAACTTTCACTGCGGATTGTTCAGGCCGATTGAACGGTGTCAGGCGAGCAACGGCGCGGCGGGCAAGCAGCCCCTGCAATTCGCTTTCGGCGAGGTAGAGCGTGGTGGGCGGCATCGGCTTGTAAGGCGCACCGGAACCGGCGGTCTTCAGCGTGTCGAGGCGGGCCTCGTAATGATCGACAATGGTGGTGAGGCGCTCGTTCACCGCCTCATCAACCAGCTGATCGACCATGATCGACGCATCACCGGTGTAATCGAACAGCGTGCCCAGCTGCTCGTGGAAGAGCGGCAGCCAATGTTCAATGCCCGCGTAACGGCGCCCTTCGCTCACCGCCTCATACATTGGATCGCCCGAGGTGGCGGCCCCAAAGGCGGCAATATAGCCCTGCCGGAAACGCTTGATCGAGGCCGGGGTGATCTGCACCTCGCTCATCGGCACGAGGTCCAGGCGTTTCAGCTGCCCCGTCGAACGCTGACTTTCCGGATCGAAGGTGCGGATTGATTCCAGCTGGTCGCCGAAGAAGTCGAGGCGGACCGGAGCTTCGGTTCCCGGCGCATAGAGATCGAGAATACCGCCGCGCACGGCATATTCACCGGTATCGCGCACCGTGGACGAACGGGAAAAACCCGCATTCTCCAACCAGGCAGTCAGCTTACCCATGTCGGCAATGTTGCCGGGAGCCAGCGTCATGACCTGTCCAGATACCATGGACGGCGGCACGACGCGCTGCACCAATGCATTGACGGTTGTAAGCAGGACAAAGGGGCGGGCGTCACCAGCGTGAGCGGCCAATTCCGACAGCGTCGTCATGCGCCTGGCGACAACCGCCGGCGTCGGAGAGACACGATCGTAGGGAAGGCAGTCCCAACCTGGAAATTCCAGGACACCTATCTCCGGTGCAAAGAAGGCAAGCGCCCGCTGGAGCTGCTGAAGACGCTGGCCGTCGCGCGCAACGTAGACAGCATCGAGCCCGCGCCGCTTTCCCGACCGAACCAGTTCGGCAAGCGCCAGCGCCTCGGCGCCATCGGGAACGGCGGCGACCGTAACGGTTGAAAAGTCGGACAGCAGGCTGGACCAGGACGTGGGCATGGCGGCGGTATCTGCAATGGAAGAAAGGGTGACTTTCTAAAGCATCCCGAGGCAAAAAGAAACCCCGAGCACAAACGAAAAACCAACAAAATCCAATGGGTTAGCAATTTTGCATCAAACCGAAAAAGTAGTCGCAGATTTTTGATCGCCCCGCGACAGGTCTTCGTGGCAGCCGTTCGGCGTACTGTAATATGGTGAAGGCTAACGGTGCCATTTATGCATTGTTCAGCAAGGATGGTGTTTTTACATATCCATTCAACACTCCTTCTGTAGACAAGTCTAAATTCCTTGGTCATGGCTGCCCTTCCTCTCCAGGCGAGCGGTGAGTAGTCGGTCCATGCTGAGAGGTCCACCTCGTGAGCGCAGTTCTGCATGTTCCCTCTCTGATCATCGCGGCTGCCGTAACCGGCGCCTGCGTATCGGCCGGCCATCTGGTAATCTGGCGAGCAGTAAGGAACGAGGTTTGCGTTCTGATCTGGGGCGTTGCCTACGGCCTCGCCACGATATCGATGATCATGCTGGGGCTGCGCGGCCATATACCGGCCCTGTGGTCCATCACGGTCAGCAACGCGATGTTGCTGCTAGTCTCGGGACTGATCTGGCTTGGCTATCGCCGCTTTTTCGGCAAGGTCGCCGGCCATGACCGTCTCTTCGCCCTGCTGGGCGCACTGATCTGGGGCGCCCTCGCCTGCGATCAAGGCCTCTTTGCCGACATCAATTTCAGGACCTACGTTATCTCGGCCATGCAGTTCGCCTATCTGCTGGTTCTCAGCCTCGAGCTCGTTCGTCAATGCCGAAAGGAACGTTTGCCGGCTCTCGCCCTGACACTGATGGTCATTGTCTTTCAGCAAGCGATGCTGATAGCCCGTATGATCTACATATTCTTTTTCCCTCTCGATCCATCCATCACAAGTCTTCCGAGCGGTAATCTGATTGGCTTGACCTTGATCGGCACGATGGCCGTCCTCGTTCTCTCCGGCCTTCTTCAAATGGCTCTGGTCGCCCAGCGTTCGGAACGCCGATTTCGCATCGCGGCGGAAACTGACGAGCTGACCGGACTCGCCAACAGGCGGTGCTTCCTGAACGAAGTTCTGCCGCGTTTGGCAGACCGTTCCGATCGCGGCGCTCTGGCTCTATTCGATCTGGACCACTTCAAACGGATCAACGACACGCACGGCCATCTGATCGGAGACCGCACACTCATAGAATTCGCCTACATTCTTGCCGGGGCAGCCCCTAAAAATGCCGTCACAGCGCGGGTCGGCGGCGAAGAGTTTGCGCTGTTCCTTCCCGATGCAAGCGTAGCCACAGCGACCATCCTCGCTGAGCACATTCGCCAGCTTACCCACGCCTATCGCCTGGATACAGCCAAAGGCGAACTTCGCTTCACGGTAAGTGGCGGAGTCGCCGGCGTCGCGGAAGTCGGCTCAGATTACGAGTCGCTGAATAGCGCAGCGGATTTCGCGCTCTACAAGGCCAAGAGCGAGGGGCGCAACCGCGTGGCCATTCATCGCCCGGATCCGCCAACGCCGCCGCTTACCTTTTCCAGGACCAGCGATCGCGGCCAACCTGCGTCCGCAGCCGTCTGAGGGCCACTCAGCCGACCACGGGGTTCTCAAGGGCGAAGGCGATTACCTTCGAGAATACTGCTTTCGGCGCGGTTTCCGGAACCGGGAATTTGCCGAGAATCCAGCCGAACAGATCCCGGTCGTCGACCTCCAATAGGGCCTCGAAATCGTCAAGTTCGGCTTCCGTCAGGTCGCCGATTGCGGCATCGGCGAACCGGCCGAGCAAAAGATCCAGCTCACGCGTGCCGCGATGCCAAGCGTGATAGAGAATCTTCCGGCGTCTGGGCGACAAGTCGTCGGACGTACGGCTAAGCCCCGACATCGGCAGTTCTCCTGGAAATCGATAAGGGAACTCAGCCCGCAGGCGCGCCCTTGCCCCCGTAATAGCGGAAATCGGCGGTCAAAGGCAACGCTTGGCGGTTGTCCGCGGTATCGGCAACCGCTCAAGGCTGCTATAGGGGGCACCCTTTTCAAACTTGGCTCCGGCTTTTCTATCATGCATTCCGCTTCATCGAGCCGCTGGTCAGAACTCATCGCACCGCCCCATCTGGCGGCTTCACTCACGCTGATGCTCGCCACGGCGATCTTCGCTTTCAATGCCTTCCTGGTATCGACCGCGATGCCAACGGCGGTGGGTGAACTGCATGGCGAGGCCTATATCTCCTGGACGCTCACCGTCTATATCGTTGCCTCAATCACCGCCGGTGCCTCGGCGCCGCTTCTCAAGGCGCGCTTCGGCGCACGGCGCTGCCTGTTCGTGGCCAGCGGCGTGTTCGCTGTCGGAACGCTAGCAGCCGCTCTCTCACCGAGCATGGAACTCGTTCTGATCGGGCGCACTGTTCAAGGCGCCGGCGAAGGCCTTGTCGCGGCCATTGCCTTCGCGCTGATTCCGCAGCTCTTCCCGTCGCGGCTGGTCGCCAAGCTGTTTGGCGCCGAGGCAATCGTCTGGGCCGTCGCCGCTTTCGGCGGACCGGTTCTGGCCGGTGTCATTACGGAGATGGTGAGCTGGCGCGCGGCCTTCTTCGTCAACCTGCCGATCGTCGCCATCTTCTTGTTGCTCGTGCATGTGGCGGTGCCGCGGGAGGCGCGTAACCATGACACGGGCTTCTTTCCCGGAATCCGGCTCGGTCTGGTGGCGCTTGCCATGATGGCGATTTCGATTGCCGGCGTTGCGCTAGAAGAGCCTTGGCAGGCCTCTATCGTCGTGTTGGGGGCGGCTCTCTGCCTCATCGCAGCGGTGCGCATCGACCTTTCCGCCCACGTTTCTATCCTGCCGCATGGTGCCTTCGGCCTTTCCAGCATATCGGGACTCGGTCTGTGGGCGATCTTCCTCCTGCCGCTTGCCCAATCAGTGACCGGCGTATTCCTGGTCTACGCCGTGCAGCATCTCTGGGGATATGGGCCGGCCGTTGCCGGTGGTATTGGCGCTATTCTGGCTGTGGCATGGAGCAGCGGCGCGGTAACGGTCGCTAACTTCGACGGCCGGGGAAGACGCGTGGCGTTCGTCGCTATCGGCGCTTCGGTGCTGATGGTAGGGCTTCTTGTTGGCCTCAGCGCCATGGCTCAGCACCTCCTGGCACTGGTCATGCTCAGTCAATTGGTGATCGGCCTCGGCATGGGCGTTGCCTGGGGCAGTCTCTGCCAAGTGGTCATGGAAACTCAACTTGAGGATGAGCGCAGCAAGGCTTCGGCCCTTCTTCCGACGCTCCAGTCAGCGGGCTACGCGGCTGGCTCGGCGATCTTCGGTCTTGTCGCCAATCTCGCCGGTTTTGCGACCGACCGCTCGCCGGAAGGTCTCCGGTTCGCGATGATCGTCGCCTTCGCGGCGGCAGCCCTCTTGGCACTGCCGTCGCTCGGCTTTGCGCTTCGCATGGGCCGGCTCCATCGAGCCGGCACGTACGAGTAACGATCAGATCGTCACATCGGCCCCGGGTATGATTCCAACGTCCTGCAAGTGTGCGACGATGCGCTCGGCCAACAGATCGGGGGGGCCGAGGTCGTGTCGAGGTGGATCTCCGGCTTGTCCGGCGCCTCATAGGGCGAGGAGATGCCGGTGAAGCGGGCAATCTCGCCAGCGCGTGCCTTGGCATAAAGCCCCTTGGGATCGCGAGCCTCTGCGACATCAAGCGGCGCGTCGACGAACACCTCGATGAACTCGCCCTCCTCCACCAGTTCCCGGGCCAATTGCCGCTCGGCGCGGAAGGGGGAGATGAACGAGACCAGCACGATCAGGCCGGCGTCGATAAACAACTTGGCCGTCTCTGCAACGCGCCGAATGTTCTCGACCCGGTCGGCGTCCGAGAAACCGAGGTCGCGGTTAAGGCCGTGGCGGACATTGTCACCGTCGAGGATATAGGCGTGACGGCCAAGTGCGGTCAGCTTCTTCTCGACGAGGTTGGCAATGGTCGACTTGCCGGCGCCGGAAAGACCCGTGAACCAGACGACGGCCGGCTTCTGCCCCTTGGCGAGCGCCCGTGCTCGCTTGTCGACGTCAAGCGCCTGCCAATGGATATTGCCGGCACGACGCAAACCGTGATCGATCATGCCAGCGCCAACGGTGAGATTGGAAAGCCGGTCGATGACGATGAAGGCACCGGTCTCACGATTGACGGCATAGGGATCGAAGGCAACCGGTTCGGACAAGGACAGGTTGGTGATGCCGACCTCGTTGAGAGCGAGGCTTTTCGCCGGTAACTCACCGCCGGTGTTGACGTCGATCTTGTGATGGATCGCCGTGACCTGAGCGGTGACCTGGCGCGCACCAATCTTCAGGAGATAAGGCCGACCCGGCAGGAGCGGCTCGTCGGCCATCCAGATCAGATGGGCAGCGAACTGGTCGGATACTTCCGGTCGGTCCGTGACAGCGGACAGCACGTCGCCGCGCGAAATGTCGATCTCGTCGGCAAGCGTCAATGTCACCGCCTCGCCGACAGAAGCGGATTCGAGCTCGCCGTCGAAGGTAACGATGGACTTCACCGTCGAGGTCCGCCCGGATTTTGCAACCACCACAGCGTCGCCACGCCTGATTGTGCCGGAAGCGATTGTGCCGGAGAAGCCGCGAAAATCGAGGTTCGGGCGGTTGACCCACTGTACCGGCAAGCGAAACGCCCGTTCAGTCGCATCATCGTCGACGGCCACGGTTTCCAGATGTTCGACCAGTGTCGGACCTGTGTACCAGGGAATGCGAACGCTCCGCTCGAGCACGTTGTCGCCATAACGAGCACTGAGCGGAATCGCGGTCAGCGTTTCGAAGCCGAGATCGGCGGCAAACGCCCTGTAGTCGGCGACGATATCGTCGAAGACGGCTTGGGAAAAGTCGACAAGATCAATTTTGTTGACCGCCAGCACGACGTGGCGAATGCCAACCAGCGACACGATGAAGGAATGACGGCGCGTTTGGGTCAGCACACCGCGCCGTGCGTCGATCAGGATCACCGCCAGGTCGGAGGTGGAGGCGCCCGTCGCCATGTTGCGCGTGTACTGCTCGTGGCCGGGCGTGTCGGCGACAATGAATTTGCGCCGGTCGGTCGAAAAGAAACGATAGGCGACGTCGATGGTGATGCCCTGCTCGCGTTCGGCTTCGAGGCCATCGACAAGAAGCGCCAGATCGATGTCGTCACCGACGGTGCCGTGCTTGCGCGAGTCTTTCTCGAGACTCAGGAGTTGGTCCTCGAACAGCAGCTTGGAGTCGTAGAGCAGACGGCCGATCAGCGTCGACTTGCCGTCGTCAACCGAACCGCAGGTGAGAAAACGGAGCAGGCTCTTGCGTTCGTGCCGGCCGAGATAGTCGGTAAAAGCCGAGGCATCGGCGGCGACGTTCTGGTCGATGGCATTCATCAGAAATAGCCTTCCCGCTTCTTCTTTTCCATGGAGGCGGCATCGTCGTGGTCGATCAGGCGACCGGAGCGCTCGGACGTTCGGGCGATCAGCATCTCGCGGACGATTTCCGGCAGGGTCGCCGCGTCACTTTCGACAGCGGCAGTCAACGGGTAGCAGCCAAGCGTACGGAAGCGGACGCGGCGCAATTCCGGTGTTTCCCCGGCCTGGAGCGGTAAGCGATCGTCGTCGACCATGATCCACTGGCCGCCCCTGTTGACCACCGGCCGCTCGGCCGAAAAGTAAAGCGGCACGATCGGGATCTTCTCAAGCAGGATGTATTGCCAGATGTCGAGCTCGGTCCAATTAGACAGCGGGAAGACGCGGATGCTCTCGCCCGGCCGGACGCGGGAGTTATAGAGGTGCCATAGCTCCGGCCGCTGGTTTTTCGGGTCCCAGGCGTGGGTGTCGGTCCGAAAGGAGAAGACTCGCTCCTTCGCCCTGCTCTTCTCCTCGTCACGACGGGCGCCACCGAAGGCCGCGTCGAAGCCGTGCGCGGTCAGCGCCTGCTTCAGAGCCTCTGTCTTCATGATGTTGGTATAGACAGATGAGCCGTGGCTGAACGGCGTGATGTCGGCCGCGACTCCGTCCGGATTGGTGTGCACCAGGAGATCGAGCCCCTCCGACTTTACCGTCGCATCGCGGAAGGCGATCATCTCGCGAAACTTCCAAGTGGTGTCAACGTGCAGCAGCGGAAATGGCAGCTTTCCTGGATAGAAAGCCTTGAGCGCCAAGCGCAGCATAACCGAGCTATCCTTGCCAATCGAATAGAGCATGACCGGATTGCGGAACTCGGCGGCGACTTCGCGGATGACGTGGATGGATTCCGCTTCGAGACGCTTCAAATGGGTCAGACGATCCTGGGACACCTGAACTCACCTCGTGCGCGACGAACGTCGCGGCTTTCTCTCTGCCGGTCACATGACTGGAGATACTGGCGAAGCGGTATCAAGCCTCCCTGATACCCTCAAGAAAGCGCGCACTCCCGCGAAAGGAGAAAAGAGAAAATCTTTCCGCCAAGAGCGTTTTGCTTTCGTTGAGTGCAAATTTCGGCCGATAATATCTATTATCTACTGTATTTGTATTCTAATTGTAATTTTAAGAGACTTCGGTATGCGCGCCGTTTAAAGGCCGCTCGGGGGCGGCGGCCGTCGATCCACGGACGATCAGTTGCACCGGCCACACCTCGGCCACTGTGCCCGGCTTTTGCCCGGCAACCCGGGCAAGCGCCATCTCGGCAACGCGGGCACCGGCAGCGCGGATCGAGGACCGCGTCGTCGTAAGTTGAGGGTGGAACTGCTCGGCAGGAAAGGCCGGCATCTCATCGTCGTGGGCGACGATCGACAGGTCGCGAGGCACTTCGAGACCAAGTTCGGCGGCGGCCCGCAGCACGCCGAGCGCCACCAGAATGGAGCCGCATAGGATAGCTGTCGGCCGCGCGTCGCTTTCCAGCGCTTGGCGGGCGCAGCGATAGGCGTTCTCGGCCGTCATCGGCATGAAATACTCGTTGAGCAGACTCCCAGGCAACCCGGCGGCGGCAAAAGCGACGGCAGCGCCCCGCGAGCGATCCTGTGCAAAAGTGAAGTGCTCCTCGCCGTTCATCAACATAATGCGGCGGTGGCCAAGTTGGATCAGGAAGCTGGTCGCCTGCTGGAAAGCGCCGAAGTTGTCGATGTCGATAAAGGAGATACCCACAGGCTCGGGAGGGCGACCGTGCACGACGAAGGGAAATTTCAACTCGCTGAGCAGGGCAATGCGCGCGTCGATAACCTGCGGCGCCGACAGGATGACAACATCGACCGTGCCATCGCGGGCCAATCGGCCGAAGCTGGCGATCTCATCACGGGGCGTCGACGGGCTGATGAGAATATCAAACCCTTCTTTGGCGCTGGTCTCGGCGACACCAGCGAGATATTCGACGAAAAGCGGATCCATGAACGCGTTTCGCTCGGCATTGAATACGACGCCCAAAGCGTGAGCACGTCCCGTTGCCAGCCGTCGGGCTGCCGGGCTCGGCCGATATCCGAAACGTTGCGCAGCGGCGAGCACAATTTCGCGCGTTTTTTCGCTGACCTCTGGATATCCGTTGAGCGCGCGGCTGACGGTGGTCTGCGAGAGATGCAACTCGGCAGCCAATTCCTTAAGATTCATTGTCATTTTTTCCGTCGTCATCGGAAGCCGCCTCACTCTTCCCCCAGAAGCCGGGAGCCAGCGCCGATGAGCGAGCCTTACCATTTGTCGCGATACTGTTAAACCCATTGGCTCCTGCTCAAAGGATTAGCACGGCAAGAATTGGCAGCCGGGGCGCCTAAATCCTCCCTGCAAACGGTTACATTGACCTGTTGACAGGGGCTCGGCTTTCAAGGATGATCCTATCGTTCAAAGCGCTTTGGAGGTTTCGGGCGCTTCGTACCCAGTTGCGGCATTCGGGAGAAGTGCCGCATTCAAGGGAGGACTCGATGTTTCATTCAGCCCTGCGTGCCGGTCTTTTTGCCGGCGCGGTTTTCTGCGCATCCGCCACGATGGCAGCAGAGCTTGCGGTCGTGTCCGGTGATACCGGCAACGGACTGGCTTTCCTGCAGAGCCAGCTCAAGGAGTTCGAAGCCAAGACCGGCAACACGGTCAAGATCGTGCCGATGCCGTCGTCCACCACCGACCAGTTCGGCCAGTATCGGCTATGGCTGGCCGCCGGTAACGCCGACATCGATGTCTACCAGACCGACGTCATCTGGGCGCCGCAGCTGTCGGATCAGTTCCTCGACCTGACGGATGCCGCCAAGGATGTGGTCAAGGACCATTTCCCCTCGATCATCGAGTCGCAGACGGCCAATGGCAAGTTGGTTGCGATTCCGGCATTTACCGACGCGCCGGCTCTGTTCTATCGCAAGGATCTGCTCGAAAAATATGGCAAGCCGGTTCCCAAGACCTGGGATGAGATGGCCGCCACGGCCAAGGAAATCCAGGACAAGGAACGGGCGGCCGGCGCCAAGGACATGTGGGGCCTTGTCTTCCAGGGCAATGCCTACGAGGGCCTGACCTGCAACGCATTGGAGTGGGTGAAGTCGTTCGGCGGCGGCCAGATCGTCGAGGCCAACGGCGACATCTCCATCAACAATGAAAAGGCTGCCAAGGCCCTTGATACGGTCAAGGGCTGGGTTGGCACCATTTCGCCTCCCGGCGTGCTTGCTTATCAAGAGGAAGAAGCACGCGGCGTCTGGCAGACTGGAAACGCCGTCTTCATGCGCAACTGGCCCTATGCCTATGCGCTCGGCAACGGTGAGGACAGCGCCGTGAAGGGCAAATTTGGCGTATCGCCCCTGCCGGCTGCGACGGCGGGTGACAAACCGGCGGCAACGCTGGGTGGCTGGAACTTCGCGGTATCCAAATATTCCAAGAACCCGGATGAGGCGATCA
This sequence comes from Pleomorphomonas sp. PLEO, assembly GCF_041320595.1. Classification (NCBI taxonomy): domain Bacteria; kingdom Pseudomonadati; phylum Pseudomonadota; class Alphaproteobacteria; order Hyphomicrobiales; family Pleomorphomonadaceae; genus Pleomorphomonas; species Pleomorphomonas sp. PLEO. Next base: position 3,735,914 of record NZ_CP166625.1, read on the forward strand.
AGCTCGCTCTGTTCCTTGGCTCCAAGGAGGTTCAGAAGAACCGGGCCATCGACCAGACCAACTTGCCGACGATCGTGTCCCTCTACGATGACCCCGACGTGGCCAAGGCCGCGCCGATCATTCCGCAGTGGAAAGACGTGTTCATGAACGCCGTGCCGCGTCCGTCGGCGCCGACCAAGGTCAAATACAACGAGGTGTCCTCGTTGTTCTGGTCCGCCGTTCACGACACGTTGTCGGGCAATGGTGCCGCCGCCGATAACCTCGAAATGCTTGAGGCCAAGCTAACCGAGCTCAAGGGCGCCGGCTGGTAAGCCTTTGGTTCGCCAGTCGCCCGGCGTCACTCTCTAGAAGAACGGGCGGCTGGCTTCTTCCGGTGCGGTTCTATCGCGCCAGTCTGGACATATTTTCGACCGAGCCGCCAATCAGCCCGTTCCGCACAACTTCAGTCGTGAGGGTGGCTGTCGGAGATTCCGGTGTCCCCTGATCGTGCCCGCGACCGGTACCGCCGAGGCAGATCGACGCCCTTCGCACTCCATCGCAGGAATTGCCATGGCCTCCACACAATCTACCATCCGGATCGTGCCAACCGGACCCGGGCGTCCAAAGCGAGTCAAATCCGAACTGATGCGCCAGCGCCTGAGGGCAGCCGGTTGGTTTCTGGTGCCCATGTTGGTCGCGCTTGCCATTGTCGCCGGATGGCCGCTTCTCAGGACGATCTACTTTTCGTTCACCAACGCATCGCTCACCAACATTAGCGGCGCCGAGTTGGTCGGCTTCAAGAATTACCTGAACTGGACGGTACTAAAGAGCGGCCGGGTCATGTGGTCAGGGCTGCTCGCCGATCCCGTCTGGTGGAATGCGGTCTGGAATACGGTTCGCTTTGCTGTCCTTTCGGTCACACTCGAAACCATTCTTGGCACCGTCGTCGCACTCGTTCTCAATGCTGAATTCAAGGGGCGTGGCCTCGTGCGCGCCGCCATCCTCATTCCCTGGGCGATACCGACCATCGTTTCCGCTCGGATGTGGAGCTGGATGCTGAACGACCAGTTCGGAATCATCAACGATCTGCTGATGATGCTGGGTCTCATCGACCATAAGATTGCCTGGACCGCCTCCTCGGATACGGCGATGATCGCCGTGCTGATCGTTGACGTCTGGAAGACGACGCCCTTCATGGCGCTCCTCATCCTCGCCGGCCTGCAAATGATTCCGCGCGACATCTATGAGGCGGCGGCCATCGATGGCGTTCACCCGGTCAAGACTTTCTGGAAGGTGACGCTCCCCTTGGTGCGCCCGGCGCTGATGGTGGCGGTGATCTTCCGCCTGCTCGACGCCATGCGCATTTTTGATCTGATCTACGTGCTGACACCCAACAGCGCTCAGACCAAGACCATTTCGGTGCTGGCGCGCGAGAACCTGATCGACTTCGACAAGTTTGCCTACGGTTCGGCACAGTCGACCATGCTGTTCCTGATTATCGCCCTGATGACCATCCTCTACATTTGGCTCGGCAAGGTGCGCTTCGACGGAGGAGACCGGTGATGCTCTGGAGCTATGCAAAGACCACCGCCTTCTACGCGCTCGTGGCCGTTATCGTCATCGTCTCGATCTTTCCCTTCTATTACGCGATCCTGACGAGCTTCAAATCGGGAACGGCGTTATTCGAGGTCAACTACTTTCCGGTCCACTTCAGCCTCGACAATTATATCTCGGTGCTGACCGCCGGCGTGTTCCTACGCAACCTCGGTAACTCGATCTTTGTAGCAACGTCGGTGGTGGGGTTGGCGCTGTTCCTCGCAGTGACCGCGGCCTTTGCCCTCGCCCGCGTCAGTTTCCGCGGCCGCGGTCTCCTGCTGATGACAATCCTTGCCGTGTCGATGTTCCCGCAGATCGCGGTGCTGGCCGGCCTGTTCGAGCTGGTGCGCGCCTTTGGTCTCTTCAACACGCCCTTCGCCCTGATCTTTTCCTATACGATCTTCACCCTGCCCTTCACGGTCTGGGTACTCACCACCTTCATGCGGGATCTGCCGATGGAGATCGAGGAAGCAGCGATCGTCGACGGTGCCACCCCGTGGGTCATCATCACTAAAGTCTTCATGCCGTTGATGTGGCCGGCACTGGTGACGACAGGTCTGCTGGCTTTCATCGCCGCCTGGAACGAGTTCCTGTTCGCCCTGACCTTCACCTCCTCCAACGAGACGCGCACGGTACCGGTTGCCATCGCGCTCCTGTCGGGCGCAAGCCAGTACGAAATACCCTGGGGGCGCATCATGGCTGCCTCGGTCATCGTTACCGTGCCCCTCGTCGTCCTCGTGCTGGTCTTCCAACGCAAGATCGTGCAGGGACTCACGGCCGGCGGCGTCAAGGGCTAGAAGGAGATCGCCCCTACAAACGGCGACAAAGCGGTGCACCCGCTTTGTGCCTACAGCGTTGCCCGGACAAAATGGATTGTGCCGACGCCCTCCCCGCCGGCATCGACGAAGAGAAAGACCAGTTGACGATGACTATGCCTGACCAAGCCACCGCACGTGCCAACCGAGCCGCCGATCCCGATTGGTGGCGTGGATCGGTGATCTACCAGATCTATCCACGCTCGTTCCAGGACTCCAATGGCGACGGGATAGGCGACCTTGCAGGCGTCACCGCTCGTCTCGGCTATCTCGAGGATCTTGGCGTCGATGCCATCTGGCTGTCACCCTTCTTCAAATCTCCGATGAAGGACTTCGGCTACGACGTTTCCGACTATTGCGATATCGACCCCATCTTTGGCACGCTCGACGACTTCAGAACAATGGTCAACGAGGCGCATCGGCGTGGCATCAAGGTGATTATCGACCAGGTGCTGAGCCACACCTCCGACCTGCACCCCTGGTTTTCGGAAAGCCGACTCGATCAGATCAATCCCAAGGCGGATTGGTACGTCTGGGCGGATTCTCAGCCGGACGGTACGCCACCCAACAATTGGCTGTCGGTATTCGGCGGCTCGGCTTGGGAATGGGATACCCGCCGCTGCCAGTATTATCTGCACAACTTCCTGACCAGCCAACCCGATCTCAATTTCCATACCCAGGCGGTACAGGACGCATTGCTCGATGTGCTGAAGTTCTGGCTCGACCTCGGCGTCGACGGCTTTCGGCTCGACACAGTGAACTTCTATTTTCACGACGAGGAACTGCGGCCCAACCCGCCACAAACGCGGCCGGTTGACGCCATCGACGCACCGCGGGTCAATCCCTATCTTCGGCAGGACCATATCTACGACAAGAGCCAGCCGGAGAACCTCGAATTCCTGAAGCGGATGCGCAAGCTGCTCGACCAGTATCCCGGTTCCACCATGGTGGGCGAGATTGGAGACGGCGACCGCTCACTCAAGACGATGGTTGCCTACACCTCGGGTGGCGACAAGCTGCACATGAGCTACACTTTTGACCTTCTGGGCGGCGAGCCGACGCGGGCCTATGTCGAGAAGACGCTCAAGACTTTCGAGGCGCAAGCCGGCGATGCTTGGCCATGCTGGGCGCTGTCCAACCACGACGTCGTCCGATACGCGACGCGCTTCCTGCCCTTCGCGCAGAATCCGGCGCAGCAGGACAAACTCATGGCAGCCCTGCAACTCAGCCTGCGCGGCTCGGTCTGCATCTACGAAGGTGACGAACTGGGCCTTACCGAAGCCGATCTTGCCTTTGAGGATCTGGTCGATCCCTATGGCATCCGCTTCTGGCCGGAGTTCAAGGGACGCGACGGCTGCCGCACACCAATGGTCTGGGAAGCCGAGGCCGTGAATGCCGGCTTCTCCACTGCCAAGCCGTGGCTGCCGGTGCCGCAGGCCCACCTTGCCAAGGCTGCCGATCAGCAGGTCGGCAAGGCCGGAAGCCAATACGAGACCTACAAGGCGATGATCGCTTGGCGCAAGGCGAGCCTGGCGCTGTCAAAGGGATCGGTGCGGTTCCTTGCTTCAGAGGGCGATATTCTTGCCTTCTTGCGCGAGGCGGACGGCGAAAAGGTGCTCTGCGTCTTCAACTTCGGCTCCATGGGAGCGGGCTTTCAGGTACCGGAAGGCCATTCCGTAGCAGACATCGCAGACCTTGGCTTTGCATCAAGGGTCGCCGACGACATGGTCACGTTGCCCTCCGAAAGCGCCTTCATTGCCAAGCTGAAATGATCTGAAAGAAGATCGGCCGTTCCCCAGTGGAACGGCCGGCTCCATGAACCGGGTTTGGGAGAACCCTTCGGAATTGCGGGAGGAATTACGCATGTCAGCCGGACTGAAGCTCAAGCAAGTCAAGAAGGCCTATGGCGCGGTGCAGGTTCTGCACGGCATCGATCTCGACATCAAGTCCGGCGAGTTCCTTGTCTTTGTCGGCCCCTCCGGCTGCGGCAAATCAACGCTTCTGCGACTGATCGCCGGGCTGGAGGACATCACCGAGGGCACACTCGAGATCGGCGGCACCGTCGTCAATGCGCTGCCGCCGTCCAAGCGCGGTATTGCCATGGTGTTCCAGAGCTACGCGCTCTATCCGCACATGACCGTCTATGAAAACATGGCCTTCGGCCTGAAGCTTGCCAAGACATCGCCAAGCGAGCAGGAAAAGCGTGTCCGAGAAGCGGCGGACATGCTGCAGATCACGCCCTATCTCGACCGCCTTCCCAAGCAGCTTTCCGGTGGCCAGCGGCAGCGGGTCGCCATCGGCCGGGCTATCGTCCGCGATCCCAAGGTGTTCCTGTTCGACGAGCCCCTGTCCAACCTCGACGCGGCACTGCGCGTCGCCACGCGCCTTGAGATCGCCAAGCTGCACGAACGCATGGCCGACACCACGATGATCTACGTGACCCACGATCAAGTGGAAGCGATGACCCTCGCCGACCGCATCGTTGTTCTGAATTATGGCGTGGTCGAACAGGTCGGCACGCCGATGGAGCTGTACCACACGCCGGACAACCTCTTTGTTGCCCGCTTTATTGGTTCACCAGCGATGAATATCGTTTCGGCAACCATCACCAGCGCTGGCACGCCGGCAACGGTGCAGCCGGAAACAGGCAATCCGGTCATTGTCAACGCCTCGGTCCCCGCCACCTATGTCGATGCCAAAGCGACCTTCGGCGTGCGCCCGGAGGATCTCGTACCGACCGATGGGCCGGGACTGTTCACCGGCAAGGTATCAATCGTCGAAAAGCTCGGCGAGGTCACGCTGGTCTACCTCGACACCGGCCTTCCCGAACCGATCACGGTCAAGATCGATGGCGATGTGGATATTGCCAAGGGGGCAACGCTGACCGTGACGGCGCCGGCCGAGCGGCTGCATCTCTTCGACGAAAATGGCATGGCCTTCCCACGCATGGGACTTGCCCGCGCCGCCGAGTGAGCGACAGGCGACAGTCTTTTGGGAGTTTCCAGCGGATTCCATGTCTCTGGAAATTCTCTGTCTCAACGTTTGGCGCAATTCTCGACGCAAACCGCAAAACACTTTTGCTGGCAATGCCGAGGCGGCGGTCCTTTTGCTTTCAGAGAATGCCGACCTTCTTCAGGAACCACCAGGCGCCCCAGATGGACGCCCCACCAAGAAAAAACGCGACCAACGTACCGAAGTGCTCGCCGGCAAAAGGCAATCCGCCGGTGTTCATGCCGAAGAAGCCGGTCACCAGCGTCGGCGGCAGCAGGAAGGCCGTCATGATCGACAGTATGTAGAGATGGCGGTTGGTTTCCGACGAGATTTTGGAGTCGATTTCTTCATGCAGCAGGCGGGCTCGATCCTGCAGCCCCTGCATTTCCTGCGATGCCGAACCGAGCAGATCGGCGAGTGTTTCGGCCATCTCTACCGTGCCAGTCGGCAGCGGATCCCGCTCATCCCACCGCTGATAGCGGCGGAACAGAGCGACTGAGGCCCTGAGTTGGCGGTTCAACCGCACAACGGTGCGCCGAACCGGGCCGAGGCGGCGGCGCTCGTCGCGCGGCGCCGTCTCGAACACGTAATCCTCGATACGATCGAGTTCGTCGCCCATCTCGAGAATGAGAGTGTCGATCACCTTCTCAAACTCGGTCACGACCGCGGCAAACACCCCGACCGTTCCATGAATGGCAAATCCACGGTCGACGGCAAGCCGGGCCGCTTCCACGCAGCGCAGAGGATGCAGCCTGGCCGTGACAATCAACCGTTCGGACGCCGCGAAGCGAAACCAACCGATATCATTGGTCTCGTAATCGAAAGCGCGTTCGATATCCGTGAATACGCCGTGCAGCACACCGTCGTCGGACGCAAGCACCACATGATTATCGCGGTCGGTCAGCGTTGCCTGTGCCTCGTCGGGAAGATCGGCAAAGCCTTCGAGAAACTTTGGCACGCGCGCATCGCTGAGGGCCAGATGCAGCCAGACGAAGCCCTCGTCGACGATCAGATCCTCACGCGGCGTGGTTGGCGGCAAGGGATGGCCGACGCCGGTCACGGCGTCAAAACGATAGGCCCAGACGAAGCCAGGAATCTCAGTGTTGAGCAAGGGCCAGACACTCCGGACAGGCGCGGCAAACCGCGATTTTCCTGATACCACGCGGGAGTGACACTCTTCCACTCCGACCGCAGTTTCTGGAGCGTTCACAGAGCCGATCGAAACGATCGGTCGATGAGAACGCTCCAAACTGCTTTAGCCGGACATCCTTGATCAGGCTCGTCGAGCCGGATCAAGGAAAGCCCGAAATAATCGGAGCGGCCGGCGCCGGATCAATCCGGAAGGGCGGCGGTGATGATGAACTCGACCTTATATTCCGGCGCGGCCAGCTTGGCCTCACCGGTGGCGCGAGCCGGAGTGTTGCCGGGAGCGACCCAAGCTTCCCACACTTCGTTCATGGCAGCGAAGTCGGCCATGTCGGCGAGCCAGACGATGGCCTGCAGTATGCGCGTCTTGTCAGTACCGGCAACGGCGAGCAGGCGGTCGACCTCGGCGAGCGCCTCGGCGGCCTGCGATTTGACGTCGCCCTTTGGCGAGCCGATCTGGCCAGCGAGATAGACGGTCTTGTTGTGGACGACGGCGTTGCTCATGCGCTTGCCGGGCTCGATGCGAGTGATCGCCATGATGGGACTCTCCGGTTCCTTCAGCGGGCGGCCCATCCGCCCGCGGGACTGACCGTTGCCTATCTTCTCGGCAGATTGCCCGCAACAGGAAAACAAGCATAGGTCTGGCGATACAGACGGGCGCCTATACGGCTGGATCGATTAGGGTCGGTTGATCCATCACAATGAGCGCTGCCACGGATAGGCCGCTGTCATCGTGGATCGTACAAGTTGTGACAGCCCGTCACCTCCCTCGACGGCGGCACACGGAAAAGCTTCTCATGTCCTTCTTCGGTCCCTACGGTCCGCTCGACACCGACGATATCGTGGCGCTCAACGCCGTCGCCCACTTTCTGGCGCTCGACGACCTCAGCGACAAGGGCCTGCACAATACGCCCGTATTCGATCTTGTCGTGTTAGCCGGTAACGCGCTGCTGTGGACGCTGGAGGGCGCGGTGAAGAAGGCCAGGACAACCGGTGCGCCACTGTTGATTTCCGGCGGTATTGGTCATTCGACCCCGCTGCTGGCCGCAGCCGTCGACGCCCACCCGGTTTACCGCAAGGCGCTGGCCGGCCAAACATCCGAAGCCCGCCTGCTCGGCGACATCGCTGCGATGTTCCTCGGCCTCGATCAGTCGCGGTTGCTGCTGGAGGATGCCTCGACAAATTGCGGTGAGAACGGCCTTTTCAGCCGACGCTTTCTCGACAGCATCGGCTTTGCACCGACGTCGATGCTGCTCGTGCAGGATCCGCTGATGCAACGGCGCACCGACGCCTCGTTCCGACAGGCCTGGGCGGATGCGGCATGTCCGGCAATCACCAACTGGCCAGTGCAGGTGCCGCGCGTCGGTTACCGCAACAATCGAATCGACTTTCTCCAGAGCCCGAATAGCCGCAAGTGGACGCCGGAGCGCTTCCTTTCACTGCTGGCTGGGGAAATCCAACGTCTTACCGACGACCAAAACGGCTATGGGCCGCGCGGCAAGGGCTTCCTGCCGCACGTCGACATCCCTGACGACGTGGAAGCCGCGTGGCGCCACATCATGCGATCGGGCAAGTTCGACTCCTCAGCGCTTAGGCGTACGCCTGGCGGTTAGTTGAGCACATTCGACATTTGGGGCTCGATCGACATGCGTCATCAGTTCAAATGTCGGGTTCGCAATATCCAATGAAAACAATAGATTGCTAGCGGATGCGAATGTCGAAGCAGTGAGAGCCGCCAGATCAGTCTGCGGCGTTTCCGCTAAGCACATCGTTTGTAGACTAAAGATTCCGCCATCGGTATCTTCACGCACAACTCCCGCATACGTAGTATTACGTTCCGCTCTCGAGTCCGGGTGGAGCCGGCGATCGAATTCGATCGACGGACGGACCAGGGGAAAGCGTCAAGTTCTGGGAGGAGCTCCGATGACAGATGTCACCGTCGACCCGACGAAGTCACCCTTATCAACATCGATGACTAAGGAGGAGCGGCGCGTCATCTTCGCCTCGTCGCTCGGCACCGTTTTTGAGTGGTATGACTTCTATCTTTATGGTTCCCTGTCGGCGGTTATCGCCGCCCAATTCTTTTCCGGCGTCAATCCGACGGCCGGCTTCATCTTCGCCCTGCTCGCCTTTGCCGCCGGCTTTGCAGTGCGACCATTTGGCGCCCTGGTATTCGGCCGGCTCGGCGACATGATCGGTCGCAAGTACACCTTCCTCGTCACTATCCTGATCATGGGGGCGTCGACCTTCATTGTCGGCATTCTTCCCAATTATGCCGCCATCGGCATGGTTGCGCCGGTAATCTTGATCCTGCTGCGCCTCCTGCAGGGCCTGGCGCTTGGTGGCGAATATGGCGGCGCGGCAACTTATGTCGCCGAACACTCGCCCGATCATCGCCGCGGCGCCTATACCTCATGGATCCAGACGACGGCGACGCTCGGCCTGTTCATGTCGCTTCTGGTCATCCTCGGCTGTCGCGCGGCGATGTCCGCTGACGACTTCAACGCCTGGGGCTGGCGCATTCCCTTCTTGGTGTCGATCCTGCTGTTGGCGATCTCCGTCTGGATCCGCATGAAGCTCAGCGAAAGCCCTGCCTTCCAACGCATGCAGTCCGAGGGCAAAACCTCCAAGGCGCCGCTCACCGAGGCTTTCGGTCGCTGGAAGAACCTCAAGGTCGTTCTGCTTGCCCTGTTCGGTCTCGTCGCCGGTCAGGCGGTGGTCTGGTACACAGGCCAATTCTACGCACTGTTCTTCCTGACCCAAACGCTGAAAGTAGAGGCCCAGACCGCCAATCTCCTGATCGCCGCCTCTTTGCTGATTGCCACACCCTTCTTCGTGATCTTCGGCTCGTTGTCGGACAGGATCGGCCGCAAGCCGATCATCATGTTGGGTCTGCTACTTGCCTGCCTCACCTATTTCCCGATTTTCAAGGGTATCACCCACTATGCCAACCCGGCGCTCGAGCAGGCCGTCGCCAGTTCTCCGGTAACCGTCGTCGCCGATCCGAACGAGTGCTCATTCCAGTTCAACCCGGTGGGTACATCGAAATTCACCACCTCCTGCGACGTCGCTAAAGCGGCTCTGGTCAAGGCTGGCGTGCCTTATGAGAACGAGACGGCGGCGGCCGGTACGCCAGCGACCGTGAAGATCGGCGCCACCGCGGTCGCTTTCGGAACCGCGGCCGGTGCCGACGGCTCGACGCCGGCACAGGTGTTCACTAAGTCGCTGACCGACGCCATCACCGCCGCCGGCTACCCGGCCAAAGCCGATCCGGCGCGGATCAACCTCGTCATGGTGACGCTGCTGCTTTTCGTGCTGGTGCTCTACGTGACCATGGTCTACGGGCCGATCGCCGCGATCCTGGTGGAGATGTTCCCAACGCGCATCCGCTACAGCTCGATGTCGCTGCCCTACCACATCGGTAACGGTTGGTTCGGCGGCTTCTTGCCGACCACCGCCTTCGCCATGGTGGCGGCCACCGGCGATATCTACTACGGCCTCTGGTACCCAATCGTCGTGGCAGCGATCACGCTGGTGATCGGCATGCTGTTCGTCCGGGAGACCAAGGACAACGACATCCACGCCGATTACTGATCGGCAAGAGATCAGAACGAGGGGCCCGGCCAATATCAAGGCCGGGCCTTTTCATTTTGCTCATACCAATTCGCGAAGATGCTGACGCATCCGCTCATTGAAACATTGTCGATTTCTCATTTGCATCAGTGGCATGCGAAATCGACAAGCAGAATACCAATAGTCATTTTCAATGCATCTTGGTATCAGGCGCGGCCGGCGAACTGGTCGAGCGTTTTCGCCGGAGTCACCGCTTGCGGATCGAGGAAGCAATGGACGATCGCCGGCTTGCCGGAGGCCATTGCCCGCTCGAAGGCCGGCGCAAATTCGGCCGTGGTCCGTACCGTCTCGCCATGCCCACCGTAAGCGCGCGCCAGCGCCGCGAAATCAGGATTCTTCAGCGAGGTGGCCGAGACGCGGCCCGGATATTCGCGCTCCTGATGCATGCGGATGGTGCCGTACATGGCGTTATCAACGACGATCACCACCACCGGAATATCGTATTGCACCGCAGTTGCAAATTCTTGCCCGTTCATCAGGAAGCAACCATCGCCGGCAAAGACCACGACCGGCCGCTCGGGAAATTGCCGCTTGGCCATGACGCCGGCCGGTACGGAGTAGCCAACCGATCCCGAGGTTGGCGCCAACTGGCCGGTGAAGCTGCGATAGCGCCAGTAGCGATGCACCCAGATGGCGTAATTGCCGGCACCGTTGGCGATGATCGTATCGGGCGGCAAGTGCTCCCGTAACCAGACCATGGCCTCGCCATACTGGAACTCGCCCGGCAGCACGGTGGGCTTATCGGTCCAGGCGAGGAAGTCGGCGCGGGCCGTCTTCGTCTCGGCAGACCAGCGGATCTCGACCGGTGGGTGCACGGTGGACAAAGCCGAGGCGAAGGCGTGCGGACTGGCGACGATACCGAGCGCCGGCTGATAGACGCGGCCGATCTCCTCCGGATCGGGGTAGACGTGGATCAGCGTCTGCTTTGGCTGGGGAATATCGAGCAGCGTGTAGGACGAGGACGGCGACTCCGACAGTCGGCCGCCGATGACGAGCAACACATCCGCCTCACGAATGCGCGCGGCAAGTTTCGGGTTGGGACCAAGGCCAAGGTCGCCGGCATAGTTGGGATGATCGGCGGGGAACAGCGAGGCCCGGCGGAAGCTGGTCACCACTGGCAAGTCGAAGCGCTCGGCAAAGCGGATCACCTCGCGCCGCGCCCGCTCGCTCCAACGTGACCCGCCGAGGACGACCAACGGTCGCTTTGCCTCCCAGATAAGCTTCTGCAACCGGGCAAGGTCGGCAAGGCCTGGCCATATCTCGACCGGTTCGACGACTGGCGCGTCGGCGACCTCGGCGGTCTCGGTCAGCATGTCCTCGGGTAATGACACCACCACCGGTCCCGGACGGCCCTGCATGGCAACGCGGAAGGCGCGGGCGACAAGCTCGGGGATGCGCTGGGGGTCGTCGATTTCCACAACCCACTTGGCGATGGAGCCAAACACCGCCTTGTAGTCCATCTCCTGGAAACAACCGCGTTCCAACATGCCGCGCTCGGCCTGACCGACAAACAGGATCAGCGGTGTCGAGTCATGCTCGGCAATGTGCAGCCCCGGCGCGGCGTTGGTGGCGCCTGGCGCCCGCGTCACAAAGCAGATGCCGGGCTTACCGGTGAGCTTGCCATAGGCCTCGGCCATCATGGTGGCTCCGGCCTCATTGCGGCAAACCAGAACGTCGATCGGACTGCCGTGCAGTGCATCGAGAGCGGCGAGGTAGGATTCGCCGGGTACGCAAGTGAGCCGCTCGACGCCTTGCTTGACGAGTTGATCGATCAAGATCTGGCCGCCGGTGCGGGAGGAGATAGAGGGGGACAAGTTAGGTAACTCCCAAGACAATGCGGTCAGAGCTCAACCAGAGCACCAAGAAAAGCGTCAATCGATCAACAGGTCCAACCCTCGCCGAAGGCCCGCTTGCTCCCGCACGTGCCGTACGGCAAGCAGTGTTCCGGCGACATAGGGCGCGGCGTCGGAGCCGGCATCATGGCGTATGAGAAGCCGCTCGCCCGGCGCACCGAATTGTGCCTCGCAGGAAAGGACGTAACCCGGAAGGCGCAGCGAGTGCACTTGCACCGCGCCGATTGCACCGCCACGCGTCTCACGGACGCCGCCGAGTTCGCTTACTGGCTTTGAAGTGGCCGGCTGTCGCACGGCAGAGAGCCGTTCGGCCAGCTCGCGCGCCGTGCCGGACGGCGTGTCCGGCTTGCCGGCCGAGGCGTAGTCGATGACCTCGACGTCAGCGACGTATTTGGCCGCCATTAGAGCGAACTTGGTCATCAGCGTAGCGGTGATCGAATAGTTACCGGCGGCGAATACACCGATGTTCTTAGTCCGTGCCGCGGTGTCGATTTCCGCATAGTCGTCAGCTGAAAGACCCGACGTGCCGATCACCACAGCTACGCCGGCTGAAATTGCCGCAAGCGCGTTGGCTTTCACGGCCAGCGGCGATGTGTAGTCGACAAGCACGTCGGCGCCAATTTTCAGCGCCTCCTCCACCGTGGCAACGACCATCACACCGACGGCACCACCCCCCAATGCCTCGCCGATGTCGCGACCGGCCGCCGAACGGGCAACGGCGCCGGTGAGAGCTAAATCATCGGCGGCGAGCACCGCCTTGGCCACGGCGCTCCCGGTCCAGCCGGTTGCCCCTGCGACAATAATGCGGATCGTCATCGCCTTACTCCACGTCGAAGCTGACGCCCTGCGCCAGCGGCAGGTCGCGACCGTAGTTGATGGTGTTGGTGGCACGCCGCATGTAGGCCTTCCAGGCGTCGGAGCCGGCCTCGCGGCCACCGCCGGTTTCCTTCTCGCCGCCGAAGGCACCGCCGATCTCGGCGCCGGACGGGCCGATGTTGACGTTGACGATGCCGCAATCCGAGCCCTTGGCCGACAGGAAGGTCTCGGCCTCACGCAGGTCGTTGGTGAAGATCGACGAAGAGAGACCCTGCGGCACCGCGTTGTGCGCTTCGAGCGCCGCGTCGAAGTCGGTGTAGCGCATGACATAGAGGATTGGCGCAAACGTCTCGGTCGCGACGACCTCGGTTTGTGCCGGCATCTCGACCAGCGCCGGCCTGACATAGAAAGCGTTGCTACCCAGTTCCTCGCGAGTGCGTTCGCCGCCGTGGAGGACAGCGCCGTCATCCCGTGCCCTCTGGAGCGATTGCTGCATGCGGTCATATGCGGCTTTGTCGATCAGCGGCCCGACCAGAGTACCAGCCTCGCGTGGATCGCCGATCGTCACTGAGGCATAGGCCTTCCTGAGGCGAGGCAGCAGGCTGTCGTAGACGCTGTCGTGCACGAACAGACGCCTGAGTGTGGTGCAGCGTTGGCCGGCGGTCCCCATAGCGGCGAAGGCAACCCCGCGCACCACAAGGTCAAGGTCGGCGCTCGGCGCGACGATGGCGCCGTTGTTGCCACCGAGTTCAAGAATGGCGCGGGCAAAGCGAGCGGCGAGACGCGGCGCCACGGCGCGTCCCATGGCCGTCGAGCCGGTGGCCGACACGGCCGCGACGCGGGTATCGTCGACCAGCGCTTCGCCAATCGCCCTACCACCGATGATCACAGCAGACAGGCCAGCCGGCGCTCCCGCCTTGGCGGCGGCCTTCTCGAACAGCGCCTGGGTGGCCAGCGCAGTGAGTGGCGTCTTTTCCGACGGCTTCCAAATGACAGTGTCGCCACAGACCAGTGCGATGGCGGCATTCCACGACCAGACGGCGACCGGGAAGTTAAAGGCCGAAATGATGCCGACGACACCAAGCGGGTGCCAAGTCTCCATCATGCGATGGCTCGGGCGCTCTGTCGCAACCGTGAGGCCGTAGAGCTGACGGGAGAGACCGACCGCGAAATCGCAGATGTCGATCATCTCCTGCACTTCGCCAAGACCTTCGGAGACGATCTTGCCGGCCTCGATGGTGACGAGCCGGCCGAGATCTACTTTGGCCGCTCTCAGCTCAAGACCGAACAGGCGGATCAACTCGCCGCGCTTGGGCGCCGGCACCAAGCGCCAAGTCCGGAAGGCGGCTTCCGCGGCGGCGATGGCGGCGTCGCAGTCGGCCTCGTCGGTCTCGCGCACCTCGGCTATCCGCTCGCCGGTGATGGGCGATGATACGGCAAGGCTGCCGCCCATATAGGTACCTTCGGCGACACCGAGGCGGGCGAGAAGATCGGCGGTTTCCCTGGCAAGACTGGAAGCGGACATCGGACACTCTCGTCGGCGGCGCCGGCCGGAGCACGGCGGCACGCTGGGCTTAACTGCTGATAGGTTATTGTCCCGAGCCCCCTACCCTGCAAACGATGATTTCTGGTAGGCTCATGAGAAAAACTCATGATCGGATCCACGAATGGCCCGCGATCTCCTGCCGTCGATCGGTGCGCTCGTTGCTTTCGAGAGCGCTGCCCGCCATCTCAGCTTCTCGCGCGCCGCCGCCGAACTGCACCTGACGCAAGGAGCTATCAGCCGGCAGGTCCGCGAGCTGGAAACCAGGCTCGGATTGCCGCTGTTCGAGCGGATCAATCAACGCGTTTTCCTCACCGATGCCGGCGAGGCCTATCGGTTGGAGGTCGCACGAATCCTCGCCGGTTTGGCAACGGCCACCGAGCGCACCATGGCCAGCGCCGGCGGCGCCGAGGTCATAAATCTGGGCGTACTGCCCACCTTCGCAGCGCGCTGGCTGGTCCCGCGCTTGCCGCTTTTTCTGTCCGACCATCCGCAGGTCACCGTCAACTTTACCGTCCGCAACGAGCCGTTCTCCTTCAACGACGTCCCGCTCGACGCCGCCATTCATTTTGGCGAACCGACTTGGCCAGGCGCGATCTGCGAATTCCTCTGCATCGAAGAGATCTATCCTGTGGCAGCGCCTGGCGTGCGTGACCGTTTTGGCCTCGGCGATCTTGCCGCCATTGCAAGAGCCCCACTTCTCCATCAATCGAGCCGCCCAACCGCTTGGGCCGACTGGCTCTCCGCCGAAGGCATTGCGACCACCGGCGCCTATCGCGGCTCGCGCTTCGACCAATTTTCAATGATCGCGGAAGCTGCTGTCGCCGGAATGGGCGTGGCGCTGATGCCGCGCTTCATGATCGAAACGGAATTATCGTCCGGACAGCTGGTGCTGCTGACCAAGCGACCGCTCGACGCCGGCAAGGCCTATTGGTTCGTCTATCCCGAAGCCAGGGTCCGCTCGCGGATCGTCCGCTCGTTCGGAGACTGGCTGAAGGCAGAGGCGGCGATGCCGTCCGCTACCTCAGCCTCGGAGTAAACCATCTCCTTACGCTCCAACCTACCCAGCAGCGAACTCAAGTTGCAGTAGCGGCGGAACCTTTTTCCATCAGCGACGCTTATTAGCCATGGTCTTTCCGTCGCAAAGTTCACTCGGTGCGAAACGCCCGGTATGGTGCGATCGTCGATCGCGGCGGCCGAGCTTGCGGCGGAAGGCCTCCGTGGATCTGGGCATTTCCCAATCGTCGACAGGAGAACACCATGGCTTCCGCTCTTCCCGCTTTCGATGATGCGCCACCCGTTGAATCTTCGTCCTCCGCCGTCAGCTGGAGCGCGATTATTGCCGGTGCCGTTTCAGCCGCCGCGCTCACCGTGGTGTTGATATTTTTGGGCTCCGGTCTTGGTCTAACGATGATTTCCCCGTGGGCCAATCAAGGAGCTGGCGTCACCACTTTTGCCGTTTCCGCCGCGATCTGGATGATCGTCGTGCAGTGGCTGTCGTCCGCTCTTGGGGGCTATATGACTGGGCGATTGCGCACCAAGTGGGTGGGTGTCCACACCGACGAGACCTTTTTCCGCGACACGGCGCACGGTCTCATGGCTTGGGCGCTGGCAACGCTGCTTGTGATCTGCATGGCAAGCTCCAGCCTGACCTCCGCGGTTGGAACCGGCGTGCAAGCCGCCTCCAATGTTGCCTCCGGCGCGGCCATGGGAGCCTCGGCTGGAACTGCCTCGAGCTCAAATGAGAATAGCGGCAGCGACGCCATGTCTTACTTCGTCGATACCCTATTCCGGCCGAACGATCCGACCCGCCTCGCCGCTCCGGGCGCCGAAGGCGATGCCGCCGTCACCGCGCAGGTCTCGCGCATCCTGATCGCCAGCGCCGCTGCCGGCGAAATGTCGCCTACCGACCGAACCTATCTCGGACAACTGGTAGCTGCACACACAGGCCTCCCTGAAGCCGATGCCACGGCCCGCGTCAATAGCGTGCTTGCACAGGTCAATGACGCCAAAGCGAAGGCCCAGGAGGCTGCCGACAAGGCTCGCAAGGCCGGCATTGCCTTCGCCCTGATGGCCGCGCTGTCACTGGTGATCGGCGCCTTCATTGCCAGCGCCGCCGCTGCTCTGGGCGGACGGCTGCGCGATGAGTAGAACGTAGAACCAACGGAATCGCCAGGAGTTGGCAGTGCTCGGTGCCGATCGAACGGTCGCCACCGAGCAGTATTTTCTGGATACCTCCAGGCGATCACCACGCCACAAAACACTGATAACATTAATACTTCACATTTGGCATAGACTTACCTCATCGGCCATCCCAAAATCCGCATAGACCGTCAAAGCCCATCTCATCATAAGAGGCTGTGACGCTGCTTCAGGGAATCTGTGGCTTGAGGCGATTGGCGCTTTTCGCTGGCGGCTTTCTTTTGCGCAGAAATGGCGTGCGCCCCGGTCGACCACGAAGTGGATTTGAGCCGCCTTCAGCATCCATTTACGCAGCAAGAGATTGAAAATCCCGCGGCACACAATTCACTTGCATTTGTGCTGGCTTCGTTCTCATATGGTGCCGCGATTGTGCTTCGAGAAGGTGACCCAGTCGAGTCACCGGCCATTTTTCATACTCGGCATGCTTGTGCCGCCGGGGGATGAAAGACAGGGCTTCGATGACACGGCGCGGGAGGACATTCGATGGAACCGACCACCACCCCCGTGACGATGCCGTCGGCGGAAGTTCTGCAAACACCGCTGAACACCGGAGCGATCGTTTTACGTCCAGGCCAAGTGCCGGATGTCAAAAAGGAATTGGCGCGCTTCGATTTTGAGAGCATGGCGGCAAGCGACGTGCTTCGCATAGGTCTAGACGCGGAACATGCGCTGCAAAGAACGCTGGACGGCTTTCTGGCGCGGCTCGACAAGAACACTGCTGCCAAGGTTTTCGCTCTGTTCGGCCAGCTTGAAAAGGGCATCGAAGACGCCAATCTGGCGGAAGTCCTTGATAAGATTCAAAACCCTGCGAAGCCGGGCTTCCTCGGTTCGCTTCTCAATCGCTTCAGAGGCCGACGCGCGGAGGAAATCGCCGAAGATCTGATGGTCAGCATTGGCGATCTCGTATCGGGCCGAACGAAGACATTGGCCGACGAAATGACGCGCCTTGAAAATGAGCTCGGTGGAGAGATGGGGAAACTCTTCTCCGAACTGCAGGTGCTCGACGAACTTAAACGGGCCTATTCCAAGCATTTTGGCGAATTCACAGTGGCGGCAGCAACGGCGCGTGCCCTGCAGGACAAAGCTCGGGTATATGTCGCCGAGGAAAAGGCCAATCTGAACGCGGCTGACCCGGTGGCGCAATCGCGTTTCATGGAACTCAGCGACAAGCTGCGCCTGCTCGAAAGTCGGGCACTCGCCCTTGAAGGCACCTACACGCGCTTGCCGGCCGACCAACTCGTCATTCAGCAGATCGAGCAGGCGGGGGTTGCCACGCTTCAGGAAACGGCCACCACAGTCTCCTCGCGCTTTGCTTCGATCAAGATGACATTGCTGTCGATCCACGGCGCCTTTGCGGTCAAAAATGTACAGCAGATCGCCGAGCGCCAAGCCAGGCTTGATGCGCAACTCACCGACCTGCGTAGCCGTGCGCTAAGGGACGTCGCCGTTAAGGCAGCGGAAGCGCCAGGCAACAACAGACTGGCTCAGACAAAGCAGATCGAACAGATCATCGCGACGACCAAGGAAATCCATGGTCTCGTCGCGGCTGCCACGGCGGCAACGGACGAAAAGTTTGAGGAAGCCCGCCGGCGCTTCGTCGCGGCACGCCAGGAACTGGCGTCGCTATCGGCCTAACTGCACCCCATCTGCCCTCTACTCTACACTGTAAAAGGAAGTCTCAGTCTATGCTGACGCTCAAGCTCGAAAAGCCCGGCGTCGCCGCGCCGAAGTTGCGGCTTTCACTCAATAAAGGTGCGCGCTTCAAGGTAACGGTCGAATGGCACTGTGACGCGGGCCATATCGATGACATCGATGTGCATGCCCTCGAAGCTCGCAACAGTGGGGCGGGCGCCAAGGTGGCGGAACTGGATAACGTACTGTCCACTTACAACACCACGCGGATGAATCCCGGCGGCGGCGCGCTCGCAACCAATCCGGACGGCTCTTTCCAGACGCCGAGCGGCGGCCTGACCCACAGCGGCGACAAGCGCGTCGAAAATAACAGCGAGACGGTTCTGATCGATGGAGCGCGACTCCCTCACGGCGTCAATGAGGTTCCGATCCTGGTTACGGTGCACGAGACCGATCATGGTCACGACGGAGGAGCCGGGGACGAGGAGGAAGCGGCTTTCGGCGACATCGAAGTCTGCACAATCACGCTGACCGATGAAAACGGGCGCGAGCTTGGCGCATACTCGCTGTCAGACGAATTCAAGGATTTCAACGTCGTCCAACTCGGCAGCGTTCTTCTGGGACCGAATGGTTGGGAGTATGCGGCGGTGGGTCGCGGCTTTGTCGGCAACTTCAACGACGTTCTCGCCTACTTCTCCTGATCATGACGTCCGAAGACGAGGCTCCATCCGACAAGAAGGAAAAGGAAAAGGACGCACCGGCTGGCGTGCGCCCGACCGTTATCGCAGAACTCCGTGCGCGCAAGGAACCGACTACCCCGAAGCCATCCCAGCCCGGCGTTCTTCGCCCCACGGTGATTGGCAGGGCTGAAGAACCGCGAGCTGCCAGATCGAAGCAAACAAAGTCTCGTCCTTCGACGCCCAACACTAATTTTGTCGTTGCTCCCACGGCAATCCCTGGAGATGAACGCAAGCGGATTGTAGTTGCCGCGGACGACTTGCGGGACCTGTCACCACAGGCAGGTTCGCATGTCATCGATCAGGCGCTTCGTATCATTGGATCATTTCCGGCAGAGAGTGCGAACGAGCGACAGATCGTGCTTTGGGGGCATGATGCCCAGCAGCGTTATGGCGGGCTGGTGTCGCGCGCAGTTGATCTATCGCAGGCGCAGGTGCTGGTCAGGACCGCCGGATATCTTCGCCGGATGGCCGAATTGCTCGGAGCGATCGACATTGAGGCAGCTTCCGGTGCCGGATCGGATGGTGGAATCCTGGTTCGGGCATTGCGGCGTGCGAATGCCAGGATCGACACGATCGAGGAATTGGAGCGCGCGCGCGTCGAGATCAACCAGCTCGTCGGGCTGACGGGTGCGGCGCTCGAAGAATTGCTCTCCCTTCGAGAGGCGTTGGGACGGCTCGACGATGAAATTGGCGAGACGGCAAATGCGATCGAAGCAGCGGCGTTAGCGGCGCAGTTTCTATCAAATTATTTCCTAGGCAAGCGAGAGGAGCTGTCGCGACGTTTCCTGGAACGTTCGATGAGCTTGACGCAAAGTCTGGCCCAGCTCCGCGGCAATGCGTCCGTTGCCTCCGTGCAAGCCGAGCAACCGCTTCGTCTCATCGCGGCTATTCAGAGCGTAGTGCTTGTCTCGCTTCCCGACCTTCTCAGCAGCTTTGCCGCTTTAAACACCCTGGCGCGGAGCGGCGGCCGGCCAACCCGTACGGAAGCCGGCGAAATAGCGTTCCGGCTGCGCGATGTTCTTCAGAATCTCAAGGCTTGAGGAGTTAATATGGTTCTGCAACTCAATCTCCAGAAGTCGGCGAAATCCTTGCGTCTTTCGCTCGACAAGGCCGGTGTGAGGCCGGATTTCAAAGCCGACTTGATCTTCGACTTGGATGTCTCCGGCTCTTTCGAGCACGAGCATGAGGAAGGGACCACCAGCAAGCTGATCGCGCGCTTGGTTCCCTATGGCATGGTGCTCGACCCCGACGGCCAGATGGACGTATTCACGTTCAGCCATGGCCAAGGGAGCGTGCATCATGTCGGCACAGTCACTCCGGACAATTGCGAGGACTATGTCATTCGCAACGTGTTCGGCATGGTACCGGGCTGGGGTGGTGGCACCACCTATAGCCATGTGCTTGAAGCCAATCTTCGTCACTTCGGTTGGTTGCCTATGGAAGCCGGTGGCTGGTTGAGCCGCTTCTTGTTTGGGGCATCGAAACCCGACCACAAAGAAAAGAAGCGCTCGATCATTATCTTCGTGACGGACGGCGAGAACGAACCTGCCGATCACGCTCGCGCAACACGCATTCTGGAGGAATCCCAAGAGCGCGGAGATCAGGTTTATTTCCTGTTTGTCGGCGCCTGCGAGCACGAAGGTGTGGACTTCGAATTCCTGCAAGAGATAGCCGGTCGATTCCGCAACACTGGGCTAGTCATCATCCGTGACCTCGACTCATTCGTCGATTTGTCGGACGAGCAACTGAACGAACGCCTGCTTGGCCCCGAATTGCTCGAATGGCTGAAGCGGGTTTGAGGCATCAGGCGAAAACTCGCCGGGCACGCTCGTTCGGCAAGCAATCGCCGGTGTTGGTATTCTTCACTCCCAATCACCGGACGTTCGGCAAGGAACCGCGCGCTTTTGCAGAGCTAAGCGACTAGACGCCATGGGCCGGTCATAAGCCGGCCTATAATGCCAATGGAAACCATACATAGCCGTAGACGTTGTTGGATGGCGATCGCTTGATGGGAGCCTAGACGATGTCCGATTATGATCTCTACTATTGGTCCGTTCCCTTCCGGGGGCAATTCGTGCGAGCCGTGCTTACCTACGCCGGAAAAAGCTGGACCGAAGGCGGCGATGCGGCGATTTCGGATTTGATGAGTGGACCGGTGAAGCGGATGCCGGTTCCTTTCATGGGGCCGCCTCTGCTCATCGACAAGAAGGCAGACTTTGCCATCGCTGAAATGCCGGCCATCGTCCTCTATCTTGGCGAGACGTTGGATCTTCTGCCAAACACCGCCGCACTCCGTGCCATGACCATGAAGGTCGTAAATGACGCCAATGACGTGATCGACGAAATCACCCTGGATGGCGGGCGCGAGATGTGGACGGAAAAGAGTTGGCGGGATTTTATTCCGCGTCTCAAGAAGTGGATGTCGCTTTGGGAGGAAACCGGCGTGCGCCACGGCCTGAAAGCGGATTCGGGATTTCTGCTCGGCGGCGAGAAACCGGGCATCGCCGACGTCGTGACCGCCACCCTTTGGTCGACCATGGCCGAGCGCTTCGACACGATCGGAAAGATCCTTGAAGAAAGCGCGCCTCTGACCGCAGATCTGACGCGGCGGGTTGCCGCCTTACCGTCCCTCAAGGCGTTGGCCGCTAAAGCGCGACAAGACTACGGCGATGCCTATTGTGGCGGCCAGATCGAGGCCTCTCTCCGGAAGGTTCTGAAGGCTTAGCCGTCTTGTCGGCGGCCCGAAGTTAGAGATGAAGTGCGAGGTCGGCCAAGCGGTCGTTCCCGCGCTCCTCTTAATCGGAAAGGCGCCGTCACCCTTTAGGAGCGTGCGCCCATCGAGAGACTTAGCCGTCTCGGTCAAGCGTAAAAGCTATCTCATAAAGGCCGGGGTGCGCCTCGCCGTAGGCTTTGTTTCTTTGGATCAGACCACGGCCCACCAGGTGCTTGATGACGCGACGGGCAGCGTCTTCGTCGGCGCTTTGCGCATAATTGACGACGCGCGTTCCGTCCAGGCTGCGGTGCAGACTGGCCGATATCCAACCATCAACCTCGCGAGCAGCCTTGGCCAGATAGTCGATCAGCGGACCCTGCCCGCCGTCGGGAACGGCAAAAAACATTGATCTGGGTGATGAGCGGCTAATGGGCCTGGATAACTGGCATTTTTTTGCACTCCATAATGAGCGCGAGCCGCCGCGCTTGCCGCGTACCGATAGACCTTTGAGCGCACGCCAAGCCGCAGCGAAACTCGCCGTTGCTTGTCGCGGGTTCCCCCCAAAGGTGACGCGGAGCCTCTCAAGCCTGAGAAGGGAGCGGGCTTACCGATGCCGCTCAGGTCCTTTTCGACAGGGGCAAGTGTATGTTGGAAATCCGCAGGGTCAACCACGCTATGGGATCGGCCGTCGCACCGGTGGGATTATACCGATAGTTCGGCCGCATCCGCCGTGCCATCGGCCCCCGGACGATTGGTTGCCCAGGTGAGCAGTGCGTCGAGCGCCGGACACAAGGCCTGCCCCCAATCCGTGAGAGCATACTCGACCTTCGGTGGCACCTGGTGATGTACGATACGGCGGACAATTCCGTCCCCCTCCATCTGCCGGAGCTGCTGGATCAGCATTTTCTGGGAAATTCCAGGAATGGCGCGTTCCAGGTCGGAGAAGCGCATGATCCGGCCGCCGAACAGATGGAACAGGATCACCAGCTTCCATCGGCCCTCCAGCAATTTCAGGGCTTGTTCGACACCTTCCGCAGCCGTCTCTCGCGTGTAGGCGTGAGGCTTACTTTCAGGTGAGTACCTAACTTTTTCGTGCGTTCTTGTCATTTGGTAAGTCTACAGCCATTTTCCGGGTCAGGCAATCCGATGGCCGGATGAAACGCCCTACCAGAGGAAGAACAATATGATCAATTTTCCAACACCGATAGCCGCTTACTTCATTGCCGATGCCAAGAACGGCGATGCAATGGCGCAATGCTTCACCGATACCGGTGTCGTTAAAGATGAAGGTCATACCTATACGGGGCGGGAAGCCATTCGAGCATGGAAAGCCGAGGCGTCGTCGAAATACAGCTATGTCAGCGAACCCCAGGCAATCGGCACCGATGGCGCACGAACGGTCGTCACGAGCCGGCTAACCGGTAACTTCCCGGGCAGCCCAGTGGACCTGCGTTTCTTTTTCCTCCTCGATGGCGACAAGATCTCCGAGTTGGAGATCACTCTATGAGTTTCGATCTCCAACTTGCCGGCCGTCGCGCATTGGTCACGGCCGGGACGAAGGGGGTCGGCGCAGCCGTGGTCGGCACCCTCGCAGCGGCCGGCGTCAAGGTTGTCGGAACGGCGCGAACGGTTCCGAACGACCCGCCTGAAGGCGTTCAATACATTGCCGCCGATCTTTCCAAGGCAGATGGCTGCGACACCGTCGTCAAGGGCGTTGTCGAGCGCCTGGGCGGAGTTGATATTATCGTCAATGTCTTAGGTGGCTCGTCGGCGCCGCCCGGCGGCTTTGCGGTATTAACCGACGACATTTGGTCCAGGGAGCTCGATCTCAACCTCATGCCGGCGGTGCGCCTCGATCGGGCGTTCCTGCCGTCGATGATCAAGCAGGGATCCGGCGTCATCGTTCACGTCACCTCGATCCAGCACGAGCTGCCATTGCCCGACTCCACGACGGCCTACGCTGCCGCAAAAGCTGCCCTTTCCACCTACAGCAAGAGCCTCTCCAAGGAGGTGACCCCCAAGGGCATTCGGGTTGTTCGCGTTTCGCCAGGCTGGATCGAAACCGAGGCAGCGGTCGCGCTGGCCGAGCGTTTGGCGGCCAATGCCGGAACCGACTACGAGGGCGGCCAGAAGATCATCATGAACGCGCTCGGCGGCATCCCGCTCGGCCGGCCGGTCAAGCCGCAGGAGGTGGCCGACCTCATCGCCTTTCTGGTGTCGCCGCGTGCCGGCGCGATTACGGGAACAGAATTCACCATTGATGGCGGCACGGTTCCCACCGCTTAGCCTTCGGCGCCACGCATTTGAGGATCAGTCTCAAAGCCAATCAAGCGTCGAATCTCCCCTATGCGGGCGGGCCGACGGCAAACCTGTTATGACAACCCGTCCTTCCGATTCTTCCCCCGGGCCGCCGTGACCGCGCATACCCTGCACATTCTGAAAACCGTCTACGGCTACGACGCCTTCCGCGGACCCCAGGCCGAAATCGTCGACCATGTGATGGCCGGCAACAACGCCTTCGTGCTGATGCCAACGGGCGGCGGCAAGTCCCTTTGCTACCAGATACCGGCGATGGCCCGGCCCGGCATGGGGCTGGTCGTCTCGCCGCTGATCGCCCTAATGGCCGATCAGGTGGCGGCATTGCGCCAAGCGGGTGTGAAGGCTGCCGCGCTCAATTCCGACCTGCAGGGCGAGGAGCGACACGCCTTGTGGCGGGAGATATCGAGTGGCGCGCTGGATATCCTGTACGTCGCCCCCGAAACACTGCTCAGATCCGACATTCTGGACCTGCTGCGCCGCACGCCGCTGTCGCTGATCGCCATCGACGAAGCGCATTGCCTGTCGCAATGGGGGCACGATTTCCGTCCCTCCTATCGTCAACTCGACGCGCTGATCACGCAATTCCCCAACACACCGCGCATGGCGCTGACGGCGACGGCCGACGCACCAACGCGCGCCGAGATCCTGTCGCATCTTGAGATTGCCGAAAGCGATGCGTTCATCGCCGGCTTCGACCGCCCCAACATCCGCTATGCCATGGCGGAAAAGGACAATCCGCGGGCACAGCTGAAGCGCTTCCTGAAGGAACACAAGGGCGAAAGCGGCATCGTCTACTGCCTGTCGAAGCGAAAGACGGAAGAAACGGCGGCATGGCTCTGCGACCAGGGCTATACCGCGCTGCCCTACCACGGCGGCATGGACAAGTCGGCTCGCGAGACCAACCAGACGCGCTTTCAGCGCGAAGAGGCGATCATCATGGTGGCCACCATCGCCTTCGGCATGGGCATCGACAAACCCGACGTGCGCTTCGTCGCGCATCTCGACCTGCCCGGGAGCATTGAAGCCTATTACCAGGAGACAGGGCGAGCCGGTCGCGACGGTCTGCCGGCGGATACGTTGATGCTCTACGGCCACGAAGACATCGCACTGCGCAGCCGCTTCATCGAGGACTCCGACGCGCCGGAACAACGAAAACGCATGGAGCGGCAAAAGCTCGACGCGCTTTTGGGCCTTGCCGAGACGGCCGGCTGCCGCCGGCAGGTGCTACTGTCCTATTTCGGCGACCATTCCGAGCCTTGTGGAAACTGCGATACCTGCGCGGAGCCACCAGCCCTGTTCGACGGAACGGTTGCAACTCTGAAGGCCCTGTCCTGCATCCACAGGACGGGCGAGCGCTTTGGCCAGGCCTACATCGTCGACGTGCTGCTGGGCGGGTCGGACGAGCGCATTGCTCAGTCCGGCCACGATCGCATCTCGACCTATGGCATCGGCAAGGAGCACGACAGCCGCACTTGGCGCGCCATCCTGCGCCAGTTGATCGCGCTTCGCCTTGTTGATGTCGACCTGACAGGCCATGGCGGGCTGTCGATCTCAGAGGTAGGCCGGCAGTTCCTGCGCGAAAAGCCTGTGCTGATGCTGCGCGTGCCGGCAAAACCGCAGGCCGCGCGGACCAAGGGTGTCCGCACCCAGGCGATGACCGCCCTGTCCGAGGCCGACCAAACGTTGTTTCAGGCGCTACGCGAGAAACGCACCGAACTCGCCCGCGCGCAGAATGTGCCGCCCTATGTGATCTTCCATGACAAGACGCTGATCGAGCTGGCCACCGCGCGCCCTGGTTCGCGATCGCAGATGGCAAAGGTTCCGGGCGTCGGAGAGGCCAAACTGGATCGCTACGGCGCTGCCTTTCTCGCCGTGATCGCCGAGCACGGGGAATAGCTCAGCGCGAAGACCTCGACGAATGCGTTGAACCCAGCACAGGTCAGGAAGCCTGTGAAATGAAAAAGCTGGGGTCGCCAGAACCGATCAGGAGCGATGGGAAGCGTAACGCCGAGTGCCCTCATCGCTATCCCCGACCCTTCTTCACCAACCCCGCTAACCGCCAGGGTGAAGACCCGGTGCTTCCTGGCCCGTCCGGGCTACATATTCGGTGTAGCCACCGCCGAACTGATGGATGCCCTCGGGCGTCAGTTCCAGCACGCGATTTGAGAGGGCCGCCAGGAAGTGGCGATCATGCGACACGAACAGCATGGTGCCCTCGAATGTCGAGAGTGCAGCGACCAGCATTTCCTTCGTCGCCATGTCCAGATGGTTGGTCGGTTCGTCGAGCACCAGGAAGTTCGGCGGGTCGTACAGCATCTTGGCCATGACCAGCCGCGCCTTCTCGCCGCCGGAGAGTACGCGGCAGGGCTTCTCGACATCGTCGCCGGAGAAGCCGAAGCAACCGGCGAGGGTGCGCAGAGCGCCTTGTCCAGCTTGCGGGAAGGAACCGTCCAGCGAGGCGAAAACCGTCTCGTCACCGTCCAGCAAATCCATGGAATGCTGCGCGAAATAGCCCATCTTGACGCTGCTGCCTATGGTCACCGCGCCTTCGTCCGGCTCGGTCGCGCCGGCCACCAGTTTCAGCAGCGTGGACTTCCCGGCGCCATTGGCGCCCAGCACGCACCAGCGTTCCTTGCGCCGCAGCTTGAAATCGAACCCCGCGTAGATCGGCGTGCCGCCATAGCCCTTATGCACGTTGCTGAAGTTCGCCACATCCTCCCCGGAGCGTGGCGGTGTGCGGAACTCAAACTGGATGGACTGGCGTCGTCTGGGCGGCTCGACCCGTTCGATCTTGTCCAGCTTCTTCACGCGGCTTTGAACCTGTGCCGCATGCGAGGCGCGCGCCTTGAAGCGCTCGATGAACTTGATCTCCTTGGCAAGCATCGCCTGCTGACGCTCGAATTGCGCCTGACGCTGCGTCTCGCCCAGCGCCCGCTGCTGTTCGTAGAAATCGAAATCGCCCGAATAAGTCGTGAGCGACCCACCATCGATCTCCACGACCTTGCCGACGATGCGGTTCATGAAGGCGCGGTCATGCGAGGTCATCAGCAAGGCGCCGTCATAGCCTTTGAGAAAAGCCTCCAGCCAGATCAGGCTTTCAAGATCAAGATGGTTGCTGGGCTCGTCCAGCAACATGCCATCGGGCCGCATCAGCAGGATGCGGGCGAGCGCCACGCGCATCTTCCAGCCGCCGGAAAGAAGACTGACATCGCCGTCCATGCGTTCCTGGCTGAAGCTCAAGCCGGCGAGCACCCCGCGCGCTCGCGCATCCAGCGCATAGCCATCCAGTTCCTCGAAGCGCCCCTGCACGTCGCCATAGCGCTCGATAATGGCGTCCATCTCGCCGGCCTGATCCGGGTCGACCATGGCCGCCTCGAGCTTGGCCATTTCGGCGGCGAGCGCACTCACCGGCCCAACGCCATCCATCACCGCCTCAACGGCACTTTGGCCGGACATTTCGCCGACATCCTGGCTGAAATAGCCGATCGTCATGCCGGCATCGATCGATACCTGGCCATCGTCGGGCCGATCCTCACCGACGATCATCCGGAACAGCGTCGTCTTGCCGGCGCCATTCGGCCCGACAAGTCCAACCTTCTCTCCTTTCAGAATACCCATCGACGCGTCGATAAACAGGATCTGATGGCCGTTTTGCTTACTGATGTTATCGAGACGAATCATGGAGCCCGTGTTGACTGGAAGAGGAGTGGAAGGGAGAAGTGACAGCGACGGTAGCTGCGCAGCAAAGCGAACTATCAACCAAATCGACGGTCGAAGTTATTGATTGGTCGAACAAAGCTCATACAATGCATCTAGTCTGACTTGAATTGTTGGTTCCAACTCTCATCATCCAGCGTCATCGTCACGGCAATTGACCTAGGCCAGCCCCTACTCCCACTCGATGGTTCCAGGCGGCTTGCTGGTCACGTCGTAGACGACGCGGTTGACGCCCTTCACTTCGTTGATGATGCGGGTGGCGGCGCGGCCGAGGAAGTTCATGTCGAAGGGGAAGAAATCGGCCGTCATGCCGTCGACCGAGGTGACGGCGCGTAGCGCCAGTACGCGGTCGTAGGTGCGGCCATCGCCCATCACGCCCACCGTCTGGACGGGCAGTAGCACAGAGAAAGCCTGCCAGATCTGGTCGTAGAGGCCAGCCTTGCGGATTTCGTCGAGATAGATGGCGTCGGCCTTCCTGAGGATATCCAGTTTCTCACGCGTCACACCGCCTGGCAGGCGAATGGCAAGGCCCGGCCCCGGGAACGGGTGGCGCCCGATAAAGCTATCCGGCAGGCCGAGTTCACGGCCGAGCGCGCGTACTTCATCCTTGAAGAGTTCGCGCAGCGGCTCCACCAGCTTCATATTCATGCGCGCCGGCAAGCCACCGACGTTGTGGTGGCTCTTGATGGTGACGGAAGGCCCGCCCGAGAAGCTGACGCTTTCGATCACATCCGGATAAAGCGTGCCCTGAGCAAGGAAAGTTGGTGCACCGCGACCGTCGGCGGCAATCTTCTTCGCCTCGGCTTCGAACACCTCGATGAACAGGCGACCAATGGTCTTGCGCTTCTTTTCCGGGTCGGCCTCGCCTTCGAGCTGACCAATGAAAAGATCAGATGCATCAACATGAACAAGCGGAATGTTATAGTGATCTCTGAACATGCCGACCACCTGCTCGCTCTCGCCTTGGCGCATCAGGCCATGGTCGACGTAGACGCAGGTGAGCTGCTCGCCGATCGCCTCGTGGATCAGCACGGCAGCCACGGAACTGTCGACACCGCCGGATAGGGCGCAAAGCACGCGCTCCTTGCCGACCTGTGCGCGGATCTTGGCGATCATCTCGGCGCGATAGGCCGACATGCTCCAGTCGGACTTCAGACCGGCAATCTGGTGCACAAAATTGGAAAGAAGCTTGGCGCCATCGGGCGTATGCACCACTTCGGGATGAAACATGGTGGTGTAATAACGCCGCGTCTCGTCGACGGCGATGGCGAAGGGGGCATTCTCGGAGACGCCGATCACTTCGAAGCCTTCCGGCGCGCGGGTCACGCGGTCTCCGTGGCTCATCCACACCGGATAGCGTTTGCCGACTTCCCACAGCCCCTCGAACAGCGGCGAAGCCTTCAGGATCTCCACGTCGGCACGGCCGAATTCGGCGGCGTGGCCACCTTCGACACTGCCACCCAGCTGTACGGCCATGGTCTGCTGGCCATAGCAGATGGCGAGAATAGGCACACCGCTGTCGAACACGGCCTGCGGTGCACGCGGGCTGCCATCTCGGGTCACCGAATCCGGGCCTCCGGAGAAGATCACGCCCTTTGGCTGCAATTTATCGAAGGCCGCCGCCGCCGACTGATAGGGGTGAATTTCGCAGTAGACGCCGGCCTCGCGCACTCGGCGGGCAATGAGCTGCGTCACCTGGCTGCCGAAATCAATGATCAGCAGGCTATCGTGGGCGGGCTTTTGCATGGGGAACTCTTTCCGGTAAGGGGCCAGAAGGATCAAGCGGTTCCGCTAAGCTGAATCCGGTCGCCGGGCAAGCGAAAAGTCGCGGATATCGAAGGGATTCTCCAGGTGGCAACCCTACCGCTTGCCCCCGATAGTCCAGTTTTCTATTGTTGATATTTAGATGCAACAAATGGAGCTGGTATGCCTGCCCTTTCCGCGCTGGAGGTTCTGTCGCTTGCTCGTCGCTTTGGGGAGACGGAGGCGGTTCGAAACCTCGATCTTGCCGTAGAAAAGGGCGAAGTGGTGAGCCTCGTTGGCCATTCCGGCTGTGGCAAGTCCTCGCTCTTGCGGCTGATCGCCGGCGTCGACACGCCCGACGAGGGGAGCATCCGCATTGACGGTGAGGAGGTGTTCGGTCCCAGCCGTTTCGTCGAACCGGAGAGGCGACGAGTTGGCTTCGTCTTCCAGGATTATGCGCTGTTTCCGCACCTGACTGTGGAAAACAACGTCCGCTTCGGCCTTCGGGCCAAGTCAAAGGCTCAGGCAAACGATCGGGCCCGAGACATGCTTGGCCTCGTCGGCCTTGCAGGCCACGCCACTCGTTATCCGCACGAGCTTTCCGGCGGTGAACAGCAGCGAGTGGCGCTCGCCAGGGCGCTGGCGCCCGAGCCTCGCCTCCTCCTGATGGACGAACCGTTTTCCAACCTCGACCGGGCGCTTCGGGAAGGTATCCGGCGGGAAACTCTGTCTCTGATCCGCCGGCTCAACATCACGGCGGTCATCGTCAGCCATGATCCCGAGGAGGCACTGTCGTCCGGTGATCGACTGGTGTTGATGCGGTCGGGCGAAGTCGTGCAGATCGGCAGTGCCTATGACCTCTACGACCGGCCGAACTGTCCGTATGCCGCCGAGTTCTTCGCAGCTTGCAACCGCATCCCAGGTCGTGTCGGGGCAGGCTGGGTCGAGACGGCACTCGGCACTTTTCCTGCGCCGGATATGCTCGACGACGGCGACGAGGCAGTCGTCCTGGTCCGCCCGACGGATATCGACGTCATCCCCAATACCGGCGAAGGCGAGGTGACGGCGCGCGAGCTGATGGGTGAGATCGAGACGCTCCACGTCCGTCTGCCGGGCCTTGCCGCCCCCATCAGGATCAGATCCACCCGCCGCCTAGCTGCCGGTGTCTGTCGCATCGGTGTCAGCGTAACACCAGGCCAGGCAATGATTTTTCCTACCTGAAGATCCAGTGGAAGAGAAAACCGTGCCCGCCCATAATATGTTGACTATAATATTCAACTATGTTGTTGATCGGGTCGTTCAGACACACTGGAGAAAACCTCATGCGACAGATGATGCTCAGCCTGACGGCGCTCATTCCCCTTGCCGTCACGGGCACCGCCGCCGCCGACGTCAATATCTACACGACGCGCGAACCAGGGCTGATCCAGCCGCTGATCGACAGTTTCACCAAGGCGACGGGCATTGCCGCCAAGACCGTATTCCTGCAGGACGGCCTTGCCGAGCGCGTCTCCACCGAGGGAGAAAGCTCGCCAGCCGACATCCTGATGACCGTCGACGCCGGAAACTTGGTTGACCTCGTCGAAAAGGGTGTGACGCAGCCAATCAATTCCGCGGTTCTGAATGAGGCCGTGCCGGCGCAGCTGCGTGACGAGAACGGCCAGTGGTTCGGCCTGTCCTACCGCGCCCGCGTCATCTACGCGGCCCAAGACCTCGATGTGAACGGCCTCACCTATGAGGATCTTGCCGACCCCAAGTGGAAGGGCAAGGTGTGCATCCGCTCGGGCCAGCACCCCTACAATACGGCCCTGTTCGCCAGTTACATCACCCACCACGGCGAAGAAGCGACGGAGACCTGGCTGACCGGCCTCAAGGACAACCTCGCCCGCAAGGCGGCCGGCGGCGATCGCGATGGCGCTCGCGACATCCTCGGTGGCATCTGCGATCTCGCCGTTGCCAACTCTTACTATGTCGGGCTGATGCGCTCCGGCAAAGGTGGCGAAGAGCAGACCACGTGGGGCAATGCGATCAAGGTCATTCTGCCGACGTTCAAGGACGGTGGTACGCAGGTGAATATCTCCGGCGCGGCCATTGCCAAGCATGCCCCCAACAAGGACGAAGCCGTGAAGTTCCTGGAGTATCTCGTCTCCGACGAGGCGCAGGAAATCTATGCCAAGGCCAACTACGAGTATCCGGTGAAGGCTGGCGTCGCGGCCGATCCGATCGTTGCCTCGTTCGGTGAGCTCACCGTCGACAAGACGCCGCTGAGCGAGATCATCAAGCACCGCAAGGCGGCAAGCCAACTGGTCGACAAGGTCGGCTTCGACAGTTAATCGAAGGGCGGGACGTTTCCACGTCCCGCATTTTCCCTGCCGATGGCTTTGCTTGCCGAAACCGCTATTTCATTGAAGGCAGCGCCTTCCCGGCGTCGCCCTGGCTGGCGCTTTGCCGCCGCCGTCATTGCCGTGCTCGTCGGCCTGCCTGTGTTGGCCCTCGGCTCGCAGGCGGTTGGCGGCTCGCCCGGCTTGTGGCTCCACCTTGCCAGCACCATTTTGCCGAGGGCGCTGGCCGAGACTTTGGCCTTGCTCGTCGGTGTCGGGCTGATCGCAGGCCTACTGGGGGTGGCGCTCGCCTGGCTGGTGACGGCCCACGACTTCCCAGGACGCGGCATTCTCGAATGGGCGCTGTTGTTGCCGCTTGCAGTGCCGACCTACATCGTCGCCTACGCCTATCTCGATATCCTGCATCCAACCGGCGGCTTCCAGGGCGCCGTCCGCTGGGTCCTGGGCTATGCAAGCCCGCGCGAGTTCCGCTTACCTGACGTTCGCTCGCTGCCCGGCTGCGTGCTGCTATTTTCCCTGGTCCTCTACCCTTACGTCTATCTCACGACGCGGGCGATGTTCCTGACCCAGTCGGCAAACCTGTTCGATGCGGCCCGCATGCTCGGCACACCGCACCGGAGACTGTTCTGGCGCGTAGCGCTACCGCTTGCCCGACCGGCGATCGCCGTTGGCGTCAGCCTCGTGCTGATGGAGGCGCTCAACGACGTTGGCGCCTCGCAATTCCTCGGCGTGCGCACGCTGACAGTGTCGATCTACACCACCTGGATAACGCAGAACGATCTGGCCGGCGCCACCCAAATCGCGTTGCTGCTGCTCTCGATCGTCGTCATGCTGATCTCCCTCGAGCGATGGGCGCGGCGCCGACAAGGCTATGTCTCTGGCTCACGCGGACGAACGTTGCGACCAGAGCGGTGCGGCGGTCTCAGAGGGATCGGCCTCTTCGCGCTCGGCGCCTTACCGGTGACGTTCGGCTTTCTGATCCCGGCCATCCACCTCATTGAAGAGGCGTGGACGCGATGGCGCTTCGCAGGCCTCTCCGACCGGCTCATTGGCGAGGCGCGCGACACCCTGCTCTATGCCGGAGGCGCCACTTTGCTTACCCTGGTGTTAGGCGTCGTCGCCGCCTACGCACTGCGACTGTCGTCGGGGCGGGCCGGTCCGTTGATCTTCAGGCTGTCAACGATCGGCTACGCCATGCCGGGCACCGTCGTCGCTCTCGGCGTGCTGCTGGTGGTGGCACCGCTCGATCGCACCATCGACGGTGCGGTTCGGCAATGGCTCGGCCTGTCGACAGGGCTTCTGTTCATCGGTTCGGGCGCGGCGCTGATTTACGCCTACATGGTGCGTTTCCTGGCGATCACCGCCGGCAGCGCCGACGCCGGACTTGCTCGGATACCAAAATCACTCGACGACGCAGCGCGCACGCTCGGCCGCTCGGCAGGGGATACGCTTTACGCCGTGCACTTGCCGCTGACGCGCGCCTCTCTGGCAGCCGGCGCGCTGTTGGTGTTCGTCGACTGCATCAAGGAATTGCCGGCGACATTGCTCCTGAGGCCGCTCAACTTCGAGACCTTCGCCACGCACCTCTATGGCGAAGCGGCACGTGGTACCTATGAGGAAGCCTCGCTGGCGGCACTGGCCATTGTGCTCATCGGCATCCTGCCGGTGATCGTGCTCTCCCGGGTGGGACGGAAGCCGTCCACATGAAGGCCACAGGATATCCACAGGCTCTTCTGGCGGTTATCAAAGGCATTCGCACCGGTTTTCCACCGCCTGGCGCACAGCTTGTTCCAGGATCATGAACAGCTTCTCCACAGCTGTTCCCCAGCCTGTGCACGCTCAGGCCACGCGGTTTTCCCCAACCGTGAGACCGGGCCAGGCCGCGGCGCCGATCCGCGTGAGGTCATCGGTTGCGAACTCGGCAAACCGCATGCCGCGCACCGCGCCGCCCGGCACTTCGACCAGGAGATTGCCGGTAACGATGGTTGCCTGCTCGGGCGGTGCCAACACCGACACGCCGATGCCGACCCCGGTCCGCCTGACGACATTTCCGGATGCGACGACGCTACCGAGCGTCGCCCCCCAGCCGAGCGACAGACCGAGATGCGGCGCGGCTTCAACGATATTGCCAGTCACCGATCCCGGTGTCTCAACATGAATGCCAACGCCGCCCGACCGACCGCCGACCGCCGTCAACGCCGTATCGCCGGCGATGTTGCGCACGGTATTGCCCTCGACTAGGGACAGGCGGTCGCCGTTGCCGCCAAGCAGCGCGATGCCGAGCCCGGCGCCATCAATCGTGTTGCCGCTGACCGCGGCCCCCACCGAACCGGCATCGGCGACGATGCCCACTCCTTCGATGGCACGGAGATCGTTGTCCGAGATTCGAACGTTACCGGCGGAGGATAGGCGGATACCTCCCCCGCCCACCCGATCTATGCGGTTGTCGCGCAGCGTCGAACCATCATCTCCCGCCGTCCAGCGCCGGAGATGGATGCCGCCGCGCGCGCAATCACTCACTGCGTTGCCTGCGATGGCAAGCGCCCTCCCCTCGGTCGACACAATCCCAACGCCACCGGCGCCGGAAACGCGGCAATCGCGAAGGCTGCCTCCCACTCGGGTCAGCGCGATGCCGTGGCCGACACTGCCCTGCACGAGGAGGCGGGAGATATCGAGGTCCTCGACGAAGGCGAGTGACAAGAGCCCGTCGTCCTCGTCGGACAGTGTCCGGTTGGCCCCGTCGAGCGCCAAGCCGTCCAACGACAAGGTGTGCGCATCTTCCGAATAGAGGAGCCGGCCACCGCCCGAATAGACGAGCCGCGTTTCGCCCGGCACGCCGACAAGGCGAGTGCGATCCGGCAGGTGGATGTTGGAGACCTCGTAACGACCGGCGGGAATGTAAAGTGGCCTGCCGGCTCTGGCAGCCCGGTTGATGGCGGCCTGCAGTTCCATGCTGCGATCGCCTGTCCGGCGAACGATCGGCCGCGCCTCGGGCGCTGTCAGGCTGCCGCGCAGTTCGGCGAGGCCGAGCGTGCCGGAACGGGCCACCGCCGGCATGGCAAGGCTCGTAATCGTCCCGAAGAGGAACGCGCGGCGGTTCATAAGCGTCTCCGGCGGACAGACATGCCGTCCGCCGAGCAAGCTTCGTTCCAGCCGGCGCGAACGGTGCGCTATCGGTTGGTGCGCAACAGACGTAGCGCGTTGGCGGTCACCAGCACGGTTGCGCCGGTGTCGGCAAGGATGGCCGGCCAGAGGCCGGTGATGCCAAGCACCGTCGTCACGAGGAAGAAGGCTTTCAACCCGAGCGCAATGGTGATGTTCTGCCGGATATTGGCCATCGTCCGACGGGAGAGATCGATCAGCGCCGCGACGTCGCCAACCCGGCCGTAGAGCAAGGCAGCGTCCGCCGCTTCCAACGCAACGTCGGTGCCTCCGCCCATAGCAATGCCGATGTCGGCAGTGGCGAGCGCGGGGGCATCGTTAATGCCATCCCCTATCTTGGCAACGATCAACCCTTTGTCCTGCAGCGCCTTGATGGCGGCTTGCTTGTCGGCCGGCAGAAGACCGGCCCGCACGTCATCAATGCCGAGTTCGCGGCCAACGGCGGCGGCAGCGCGTGGGTTGTCGCCGGTCAGCATCACGGTAGCGATGCCACGACGCCGTAGGTCGGCAACGGCGGCAACGGCATCCGGACGCGGCGCGTCGCGAAGAGCGACAAGACCGAGAGCGGCGCCATCCGCCAACAAAAGGCAGATCGTCTTGCCTTCGGCGGCGAGACGCTCGACGGTGGCGAGCACCTCGGCCGATGGCTGCGCCCGCTCGGCAGCCGCGTCGGCCGAACCAAAGAACAACTCACGCCCATCGACACGGCCAATGACACCTTTGCCCGGAACAGCCCTGCCGTCTTCGACGGGTGAGAGGATTGCCCCATCGGCAGCCGCAAGAATAGCCTTGGCCAGTGGATGACTGGAGGACGCCTCGAGCGAGGCGGCAAACCGCAGCACAGTATCGCGATCAGCCCCGAAGCTCTCGACATCAGTGACCTTCGGCATGCCTTCGGTCAGCGTGCCGGTCTTGTCGAAGGCAACGGCGGTTATGTCGCGCAGACGCTCGAGCACCGATCCCCCCTTGATCAGCAGTCCGGTGCGCGCGCCGCAGGCCAATGACGCGGCGATGGCGGCCGGCGTGGAAATAACCAACGCGCAAGGGCAGCCAATGAGCAAGACGGCAAGCCCCTTGTAGATCCAACCGTGCCAATCACCATCAAAGAGCGGCGGCAGCACCGCGACGGCGGCGGCAATGGCTACCACTGCCGGTGTGTAGTATCTGGCGAAGCGGTTGACGAAGCGCTCGACGGGAGCGCGGGTTTCCTGAGCCTCGGTGACCAGCCGAACGATGCGTGCAATGGTGTTGTCGGCGGCCGGAGCCGTGACGCGAACGGTAAGCACACCGTCGCCATTGATCGTGCCGGCATAGACGGAGGCGCCCTCGCCGCGCGTCACAGGCACGCTTTCGCCGGTCACCATGGATTCGTCGATAGAGCTAGTTCCGGCAACCACCAAGCCGTCGCACGGCACGCGGTCGCCGGGGCGAACCAGTACCTCATTGCCAACCACCAGTGCCGAGGCGGCAACCTCGCGCGTGGTACCGCCGGCGACAAGATGCGCCGTTTCTGGCACAAGGCCAGCCAGCGCCTTGATCGAAGACCGAGCTCTCCGGGCAGCGAGGCCTTCCAACAATTCGCCGACCAGGAAGAAGAACACCACGGCCGCCGCTTCCTCGCCGGCATTGAGGAACACAGCGCCGACCGCGGCTATGGTCATCAAGGTCTCGATACTGAACAGCTCCCAGGCCTGTGCCAAGCGCAGGGCGCGCAGAGCGATCGGTGCCAAGCCGACAAGCATCACGGCAAGAAACAGCCAGCGTTCCGCTTCAGGTACAAGCCGGCCGAACGCATAGGCGGCAACGATACCCAGACCTACGCCGATCGTATGCAAACCCGCTGGAGACTTCCACCAGGCCCCTTCGATCTCGGCGTGGACGTGGCCTGCATGATCGTGGCCGGAATGGCTCGAACCAGCGTGGTCATGTTCGGCGTGGTCATGTTCTTCATGCGCATGGTCGTGGCCATGGTGATCATGGTCGTGATGGGCATGCTCGGCATGTCCGGATTCGCCATGGCCGCAGCAGTCGCATTCATGCTCTTCTTCGGCGTGTTGTTCGGCGCGGCGTTCCGAACGCTCGGCGTTGATGCCGTAACCGAGACGGCTCACCGCGTTTTCGAGCGCGGCGAGATCGACGGTCTTGTCGTGGTGGACGACCATTGAACCCGTCATCACGGAAACGGACACGTCCTCGACTCCGCCAAGCCTCGCCACGACTCCTTCAACGCGGGCAGCGCAAGCAGCGCAATCCATGCCATCAACCTTGAAGCGGGTTTTTAATGCTATATCGCCCATCGCGAATCCTTGAATGCTGCTCTTCTTGATTTTGCTGCCCTAAGGCTGCATCCTCCAGTCGCTAGAGGAGCAAGTACGTAAAATGACGGATATGCCGATTGGCGAAATCTCCCGGCGAAGCCAAGTCAAGGTACCGACGATCCGCTATTACGAGCAGATCGGTTTGTTGCCGACGCCGCCGCGCAGCGAGAGCAACCGTCGCCTCTACGGTGCGCCAGATCTCAAGCGTCTTTCATTCATTCGCCACGCGCGCGATCTCGGCTTTGAGATCGATGCCATTCGAACGTTGTTGACGCTTCAGGACAATCCGAACCAACCCTGCGCGGAAGCCGACAGTATCGCACGTGACAAGCTGGCCGAGGTCAATGCTCGCATCGAGAGCCTGATGGCGCTCAAGGATGAGTTGGAAGCAATGGTTGGTGGTTGCGGGCATCGTTGCGTCGGCGAGTGCCGAGTGATCGAGGTGTTGGGCGATCACCACAAGTGCCTGCACGTCGAGCACTGAGCCGGTAGCCGCCCTTTCCTTGCGGAGGGGCTTGCCGAAACGGCGCCATCCTGCGAAACCGCTATATTAAAGACGCTAGAGACGTTTTCGCTTTGGAGCCGACTATGACCTCGCCCATCATCACCGTTACGCTCAATCCAGCGATCGACCTCACCGTCACGCTTGATGACCTAACGCCGGGCAAGGTCCATCGCGCCCGCGCTGCGCAATCGAATGTCGGCGGCAAGGGCATCAATGTTGCCGGATGCATCGCCGACTGGGGCATTCCGGTCGTGGCGACCGGCGTGCTCGGTCGTGGCAACGATGCCACCTTCACCGACTTCTTCAAAGACAAGGGTATCCAGGATCGCTTCGTCCGCACGGCTGGCGATACCCGCACCAATATCAAGATCGCCGATATCGTTACCGGCACGACGACGGATATCAACCTGCCCGGCCTCACCTTCGACGACGAGACCTATGACATGGTGCTCGACGTGCTGCGGAGCGAAGTGGTCGACGGCGCGTTGGTCGTACTTGCCGGGTCGCTGCCGTTGGGTCAGCCGGCCAGCGTTTGGGCGAGGCTCACCGCCGATCTCAGCCTTCTGCGTTGTCGCGTCGTGCTCGACACCTCCGGCGCGCCGCTCGCGGCCTCGCTCGCCGCTCCGAGTGGCAACCTGCCGTTTGCCGTCAAGCCCAACCGGTTGGAATTGGAGTCGTGGGTCGGTCGGCCGCTCAAGGAGGTGGCCGATATCGTCACCGCGGCCCGGGATATCCAGGCACTCGGTATCGAATTGGTCGCCGTCTCGCGCGGTGAACAAGGGGCAATCTTCCTGCGGGGCACCACCGCGCTTTCGGCCCGCCTACCGGTGGTCAACGCACTATCGACGGTGGGCGCGGGCGATGCCATGGTGGCCGGCATAGCCTCTTCGGTCGCCGATAACCTGGGGCTAGAGGCGCTGGCTCGCCGGGCGGTGGCGTTTGCAACAGCCAAACTCGGTCGAATCGGGCCGAACCTTCCTTCGCCCGACGATGTGCGGCAACTGGCCCGCCGGGTCGACGTGGCAGTGCTTGCCAGCTGATCTCTTGGGCTGTAATTTGCCCAACGAGGAAAACACGAATATTCAGACGAACTATCAATTGCGTTCACGATTTTTTGGCGCAACCGACGGCCTTGACCGAACTCGCCTCTGGTAAATTGTGCTAAAGTCGTAGATATGAGCCAGTCTGTTTCGCCGGTCGCGTTTGATAGGCGGGAAGGGCTCGGGATCACAGAAGAATTCGCGAAGGAGTTCCCTTATGGCGCTGGTTTCACTGCGGCAGTTGCTCGATCATGCCGCCGAACACGGCTACGGCATGCCTGCCTTCAACATCAACAACATGGAACAGATGCTGTCCGTCATGGCCGCGGCCAAGGAGACCGATAGCCCGGTGATCATGCAGGCCAGCCGCGGTGCTCGCGCGTTCGCCAATGACATCGTGCTCAGCCATCTGATCAAGGCTGCCATCGAGCTCTACCCGGATGTCCCGGTCTGCATGCACCAGGATCACGGCAACTCGGAGGGCACCTGCCTTTCGGCCATCACCAATGGCTTCTCGTCGGTTATGATGGACGGCTCGCTCAAGGCTGACGGCAAGACCCCGGCTGACTTCGACTATAATGCTAACGTCACCGGCCGCGTGGCCGAGCTGGCGCATCTGGTTGGCGCCTCGACCGAAGGTGAGCTCGGCGTGCTCGGCTCGCTCGAGACCGGTAAGGGCGACAAGGAAGACGGCCACGGCGCCGAGGGCGTGCTCAGCAAGGAACAGCTGCTGACAGACCCGGACGAAGCCGTGAAGTTCGTCAAGCGCACCAAGGTCGACGCCCTGGCCATCGCCATGGGCACCAGCCACGGCGCCTACAAGTTCTCCCGCAAGCCGGACGGCGACGTGCTCGCCATCTACCGCATCAAGGAGATCCACGAGCGTATGCCGAACGTGCACCTCGTCATGCACGGCTCGTCGTCGGTTCCGCAGGACCTTCTCGACGTCATCAACGCCTACGGCGGCAAGATGCCCCAGACCTTCGGCGTTCCGGTCGAAGAGATCGTCAACGGCATCAAGCACGGTGTGCGCAAGGTCAACATCGACACCGACTGCCGCATGGCGATCACCGGTGCCATCCGCAAGTTCTTTGCGGAGAAGCCGGCCGAGTTCGACCCGCGCTCCTTCATGAAGCCCGCCATGGCCGCCATGCAGAAGGTCTGCAAGCAGCGCTATGAGGAATTCGGCGCCGCCGGTAACGGCTCGAAGATCAAGGTGATTCCGCTCGCCGACATGGCCAAGCGTTACGCTTCGGGCGAACTCGACCCCAAGATCGCCTGATAGCTTCACTATCGTTCATGAAAAGCGGGGCGCTTCGGCGCCCCGTTTGCTTTGGAGAATATTGAAACGACCTGACTGGCTGCCGCCTTCTAGGCAACAGCGTCGAGTACCGGATCCCGGATCAGGAAGCGGACCACGCCGTGCTCGGCATCGGCAGCAGCAATCCGAACCCCGACTTTACGACGGCCAGCACCCATGCTGATACGTCCGCAAACACCAATCATGTAGGTGAAGTCTCCGGCGACATCGGCCTCCCCCTCAACAGAGAGGCTTCCGTCGCTTCGGAAGCCGGCCTTGACGCGACAGACGACGGGAATGGGAGGCATACCCTCAAATTCCAAGTGGGTGGTAAACCCTTGTTTCAATGGCACAATCACGATTGCGTCCTCCTTAAAAAGGATGGAGGGTGCGAGGGGAAATCTCGCGCAAAAAAGCTCAAAACTGCGACTTGTTTTAAAAAACACCGATATAATTACTTATATCCTGTAATTTGAAAAGTACAATTTTTGGTGGGAATATCCTGCCGCAAAAGGCTCCTTTGCCTTTGTCCGCCCGGAAATGTCGTATCGTCATGCTGAGTGAACCGAGCCGTTCATGCGAGGCGCTCACGGCCGAGCCTAAAACACTCGCCGACCAGCACGGATATCTGTTGATTAGGGAACGCTCCCGCGTCCGTTCCCTGATGGCGAGCACGTCGGCGGCCTATTGCTCCGAGGCGTCAACCGGAGGATAAAGACAACTTAAAAGCCGGAGACCGCCCGATGACCACTGTTGCTGTTGGATCCCCTGCCCCCGACTTTACCCTGCCGACCGACCAGGGCGAGGTTTCGCTCGCCGCT
This sequence comes from Pleomorphomonas sp. PLEO, assembly GCF_041320595.1. Lineage (NCBI taxonomy): Bacteria > Pseudomonadati > Pseudomonadota > Alphaproteobacteria > Hyphomicrobiales > Pleomorphomonadaceae > Pleomorphomonas > Pleomorphomonas sp. PLEO. Next base: position 3,776,840 of record NZ_CP166625.1, read on the forward strand.
CTGCGGGGCCGGCCGATCGTCGTTTATTTTTATCCCAAGGACGACACATCGGGCTGCACCCGTGAGGCAATTGGTTTTTCCTGTCTGGCGGACGAATTCGAAAAGGCGGGAGCGACGGTAATCGGAATCTCGCCGGATACGGTGGAGAAGCACGGCAAGTTCCGCGTCAAGCATAAGCTGACGGTGGCGTTCGGCTCCGATCCGGAACACAAGGTGGCGGAAAGCTACGGAGCCTGGGGTGAAAAGTCGCTCTACGGCAAAAAGTATTTCGGTATTATCCGCTCTACCTTCCTGATCGCGGCCGATGGAACGGTGGCGAGAGCTTGGCCTAAGGTCAAGGTTGAAGGCCACGCCGAAGACGTGTTGGCGGCGGTCAAGGCACTCTGAACGAGCCGCGCACACGCTGTCGTGGATGCGCTTCAAGCCTTCATTAACCCTAACAGTTTCTAATCGCGCTCAACGGGGCTCCGCCTACCGCATGTCGGTGATGCGGCCAGTGCCCCCTTGGAGCGTCGCGTTGATGATGAGACCGCAAGCCGCAGATCGATATTGCAGCCAGAGTTCGGCGAGACGTATCGTCATCATCAGCCGGGACAATACCCGTACGTACACCTTTAGCCCGCTGGCCCTGTTCGGCGGTCTCACCCTCTTTCTGGCGGTATCACTCGGCTTTCTCGCGGCGACGACCTATCTGGTATTTCGTGACGACCTGTTCGACTTGGTTCGCGAGCGCAACGCCAACATGCAGCAGGCCTATGAGGACCGCATCGCCCGTCTTCGCTCGGAAATCGATCGCATCTCCAGCCGGCAGATTCTCGACAGCGTCGCGATGGACGAAAAGGTCGAGAAGATCATGTCGGCCCAGCAGGGCATCGCGGACCGGCAACGAGCAGTCGGCGAACTGATCGACAAGGCACGCAGCATCGGCCTCATCGACGGCCACAACGCAGCGGTCCCCGCCGAAAAACATGCGGCTCTCGACTCAACCGACATGACCGGCTCCATCAATGCGTATGCCGATGACGGCAGCGCCAGTCTGGTAGACCGTCAGTTCGATGCGCTAACTTCGACGTCGCCAAAGGCCGACGTAGCCAAGGTCGACCTGCGCACCTCAGACGGCAAGCCGGATTTAAAAGCAATCTCCAGTCATCTCGCCGCCGTCGACTCCGAGCAGGCGAAGGCGGTAGAGGCCATCGCTGACGCTGCCAATTCACGCGTCGACGCAGCTGTGGGGGTCATTGCCGACGCCGGTTTGAGAGTGAATGTGCCGGAAGCTTCGGCGGATTTGCAAGACGCCGTCGGTGGCCCCTACATCCCCATAGGAGGCGCACAGGCTCTTTCCTCCGCCATGCAGGAAGCCGATATGGCTTTCAGCCGCATTGAGCTGGTCAAAGCCGAAGCGGCCCGTCTGCCGCTTATCCGCCCCATGCCCGGCGGCGACATGACGTCCAATTTCGGGTCGCGTCGCGATCCATTTCTCGGTTCGCTGGCATTTCACGCCGGTATCGACTTCCGCTCGCCCACAGGCACCGACATTCGGCCCACAGCACCCGGTGTCGTCACGGTGGCCGGCTGGTCGGGAGGCTATGGCAATATGGTTGAGGTCGACCACGGCAACGGCGTCACGACCCGCTACGGCCACATGTCTCGCATCATTGCCCAGGTTGGAGACCGCGTGACACGCGATACCGTTATCGGTGAGGTGGGTTCCACCGGCCGCTCAACCGGTCCACATCTGCACTACGAGACCCGCATCAACGGTGTGCCGCTCAATCCGGTCAATTACATCAACGCAGGGAACCGGCTGGCGAGTCTTCTGCCTTGAGGGCCTGTCGGTCGCCGCGTAGCGGGGCATGGCTCCGCGAAGATAATCACCCGTGATACTGAAAAGGCGGGGTGCTCGGCACCCCGCCTTTTCTCGTTCGACTTAAGCGTCTGCTCAGTCGATATCCGAAATCTCGGCCGGCTGCTTGCCAAAGGCGCGTTGAGCGAGCGCCGCCTCCATAAAGGGATCGAGGTCGCCGTTGAGAACGTCCGACGGCGCGGTGCTCTCGACACCGGTCCGCAGATCCTTGACCAACTGGTAGGGCTGCAGGACGTAGGAACGGATCTGGTGCCCCCAGCCGATGTCGGTCTTGCCGGCATTCTCGGCGTTGGCCTTCTCCTCGCGCTTCTTCAGCTCAGCCTCGTAGAGGCGGGCACGTAGCATGTTCCAGGCCGTGGCGCGGTTCTTGTGTTGCGATCTCTCGGCTTGGCAGGAGACGACGATTCCCGACGGGCGGTGAGTAATGCGCACCGCCGAATCGGTGGTGTTGATGTGCTGACCGCCGGCGCCCTGAGCGCGGTAGGTGTCGATGCGGCAATCGCTCTCGTTGATCTCGATCTCAATCTTGTCGTCGACCACAGGATAGACCCAGACGGACGAAAACGATGTATGCCGTCTTGCTTGGCTGTCGAAAGGCGAAATGCGCACCAGCCTGTGAACGCCAGACTCGGTCTTTAGCCAGCCATAGGCGTTGTGGCCCTTTATGAGCACCGTCGCACTCTTGATGCCAGCCTCCTCGCCATCGTGGACTTCGAGCAGTTCGACCTTGTGGCCATGCTGCTCGGCCCAGCGCGTGTACATGCGCAGGAGCATATTGGTCCAGTCTTGGCTCTCGGTGCCACCGGCGCCCGAGTTCACCTCGATATAGGTGTCGTTGGAGTCGGCCTCGCCGGACAGCATCGATTCCACCTGCTGGCGGGCAATCTCGTCCTTGAGGCCGCGCAGGGTGTTCTCGGCGTCGGCGACAACGGTAGCGTCGTCTTCCATCTCGCCAAGTTCGATCAACTCGACGCTATCCTTGAGATCGCGATCGAGCTTGAGATACCCATTGATTCGGCTTTCGAGATCGGTCCGCTCGCGCATGATCTTTTGCGCGCGCTCAGGATCGTTCCACAGGGTCGGATCTTCGACGAAACCGTTCAGCTCGGCCATGCGCTGCTGGGAGGCATCCCAGTCAAAGATGCCTCCTCAGCAGGGCCATACCCTGCTTGATCTCGTCGACGATGGCCTCGATTTCGGCTCGCATGGACGTGAGCTCCAGTCGTAAGGTTGAGTTGTCACCGTGGCGATAGCCATCGGCGGGCACCCGTCGTCGATCACGGGCGCGGCGGACCATATGAATGGACGCTGCGGATGTAAACCCATCGGCTGCCTATTCCGCCCCGCTCCGCCGTCAAAGAACCAGCTTCGCGCGGTAGCATTATGCGCCGAGAAACACTTAGGCGACTTTCGGGTTCGCCTTCACACATGGTGGCCTAAAATCCGGCCGTCAATAGAGACCGCCGGTACCACTCACTGCTGCCTTGTCGGCCTCGGGATTAACTTGGGTGGGGACACCCCAGGCCACGCCGTCGCCACCGATCACGGAATAGACGTCGGACGGACCGGTGCCCGGCTTGAACGCCTCAATGATGGCGCTCTCGCCCTCGTAGGCGCGCATGCCGGTTTTGCGATTGATCGGGATGAGCGTCATGCCGTCGGGAACCTTGAATTCCTGTGGCGGCTGACCGACCAGCGCTTGGCCCATGAAATCGCGGAAAACCGGAGCGGCGATCAAGCCGCCGGTTGATCCATGCCCCATGGGCTTGGGCGTGTCGAAGCCGAGGAAGATTCCGACGGTCAGTTCAGGCGTGAAGCCGACGAACCAGGCGTCCTTCTCGTCATTGGTGGTACCGGTCTTGCCGGCGATGGGACGATTGAGGCTCTTGATCACGGTGGCCGTGCCGCGCTGGACGACGCCTTCCATCATCGAGGTGATCTGATAGGCGGTCATCGGGTCGAGCACCTGCTCGCGCTCATCAACCAGTTGAGGCTCGTCCTGGCCCTTCCAATCGTCGGCGTTACAGCCTTCGCAGACCCGCTGATCATGCTTGTAGACCGTCCGTCCAAAGCGATCCTGGACGCGGTCGATCAGAGTCGGCTGTACGCGGCGGCCGCCGTTGGCAATGATGGCATAGGCGTTAACGAGGCGCATCACCGTCGTCTCGCCGGCACCAAGCGACATGGCGAGCACCGGCTGCATGTTGTCGTAGATACCGAAGCGACGTGCGTATTCGGCGACGAGCGGCATGCCCATGTCCTGGGCAAGGCGCACCGTCATCAGGTTGCGCGACTGTTCGATGCCTGTGCGGAGCGTCGCCGGACCGATATAGCCACCGCCATAGTTTTGCGGCCGCCACATGCCGAGGCCCGCGCCCTGGTCGATCTCGATCGGCGCGTCCATGATCACCGAAGCCGGCGTATAGCCGTTGTCGAGCGCCGCGGAGTAAACAAAGGGCTTGAACGACGACCCCGGCTGGCGCATCGCCTGCGTCGCCCTGTTGAATTCGCTTTCCGCGAAGGAAAAACCGCCAACCATGGCGCGGACACGGCCCGTGTTGGAGTCCATGGCCACCAGCGCGCCGGAAATGGCCGGAAACTGCCGGAGCCGATAGGCCTCGAGCGTGCCGACGGCATTACCGGTCTTCTCGACATAGATCACGTCGCCAACCGAAAGCACATCCGAGGCGGCTTTCACGGGTGCACCCCGCTTCGGGCCGCTGTCCCATTTTGCCCATTTCAGCTGATCGAGAGTGATGACGCCTTCGACACGCTCGCCATTGACATTGCCGGTGGGGCCCTTCGACGGCTGAAGGCCGATCCGGGCAGCATCACCGTCAAAGCCGAGCACCACGGCAAGGTTCCATTCAGGCACGTCCGACAGTGCCGCTTCTGCGGCAAGTGGAATGCCCCAATCGCCAGTCACGTCGATCTGCTTCTTCGCTCCGCGCCAGCCATGCGCCTCATCGTAACGCAAAAGCGCACGTTGAAGGACACCGCGAGCGATCACCTGCATTTTTGGATCGAGCGTGGTGCGGACCGACAACCCGCCCTCGTAAAGCCCTTTCTCGCCGTACATCGTCAGCAAGGTCCGGCGTACCTCCTCGACAAAATAGTCGGAAGCAAACACCTTGGCCGACTGATTGCGCTCGGCGATGACAAGCGGCGCTTTCATGGCCGCGTCGCCCTCCTCGCGCGTCGCGTAACCATTGGCGACCATCTGTTGAATGACATAATTGCGGCGTTCGACCGCCGCCTGCCGGCTGCGGTAGGGATTGTAATTTTCCGGCCCCTTGGGAAGCGCGGCCAGATAGGCCACCTCCTCGAGTTTCAGGTCGGACAGCGGCTTGTCGAAATAAGCGAGCGAAGCGGCGGCGACGCCATAAGATCGGAAACCCAGATAGATCTCATTGAGATACAGTTCCAGGATCTGGTCCTTGGTATACGTCTGCTCGATCTTCAGCGTCAGCAGCGCCTCGCGCAGCTTGCGGTCGATTGTGCGCTCATTGGTGAGCAGAAAGACCTTGGCGACCTGCTGGGTAATGGTCGAGGCGCCAACCATGCGCTTCTTGGAGCCGGAGACGAGCGTGTCCAGATTTTTGACGGCCGCGCCGGCGAGACTCAGAAGGTCGATGCCGGGATGGGTGTAGAAGTCTTTGTCCTCGGCGGAAATGAACGCCTGCTTGACCCGATCGGGAATCATTTGGATCGGCAGGAACAGCCGCCGCTCGTGAGCGTATTCAGAGGCGAGTTCACCGTCGGCGGCATGGATGCGTGTAACCACCGGCGGCTGGTAATTGCGCAACTGGTTGGTGTCGGGCAGATCGGTGCTGAGGGAATGGATATAGACGGCCACGCCGCTGGCTACCACCAGGAACAGCAACGCCGTGATCGAGAAAACCCAGCCGAAAAATCTTACGAAGATCATGTCCCGTCCATCATTCCCGTCGACACCGGCCGAACCGACTTTACCACCCGCCTTGGCGGTGGGTCGAAACCCGGCACGCCTGACTGCTCGTACGTCGGCTTTTGGGGCAGCCGATACCTTAAAACGCCGCAGAATGCGAATGTTTCCGTGAGGCCGGACGTTCGCCGCTCTTTGTGGCGAAGGCGGGGCCGTGGCGTTGCTTGGCCGCAACAGTCAGCCAGCAGTGGCTATTTGCCGAGGTAGGCGTATTTCTGACCGAAGAAACGCAGTACCGCCTGCGTGGTAGCGTCGGCAACGCGCGAGCGCCATTCGTCGGAGGTCAGCAACTTTTCGTCCTGATCGTTGGAAAGGTAGCCGATCTCCACGAGCACCGAGGGAACATCATGGGCACGTAACACTTGGAATCCAGCCGATCGACGCGGATTCTTGATCATCCGCGTCGTGGACGCAAGATCGCCGACCAGCCCGTTGGCAAATGCGGCGGAGAAGTTGCGCGTTTCCCGCCGGGTGAGATCGACCAGAATGTCGGTCACGCCGTCGGCTTCCTTCTGCAGGTCGAGACCGGCGATGAGGTCGGAGGCATTTTCCTTGGCAGCCAGCGCCGCCGCTTCCTGGTCGGATGCCTTGTCGGACAACGTGTAGACCGTGGCGCCTCGCACCGAACCCTCGTGCTCGGAATCGGCGTGAACCGAAAGGAACAGGTCGGCTGCGTGGTCGCGCCCGAACTGCACCCGCGAGGCGAGCGGCAGGAAGGTGTCATCGCTGCGTGTGAGCAGCACGGCCACCTTTCCAGTCTGTTCGAGGCGTTCTTGCAGCTTCATGGCAAAGGCCAGGACAATGTCCTTTTCCATGACGCCCGACGACGAGACGGTGCCGGAGTCGACACCACCGTGGCCGGGATCGATGACGATCAGCGGCTTCTCCCGTTTGCTGCGGTCGGGCGGTGGCAACTGGTCGGCCTTCTGCACCGGCGCTTCATTGGCGCTGTCACGTGCGAGCTGGCTTTTTCTCAAGTCCTCCTCGAACGCAGCGGTCGTGGTCTTGAGAAGGTCGAGTACCAGGCGGGCCGGCTGGTTTTCGACCGCGGGCAACACGAACGCCTTATCGATCTTCACCGGACCAGTGACGTCGAGCACGATGCGCGATCGCCCGGCCGCGAACTGACCGTAGCGCCAATCGGCAACGAGGCCCCGGCCGGTGGAACCAGTCCCTGGTGGCAGGTGAAAGTCGACCTCGGGCAAGTCGATGACGACGCGGTAAGGTTCGCCGAGCGTGAAGGCACTGAGGTCGACCTCACCGGAGATATCCAGCACGAAGCGGGTGCGGCTGTCATCACCAACGACGCGGCCATCGGTTGCCACAGGCGCGCCCTCGGCGAGCACGCCAGCCGTCAGGCAGACGAGCGTCATCACCGCCACCGTGACGACACGAAAAAAGACTGCAAAGCGGTTTGCGACGGTCGTCAAATGATCGCTCCCACGATCCCATGATCGGCCCAAACTGCCACAGACGGACAGGATGGCAACTCCCCTCTCCGGACGAGATGTCTCCCCCCGGATCGGAGGCCATTCACCCGACAGTAACTAAGCGCATTTGGTTAAACATTCCTGCGTCACGCTGCATTTAATGGGAGACGCTTCACATTGCGAGGAATTGATCGACGGCCTATTTGATCACCTTGCATATGTGACTTCACGCAAGTAATAAGAGATCGGAGCCCGAATCCTTGCTCTCGGTACTTGAGAGCGTCCAACCGATTCGCCGCCTGCTTGAAAAAGCGGTGGAATGAGATCGGTAGTCGGGGGTCTGAGAGATCAGCGTCACCGCCGGTGTGGTTTTCCGGCCGATGCGTGAAACTCAGTCCTTCGCTTGTTGCGTTCCGACCGGCGGTCTGCCGCGTTGCGGGAAGCATATGAGGACGCCCGTAGATCCACCGGAAAGTTCGGCGCTCCGGCGCGTGGCCGATGAGGTCACCCGACAGGCATTCGTCGCCGTTCCCCCGTATTGGCTTTCGCCGAGCGGGCTTTTTTTAGGAACGGCGGTGTTGAAAAGAAAGAACGTGCCGGACGTGAAAGTCGTGGGGCCACAGCAGATCTTGGAAGAGGCAGGATGGCGTCAAGCATCGGCCTTTTCCCGATTTGTGGCCTTGGTCGGTCCGGCGCCCTTCCCCATTCCCTTCCCCCTTATCTACGGCCAGTGCCGATCCTTCCAGCGCGCGACGCCCCCAGGGAGAGCTCTCCGGAGTTTTCCATCGGGATCGCGGCGGTGTGGAGATCGTATGCGGCCGGGAGTCAGTCTTTATGGCCAACAAAATGCTGATCGATGCCACCCACCCGGAGGAGACCCGGGTGGTAGTGGTGCGTGGACACCGCGTTGAGGAATTCGATTTCGAGTCGGCGACAAGGAAACAACTCAGAGGCAATATTTATCTCGCCAAGGTGACACGCGTCGAGCCGTCGCTGCAGGCTGCCTTCGTTGAGTATGGCGGCAACCGCCATGGCTTCCTTGCGTTCTCCGAAATCCATCCCGACTACTACCAGATTCCCCAGGCCGATCGTCAGGCTCTGATCGAAGCCGAAGAGGCTGAGGAGCGTGAGGAGACCGAACGCCGGGCTCGCATGCACCGCGATCGGCAAGCTCGTGCTCAGGCGGCCAAAGCGGCATCTAGGCCGGTGGAAACCGTCAGCGAGGCGCCCGCCGAAGGCGGCGAGCCGCAGCCTGCTTATGAAGACGCGTACATCGCGGCGACGCCAATTATCGAATCCGGAGACGATGAAGTTCCGGTGCCCGAGAATGGTGGGGTCATCGACATCCACGACGACCAGAGCGTCGAGACCATCAATGACGATGGCGAGGAACGCTCGAACGACGACGAAGAAGAGCACGTCGAGAGCGTCGGTGCCGAAGATGCGCTTGAGGAAGTGCCCGAGCGCCGTGTTCGTCGGGCGCGCCAGTATCGCATTCAGGAAGTGATCAAGCGGCGGCAGGTCCTGCTGGTCCAGGTCGTCAAGGAAGAGCGCGGCACCAAAGGCGCGGCGCTGACCACCTATCTCTCGCTGGCTGGCCGCTATTCGGTGCTCATGCCCAACTCCGGCCGGGGCGGTGGCATTTCCCGCAAGATCACCAACGTTCAGGATCGCAAGCGTCTCAAGGAGATCGCTCACGAACTCGACGTGCCGGAAGGCATGGGCGTCATCCTTCGGACGGCCGGCGCCGCTCGCACCAAGACCGAGATCAAGCGCGACTTCGAGTATCTCCTGCGTTTGTGGGAGAACGTGCGCGAGCTGACGCTCAGGTCCTCCGCGCCAAGCCTCGTCTATGAGGAAGGCTCGCTGGTCAAGCGTTCGATCCGCGACCTCTACAACAAGGACATCGACGAGGTCCTGGTGGCCGGCGACGATTCCTATCGCGAGGCCAAGGACTTCATGCGCATGCTCATGCCGAGCCATGCCAAGAACGTCCAGCCCTACCGCGACCCGATTCCGATCTTCGGCCGGTTCGGCGTCGAACCGCAGCTTGATGCGATGTTCTCACCGCAAGTAACGCTGAAGTCGGGTGGCTATCTGGTCATCAACCAGACGGAAGCGCTCGTCGCCATCGACGTCAACTCCGGCCGTTCGACGCGCGAGCACAATATCGAGGATACCGCGCTCGCCACCAACCTCGAAGCCGCCGAAGAGGTGGCCCGCCAACTCCGCCTGCGCGACCTTGCCGGCCTCATCGTGATCGACTTCATCGACATGGAGGAGGTCAAGAACAACAAGGCAGTGGAGCGCAAGCTCAAGGATTGCCTGAAGAACGATCGCGCTCGCATCCAGGTGGGACGCATCTCGCACTTCGGCCTGATGGAGATGAGCCGCCAACGTATCCGCACCGGCGTGCTCGAGGGCTCCACCGAGCTCTGCCCGCATTGCCTGGGCGCCGGCATCGTCCGCTCCACCGAGAGCGTGGCGCTGCACGTTCTGCGGTCACTCGAAGACCTGTTGATCAAGGGCGTGACACACCATCTGACCGTGCGTACACGATCGGCAGTGGCGCTCTACATCCTCAACCAGAAGCGCAAGCACCTTTCAGATCTCGAAGCGCGCTTCGGCCTGACCATCACCATCTCGGCCGACGAGCATCTGGGTGCTCAGCACTTTGCCGTTGAGCGCGGTGAGATCATCCTCAACCCCGCCCCGCCGCCGCCCGCGCCGACGCTGACGCCAGAGAGCGTTCAGCCCTATGACGAGGAAGTTGACGAGGAAATCGAGGACGAGGAAGACGAAGAAGGCGAGGAGAGCGAGCCGGAAAAGGCGCAAGCCTCACGCGATGAACGGGGTGGGGACGGAGATGGCCGCCGCAAGCGGCGTCGGCGTCGGCGTCGGCGGATCGAAGGTGGCGAGACCGCTGCCAACGGTGAAGGCCAGGACGCAGCCGTCGAAGGCGCCGAAGGCACCGAGCAGTTGGCGACGGAAGGCGAAGAAGACGGTACCGATGAGGAAGATGGTGAGCCGCGTGTTGAAGGCGAAAGCGAGGCCGAGCAGCGTCGTCGGTCGCGTCGACGCGGCCGTCGCGGTGGTCGCCGCCGGCATCAGCTTGACGAGGATGCTGGCTCCGAGTCGGCTGCCGTGGCGCAGGAAGGCGAGTCCGTTTCCGCCGATGCGGTGACAGCCCCCGACGAAGTGGTCGTCACCGACCAACAGTCCGTGACGGATGATGCATCCGCCGCGATTGCAAGCCCCAGCGCGGCCGACGACGAACCGGTCGAAGCACTCGCAGCAGAGGCCGAACAGGCCGAAGACGTGCCTGAGGATAGTGTGCCGGCAACGTCGCCTGTTCATCTGCCGCTCGAAAGCGTTGCCGAACTGGTCGAAAAGTCAGTGGAAGCCAACGAGCCGGTCCGCCAACCCGAACCAGAGCCGGAACCGGAACCTGAGTCCAACCATCCGAAGAAGACTGGTTGGTGGCAGCGCCGTTCGTTCTTCTGAGGATTGTTCGAAGCAAACCAATCGAGGCCGCCCCGGTAAACCTGGGCGGCCTTGTTGTATCGGGCATCGCGCCAAGAAAAAGGAAGGAGCTCGTCATGGCGGAAAGCGTGCTTTTGTTTTCCTACGGAACCTTGCAGCTCAAGTCGGTGCAACTCGCCAATTTCGGGCGGGAACTGAAAGGTCGGGCCGACGCCATGGTCGGCTGGCATCGAGCGATGGTGGAGATCACCGACCCGGACGTTCTGCGGCAGTCGGGAGAGACGCATCACCCGATCGTCTCACCAAGTGGGAATCTGGACGATGAAGTGCCCGGCGTCGTCTTCGAAATGACCCCAGACGAGCTCATCGCCGCCGATGGTTACGAGGTCGCCGACTACAAGCGCATATTGGTGACGCTGAGGTCCGGAGCGGAAGCCTGGGTCTACGTGAAGGCGTAAGTCTCCTACCTCAACCAGCCCCCGAGCCGCTCGCAGGCCTCGGCAATGGCGTCCGTGCGTCCCGCGAAGGAAAAGCGCACATAAGTTGAGCCGCGCCCGGTATCGAAGTCGAGGCCGGGTGTTGCGGCTACCCCCGCTTCATTCAGCATACGGCGGCAGAAATCGAGACTGTCGTTGGTATGGCGGCTGACGTCGGCGTAGAAATAGAAAGCGCCATCGACTGGCAGAAAGCGATCGAGACCGATCCGCGGCATACGCTCCAGGAGCAGTCGACGGCTCGCAGAATAGCCGGCCTTCACCGCTTCCAGTTCTTCACCCGCCGCGAAAGCACCGAGGGCGGCACGCTGTGACAGCTCTGACGGCGAGATGAAGAGGTTCTGAGCGAGACGCTCGACCGGCCGGACCAATTGCTCCGGAAGCACCATCCAGCCGACGCGCCAACCAGTCATGCAGAAGTATTTCGAGAAGGAGTTGACGACCACGACGTCGTCGGAGAACTCCAGCGCCGTTACCTCGTCGCCGTCATAAACCAACCCATGATAAATCTCGTCCATGACGAGGGCGATCTTCATATCGCGACAGGCGGCGACCAGCGATTTGAGGCCGTCGCGCGTCATCATGGTTCCCGAAGGATTGTTGGGGCTCGCTACGATGATTCCGGCAAGCGGTCGTTCGGCGTGCACCATCTCTATGGCGGCAGCGCTGGCCTGCCAACGCGCCTCGGCGGTGGTCGGAATTTCCACCACCTCAAGACCGAGCGCAGTCAAGATATTCCGATAGGCTGGATAACCAGGCGTCGGCAGACCGACGCGATCGCCAACATCGAACATGGCAAGGAAGGCCAAGTTGAAGGCCCCGGAGGAGCCCCCGGTGACGGCAACCCGCTCGGCCGGCACGTCGACACCATAGCGATCGGCGTAGAGGCGGGCGATGCGGGCACGCAACTCCGGAATGCCCAATGCCTCGGTATAGCCAATACGGCCGCGAGAGAGGGCTGCCTCGGCGGCGACGCGCACGGCGGTCGGCACAGGCGCTCCGGGTTCGCCAAGCTCCATATGAATAATATCCCGCCCTTCGCGCGCGAGACGGTTGGCATCCGACAGTACGTCCATGGCCAGGAAGGGCGCCACATCACTCCGCCGCGAAACCAGCATGTCCCCCTCCACGATTTTGCCTGAGATGGCCGGCAGTCTATCGCCAAGCGCTGCTGCTCGGGATTTTTCCATTGCACCGAGCCTGCGTTCTGCCCTTTATCAGGCCAAAGACACACTGACGAGACTTCCGATGGTGAATCGCGCCACGATGATCAGTTTCTACCGCGCCTCCGTTGCCGTCATCACGGCCGCGGCAATTGTCGTCTCGTCTTCAATGCCGTCGTTCGCTGCCGAGCGCGGGCGCGGAATTTCCCTGTTGCGCGACGCCGAAGCGGAGGCCCTGATTGCCGACTACACACGACCACTGTTGAAAGCAGCTGGTCTCGGCGCGGCCACCGTTCAGGTCAAGCTGGTCAATGACGATACTTTCAACGCATTCGTCGCCGACAGTCGGCATATCTTCGTCAATGCCGGTGCCATCATCGATTCCACGACGCCCAATCAACTGATCGGCGTCCTGGCGCACGAGATCGGTCATCTCGCGGCCAATCACCTCGCCCAGCTCCGGTCCGAAATCCGCAGGATGCAGATCCTGACGGCCATTGCCTTGCTAGGCGGTGTCGCGGCGGGCGTGGCAGGAGGTGGTGGCGCGGCGGCCGGCGCGGTCGCTACCGGTGGCATGCAGTTCGGCCAGCGTGGTCTGCTGATGTATGCCCGCGAAAACGAAACGACCGCCGACCAGCTGGCGCTGAAGTATCTCGACCAGACGGGCCAGTCCGCCAAGGGCATGCTGGAGACATTCCAGCGTTTCGCCGGGCAACAGATGTTCATGTCCGCGCATGTCGACCCATACGTTCAAACTCACCCCATGGCCGCCGACCGTATCGCTATGATCGACGAACTGGCCCACAAGTCAAAATTCTTCGACAAGCCCGACGACCCGTCGCTCAAAGAGCGTCATGACCTCGTCCGCGCCAAGTTCGCGGCCTTCACCCGCAATGGCCAGAGCGTGCTGCGGCTCTACCCGCCATCCGACACCAGCCTTGCGGCCGATTATGCCCGCGCCATCGTCGCCTATCGCTTTTCCGATCCGAAATCCGCCTTGGCCCGTATGGACGCTTTGATCAAGCGCTCGCCGAACAATCCCTATTTCTGGGAACTCAAAGGGCAGATCCTGCTGGAAACCGGAAATCCAAGGGATGCGTTGCCTCCCCTCCGGAAAGCAGTCGCACTGGCACCGAGCGCGGGCCTTATCCGTGTTTTGCTTGGGCAGGCGCTGGTGGGTACCGGCGATGCAAAGCTGACCGACGAGGCCATCGCCGCCCTCACCAAAGGGATCGGCGACGATCCTGACCAGCCGGTCGGTTATCGCCAGCTCGCCATCGCCTATGCTCGCAAAAATAATATCCCCTTGGCCGACCTCGCATCGGCACAGGGCAGCTTTGCCTCCGGCGACATCGATACCGCCAAGAAATACGCCATTCGCGCCCAGGAAAGCCTCAAGGCAGGTTCGCCGGCTTGGCTGCGCGCCGACGACATCATCACCTACAAGAGACCGAATTGACCCGACATCTCCCGACAGGGACAAGGAGCAGCCGCATGTTTGCCCATTGCCGAAAATTCCTGATGGCGACGCTTGTCGCCGCGACGCTCCTGCCATCCACCGCCTACGCCGAGGATTTCACCGCCAGCCAGAAGGCGGCGATCGGCGATGTCGTCAAGGCATACCTGATGGACCATCCGGAGGTGATTGCCGACGCGTTGCAAGCGCTCGACGCCCGCAACAAGATGGCCGAGGAGCAGGGACGGACCGATGCCATCCAGGCGAACCGAGAGGCCATCTTCTCCTCGCCCTACCAGGCAGTCCTCGGAGATCCCAACGCCAAGATCGCGCTGGTCGAGTTCTTCGACTACAACTGCGGCTATTGCAAAAAAGCCCTTTCCGATACCCGCGCCATTCTCGACAAGGAGAAAGACGTCAAGATCATCCTCAAGGAGTTTCCCATCCTGAGCGAAGGATCCGTCGAGGCGGCAAAGGTAGCAGCCGCCGTTAATATCCTTGACCCCAAGGCCTATGAGGCTTTCCACTTCGACTTGCTGGGCTCCCGTGGCCAAGCCGATGGCGACCGTGCCCTCGCGGCGGCGGCCAAGGCCGGCCTCGACGAGGCAAAGGTGAAGGAAACCGCTGCCAAGCCGGAAGTGGCAGCGGCGATCAGCCAATCCTACGACCTTGCACACAAGCTCAATATCAACGGCACGCCCGCCTATATCATCGGTGATGAACTGGTTTATGGAGCCGTCGGCTTTTCCGAACTCAATAGCAAGATTGAGGCGATGCGCGCTTGCGGCAAGACGACCTGCTGATCGTTGGTCGGAACCGCGAACAAGATGGGTTCCCACGGACGGGGATGAATTGGCGCGGCCTCTTTTTTTCGGCGCGGCATATGCCTATAAGGAAGCCGGTCGCTGCCCTGTAAGGGTTGCGGCAGCTTCTGCACCGACCTGAAAGGGAACCGACCGATTGCCCATTGAAGTGTTCATCCTCAACGGACCGAACCTCAATCTTCTCGGAACACGAGAACCGGGCATCTACGGATCGCTCACTCTTGCCGATATCGAGGCGAACTGCCGCGAAAAGGCCGATGCACTGGGATTTTCAGCCGTCGAGTTCCGCCAATCCAACCATGAAGGCGTACTCGTAGACTGGATCCAGGAGGCCGGGCGGCGCGGAGCCGGCGTGGTGATGAACCCCGGCGCCTATACCCACACGTCGATCGCCCTCCACGACGCGATCAAGGGAACCGGTGTTCCCGTGATCGAAGTCCATATTTCAAACGTCCATGCCCGCGAGAGTTTTCGGCATCGGTCCTTCGTGTCGCCCGTGGCGGCCGGAGTGATCGTCGGCCTTGGCCCCCTCGGCTACACACTCGCGCTCGAAGCCCTCGCCGGTCTCCTGAAAGGGTGACCGCCGTCCCAATCCGGTGAGAACCGATGCCCCAGACCTTTGACTACGAACTGATCCGCCAGCTTGCCAACATCCTCGACGAGACCAATCTCACCGAGATCGAGGTAGAGCAGGAAAAGCTGAAGATCCGCGTGGCTCGGACGGCGGCGCCGGTAACCATTACCCAAGGTGGTGGCTGGGCCGCGCCGGCAATGGCCGCGCCCGCCCCCATAGTGGCGCCTGTCGCCGAAACGGCCAAGTCTGTCGATCCGGCGGTGAATCCTGGTGCCGTGCCCTCCCCCATGGTCGGGACCGTCTATCTGGCGCCGGAGCCTGGCTCTCGCTCATTTGTCGAAGTGGGCGATATGGTCAAAGAAGGCCAGACGGTGATGATCATCGAGGCCATGAAGCACCTCAACCACATTCCGGCCCCTCGCGCCGGTCGTGTTACCGCGGTGCTCGTCGAGAACGGCCAGCCGGTCGAATTCGGCGAACCGCTGCTGATCATCGAGTGACCAGCCCCATGTTCGAAAAGATCCTCATCGCCAACCGCGGCGAAATCGCCCTTCGGGTGCTGCGCGCCTGCAAGGAGCTTGGCATCGGTACCGTTGCCGTCCATTCGACGGCGGACGCCAACGCCATGCATGTCCGCCTCGCCGACGAGAGCGTGTGCATTGGTCCGGCACCGGTGCGCGACAGCTACCTCAATATTCCCAACATCGTCGCCGCCTGTGAAATCACTGGCGCCGAAGCAGTGCATCCGGGCTATGGCTTCCTCAGCGAGAATGCCCGCTTCGCCGACATTCTAGCCGCCCATAACATCACCTTCATCGGGCCGTCTGCCGACCATATCCGTATCATGGGCGACAAGATCGAGGCCAAGGCGACCGCCAGGCGACTTGGTATTCCTGTGGTGCCCGGCTCGGACGGCGCTGTGGAATCCGAGGAAGACGCGCTCAAGGTTGCCGCCGAAGTCGGTTATCCGGTGCTGGTCAAGGCGTCGGCGGGTGGCGGCGGCCGTGGCATGCGCGTTGCCATGAACGAGGCGGAGTTGCCGTCCGCCATGTCGGCCGCCAAGACGGAAGCGAAGAACGCCTTCGGTGACGACGCCGTCTATATTGAGAAATATCTCCTGAAGCCGCGCCACATCGAGTTGCAGGTGCTCGGCGACGGCCAGGGCAACGCCGTACATCTCGGCGAACGAGACTGTTCCCTTCAGCGTCGCCATCAGAAGGTCATGGAAGAGGCCCGCTCGCCGGCCCTCAATGATGACGAGCGTGCCAGGATCGGCAAGATCGTCGCCAACGCCATGGCGGAACTCAATTATTCGGGCGCCGGCACCATCGAGTTCCTCTATGAGAACGGCGAGTTCTATTTCATTGAGATGAACACCCGTTTGCAGGTCGAGCACCCGGTCACCGAGATGATCACCGGCATCGACCTCGTCAACGAGCAGATCAAGGTGGCTTCCGGTCAGGCACTGAGCTTCCGCCAGTCGGACGTTCACTTCAACGGCCATGCCATCGAGTGCCGCATCAACGCCGAGAACGCCGCCACCTTCGCGCCATCGCCCGGCAAGATCACGTATTGGCATCCGCCGGGAGGCCTGGGGGTCCGCGTCGATAGCGGTGTCTATCAGGGCTATACGATCCCGCCCTACTACGACAGCATGATCGGCAAGCTGATCGTTCATGGCCGAAACCGCGTCGAGTGCCTGATGCGCCTGCGCCGGTGCCTGGACGAGTTCGTGGTCGACGGTATCGACTCGACGATACCGCTCTTCAACAACATGCTGAAGAACGCCGATATCATCGACGGCGCCTATGACATCCACTGGTTGGAGAAGTGGCTCGCCACCAAGCCTTTCGAAGCTTGACCTGAACAAGCAAGAGCTGACTTATAAAGACGCCGCCCTAACGGGCGGCGTTGCCGTTTTCGGCCTGGAGATCAAACGAGCACTGGCCGCTTAATACGCCCCGCCTCGCCGAAGACTCGCAGATAGCGGGCGATCTCGGCCGGATCGCCGGTCGCTTTCTCCGGGTTGTCGGAGAGTTTCACCGCTGGCCGGCCGGCCACCTGCGTCACCTTGCAAACCAGCGATATCGCGTCGAAGTCGTCGGTGGGCTGCGGTGCGCAATCATGGAAATCATTGGTGAGGTTAGTTCCCCAGCCGAAGCTCATATGCACCCGGCCGCGGAAGTGCGTGTAGACACGCTCGATCTCCTCGACATCGAGGCCATCGGAGAAGACGATCAGCTTGTCACGCGGGTCCTGTCCCTTGGACTTCCACCAGGCAATGATCTCCTCGCCGCCGTCCACCGGATCGGCACTATCGGGGCGGAAGCCCTTCCAGTCGGCAACCCAGTCCGGCGCGTCTCGCAGGAATGAGGCGGTTCCGAAGGCGTCCGGTAGAACGACCAGCAGGTTGCCGTCGTAGAGTTCCTGCCAGTCGCACAGAACGCGATAGGGTGCGCGGCGCATTTCGTCTTCGGTATTGGCGAGCGCGGCCATGGCCATTGGCAATTCGTGGGCGTTGGTGCCGATGGCTTCAAGATCGCTCTTCATGGCCATCAGCACGTTGGAGGTACCGATGAACGCAGAACCCAGCCCTTCCTTCAATGCGTTGACGCACCAATCTTGCCAGAGGTGCGAGTGGCGGCGGCGGGTCCCGAAGTCGGCAATCTTAATGTCGGGAAAGGTGCGCAGCCGCTCAACCTTGCTCCACAGCTTGGCCTTGGCACGAGCATAGAGCACGTCGAGCTCGAAACGGCGCATGGTCTTCATCACGGAGCGCGAACGCAACTCGTTGATGATGGCCAAGGCGGGAATTTCCCACATGGTCGTGTGCGTCCACGGCCCGTGAAACTCAAGTTGATACTGGCCGTCAGCCTTGCTGAGCCTATAGGGTGGGAGTTGGAAATCGCGCAGGAAGTCGAGATACTCGGGCGCAAAGATCTGTCGCTTACCGTAGAACGTATTACCGGCGAGCCAGATCCACTCTTTCTTGCCAAGCTTCAACGACCGAGCATAATCAAGTTGGGCTCTGAGTTCACCCTCGTCGATATCATCGGCCAGGCGGATGCTGCTTGTCCGATTTATCAGCGAGAAAGTGACATCGACATCGCGATAGCGCTTCCATATCAGCTGCTGCATCAGGAACTTGTAGATGTCCGTATCGAGTAGACTGCGGACGATCGGGTCGAGCTTCCAGTTATGGTCGTGAACCCGTTTAGCGATATCGGTGGTGCTCATCGGTCCCAGTACCCGTGATGAAGCGAGGCGACCCATGAACGTCGAAAAACGCCGACGAGGCGCCACCTGACAGAGGGGTAGCCTGAAACGATCTAGATCCCAAGCGAAATCCGTACAAACACCATGTGCGAATGTCACAATTTCGGGACCATCTCTTATGATTTCACACGACAAAAGGGCGGAGGATTCCTCCACCGCCCACTTGGACCAAAAAAGGCTTTTGATCGTTCAGCCGAGTTTGGCGTCAAGCCTTGGCCTTGCGACGCCTGCGACTCGCCAGGATGTTGACCATCTCGACACCAGCCGAAAAGGCCATGGCAAAGTAGATGTAGGCACGCGGCACGTGGAACCCGACGCCATCTGCCACCAGCGAAACACCGATCAACAGCAAAAATGACAGCGCCAGCATCTTGGTGGTGGGATGGTTGTGAATGAACTTTGAGATCGGCTCGGACGCAATGAACATGATGATCATGGCGATGACGACGGCGACGATCATCACCGGCACGTGCTCGGCCATGCCGATCGCCGTGATGATGCTATCGATCGAGAAGACGATATCGATGGCGATGATTTGGGCGACCGTCGCGCCAAAGGCAGCGTGCACGACGTTGCCGCTGGCGTCTTCCTCGCCCTCTATGCCAGCGTGGATTTCGTGCGTTGCCTTGTAGAGCAAGAACAAGCCGCCAGCGAGCAGGATCAGGTCTCGCCAGGAGAAGCCATGTCCGAATAAAGAGAACACCGGCGCCGTAAGGCCGATCAACCACGACAGGGTAATCAGCAGCAGGATACGAAAGACCAGTGCCATGGAAAGGCCGAGTGCGCGGGCCTTGCGTGCGGCGTCGGTCGGCAGACGGCTGGTGAGCACCGAAATGAAGACGAGATTATCGATGCCAAGGACGATCTCCATCACCGTCAAGGTGAGAAGACTTGCCCAGGCGTTGGCATTAAAAAGAAGATCGAGCATGGAAGCGGTCATTCCCCAGATATGGCCGTCAGAACAGGACCTTATCTGGAGAGCGCCGTCAGCTTTTCAAGAAGTCAGGCGGCTTTTACACCGAAGAATTTCTCGATGAGCTGCTGTATCGCCGCCACGAACGCCAGATAAGTAGTGGAGAGTGCCAAACCGATTTCGACGCCGAGAGGTGGATTGAGCTTCCAGGCGAGCGCCGCACCGGCAAAAAGGAACCAGGCAAGGGTCACGGCCAGCGTCACCGGCCGCCACTTTTCGACGCGCACCGGGTGTACGAAGGCAATCGGGGCAAACGTCAGGATCGACAACGCGAGCGTGATGCCGATGACGGCGAACTGATTGAGATCAAAAACGAAATAGAGGAAAACAACGCCATTCCATACTACCGGAAAGCCCCGGAAGGCGTTGTTTTTCATCTTCATGCGCGTGTCGCCGTAATACATCGCGGATGTGAAGACGATGACGCCGGCAAGCGCCAAGGCTACGGGAATCGATGTGAATCCCGCCGTCGCGACGGCAAGTGCCGGAAGAAAGACGTAAGTGACGTAGTCGACCACAAAGTCGAGCGCGGCGCCGGAGAAGGTCGGCAGACGGCTTTCCACGGAGACCTTGCGGGCGATCGGCCCATCGACGCCATCAACGACGAGCGCCAATCCAAGCCACATGAAGAAGGCTGGCCAGTCGAGATTGTAGGCGGCAAACGCCGCGAGCATGGCAAGAACGATACCGCTTGCCGTAAAGGCATGCACGGCAAGGGCGATCAACGCATTCTGATGTCTGCCCACAAGCGTCAGTTCCGTCATTGCGCGCCGTTCCTCTCGTCCGATCCGACGGCCGGGCTGCGAGCCATCATGAACGGACGATACGCGTCGTCCGACGGAGTCCACAAAATCATCGCCCAAAACCTCACCGATCCTGCCGGATGGTTACATCTGGCGACAATCTACCCGATCACAAGGCCGCTCGCCAAGATGACACCGGCAAGAATGAGCAAAACCCCGAGGAAATACGTGACTTTTACGCCGCTAACGAGCTTTTCCAGCCCCATTAGCACGCCAAGCAGGGCCATGGCCGTAAGATTCATCAAACCAGCGGCAAACATGACCGCCATTATAGCCCAGCAGCAGCCAAGACAGGCGAACCCTTCCTCGACGCCAATCCGAAAAGCCGCCCCTGCCCCATCGTAAATGTCGGCACTGCGCGGGTTGCGGCAGCGAACAAGGCAGGCCCATTTCAACGGGGTGAACTGGTAAATGCCGGCGGCGATCAGGATAGAGGCCGACAATGCCACGCCGGCGGGCGCCATGTGCGGGGCCAGCGCGCCGACACGAATGAGCCAGACCTGAACGGCTGTTGCCAACAGAGAAATCACCAGCCAGACCGTCGTGTAGCCAGTGATCAGCGCAACGGCGCCAATCCCCACGTTATCGGCATAAGCGCGAAAGGTGGGAGCCGCCGTTGGCAGCATCATGGCGAACACCATGGCCACCCACATGGCGAACATCAGCATGACGCCACCAAAGCTGAGGTTCTCCCCCATTGCCGGCATAAGCGCCTTGGACATCTCACCGTCTAAAACGGCGACGGCCAGCCATAGCCAGCCGAGCGCGGCCATCACAACGACGGCGGCGACCGTCAAGCGACGGGGATGGTTGCCTAGGACTGCGACGAAGCGATGTGGCAAAGCACGATTCCGAGTAAAGGAACCTTCGGCCATATGCGAAAGCCCCGTCCAACGTGGACGGGGCTCTCTTTTAGCGGACAAAGACGCGGCGGGGCAATTGCCTCACTGCTGACCCTTGGTGGAGAGCAGCGGCGTGATGCGACGCACCATCACACGGCGATTGGCGCGTTCCGGGCCCTCGGTCTGGATCTTCAGATAGCTCTCGCCGTACCCCTGCGTGACAAGGTTCTCGGGCGGAATGCCATAGTGATCGGTCAATACATTGGCGACCGCTTCGGCACGACGATCGGACAACGACAGATTATCCACCACCGAGCCGACGGCATCCGTATAGCCCTCAACAAGGAAAACCTCGTTGGCATTGCTACGCAGAGCCGCGTCGATACCACGCGCAACAGCCTCAAGGTTGGGAACCTGATTCTGTTCCACCACCCAAGCGCCGCTTGGGAAAGTGATACTGTCGAGGTCGACGGATCTGACCCGCTCGCGCAGGTCGGGACTATAGATGACCTGATCAAGCGTGTATTCCGGCTGTACCTCGACGAGAGGCGGCGCAGTGAGGGCCTGCTCAACATAAAGCGGCGGGGCAGACCGCATTTCTACACGATAGCGATCGCGCGGTACGTCGTAAGCCGGCGGAGGCGGCAAGCGAACGACGGGCTGCCACGCCGGCTCGTCCACCGGGCCTGGGCCAAAGCTTCGGTTGTCGAACAGGACGTAGACGCCGCCATCGCGATCCTGCCGTTCGCGTCGGATCATCATGCCGTTTTCATCGTAGATGGTCCGTACCTCGCCGCCATCGCGAGTGACGACAGTCACCTCGCGGCCACCATCGCGGGTCGGGCGCTCGCTATAATCGCGACCACCGCGATCGAAACGACCGCGATCGTCATGGCGGATGACTGCCTCTTCGCCACTTTGGACGATGACGCGGCCACCCGGTTCCACCGTCACGCGAACACCGTTGTCGTCGCTGATCACCCGGCGGTCGCGCTGGATGTCTCGGATGTTCCCAGCTTTCTGGCCAACACTCTGACCCATGGCTTCCGCGGCGGCGGCACCGGGGTTCCCGACCTTCTCGATAAGCGCCGCGGAAGGTGCGTGCTTTTCAGCCGCGTCCGGCGGGGGCGGCGGCTGATCGCCGGGCTGAACCGGTGGCGGAGGCGGTGTCCCTGGCGCAGCAGCGTCGGGCGCAGGCGGTTGAGGAGCGCCTTTATCAGGTGCGCCTATCGGTGCAGGAATCGGGGGCTTAGGCTCTGCTGTCGGCTCAGGAGCGGGGGCTACTGGCTTCGACTCGGGTTTCGGAGCTGCTGTTTCATCCGGCGGCGCGGGGCGGTCAGGACGTGCATCCGGCTTCGCCGCGGGGCGTTCAGGGCGTGCCTTGGGCTCGGCGCCAGGCGCTTTGGGCCCCGATTCGAGCTTCGGAGCATCAGGTTGGGCCTCGGGGCGGACCTCAGGTTGAGGCGCGGGACTTTCAGGCTTTGCCTCTTGCTTGGGAGCAGAGGGCTCGGGCTGAGCCTCCGGACGAGGAGCCGGCGCCTCGGGACGGACCTCAGGCTGAGGCTCAGGGCGCGGTGGCTTCGCGTCCTGCTTGGGGGCAGATGGCTCGGGCTGGGCCTCAGGACGAGGTGCCGGCGCCTCGGGACGCACCTCAGGCTGAGGCTCAGGGCGCGGTGGCTTCGCGTCCTGCTTGGGAGCAGATGGCTCGGGCTGGGCCTCAGGACGAGGTGCCTCGGGACGGACCTCGGGTTGAGGCGCGGGGCGAGGCGGCTCCATCTCTTGCTTGGGAGCAGCAGGCTCGGGCTGTGCCTCTGGCTTTTTTTCCTGCGGCGGCGCCACCTTCTCAGGCGGCACGCAGCTGGCATCGCCGGGCTGGCAAGCCGGCGGGCCGGCCTGGGCTAGAACAAAGCCGCCCTCTTCGGCTTGGGCCGCGGCTTGTAAGGCGATCTGCGACAACGGTACGATCGCGCAAGCCAGCAACAGCTTTCTAAGTCGCTTCATAAAATCCTCCAGCCTTCCCTTGTGCATCCCGAGACGACAGCGGTCAGAATCGGTAGCACCTAACGGCCGCCGTGCTTCGGGCGAAGTCCGGTATAGAAACCGGCAGCAGCGGCCTTCGGTTCCGGAGTTTGCCCAGCCAATGGGGCATCAATCAGAAGAAAGGAGGCAAAAGCTTGTCAATTCAAAGATTTGACATGAATGCGAGGTGAACGGGTATTACCTTCGGGCTTCACCCCGGAGAACGGCTTCCGACCATTTGCGCGTTGCCCACATCCATTGGCCCGGTTCGTCGCGAATCCAATCCTCGAATATTGCATGCAACGTGAGTGTTCCCTCGGCCACGTCGGCATCGGGGTCGTCGGTGCGAGACAGATCTATCCTTTGGCCATCAATGCAGAAATGAACTCCTTCCGTCCGGCGACAACGTGCCACCACCAACGGAAGGCCGAGATGGCGGGCCAATGTCACGGGCAGTTTCGAAAGAGACGAGGGACCGCCGAAAAACGAAGCACGGACGCCCGTACCATCCGGAAGATCAGCCATCATGGCGATGGCTGCGCCTCCACGGGCAATGGAGCGGAGGCGCAACACCGACGTTGCACCGGCAGCGACCAGCCCCGCTGGGTAGGCCGTCTCCCGCCGCGACCGAAAATATCTTTCTGCAAGCGGGTTCTTGAGCGAACGGTAAACACCAGCGACCGGCTTTCCGACGGCCGCGCAGCCAATCGCCAGTAACTCCCAGTTGCCCTGGTGCAGCGAGCAGAACACTGCACCTCTGGCTCCAAGAGCGCGAATATCGGCAGTGAACTTGTCATTCACGACGACGCGTTCGGGTTTATCGACGATTTCCGGCAGGAGAAGTGCCTCGGCAAACGTACGGCCAAGGTTTTCCCACATTTCCGAAAGTATCGAATTCCGCTCGACCGCTGTCAATTCCGGCAGGGCAAAGGCAAGATTCCGTTCCGCCCGAAGATGGCGAGGATTGAAGCGCGCAAACCATCGCCAGAGCCGCCCCATGAACGCCGACGCGAAGTCGACGCCGAGGAGATGTAGCAAAGCAACCGCCGCGCGCAATCCCGCGTATTCGAGCCAAAAGGCTGCTTGCGTTCTGGCTTTCCGATAATCCAACGCGCCTAAGCCTCTCTAGGGACACAGCAAGAAAAGGCGGCGGCATACACGCTCACCACCTGAATCGTGCGATGAGCTGTTATCCCATTTCGCGCCTTCCCTCCACCCCATAGCCATCGCTAGAAGCAGGATGCAACGACGATCACCGATTTAGCACCCAGGCTCCGGCGTTTTTGGGCATCCTGTTCATCGTTTTCGACGGGAGGATTCGCCCGCGGCGACCGGTCACGCCGCTGCCCCGCAATGTGGTCTTCACGTTGAGAAGGCCAGCCGCACCATCCTCGGCGCCACCGGCCCGTGGGGATGGCACTGTGATACGTTATTTCGTGAATTATGAGCTCGTGCCGATCCTCGGCCACTCATGGGTCCACCTTATTGGGCGATGCGAAGTGCCGAGAGCTTGTCACCAATGGCACCGAAGGCCGTGATGATGTCGTTGGCAGTGGAGGCGTTGAAATAGTCGTCGCTGGAACTGGCACAGGATTTCAGCACGGATGCATTCCCAGAGATAACCAGAACGGTGTAGATGGTTACACCCGCTGCCTTGGCAGCCGTGCAGACCTTCGACATCCGATCGTCGACTGCAGACGAACTGGCGCTGCCGTTGCCTCCAAACCGGTTCTCAGTATTGTCGCCATCCGATAGCAGGATAATCGCATCCTGGTACTCGTAGTTAGAGTCCTTGGCCGGAGCAGCGATCGGCGAAGTCAATTGTAGTGATTGCCAAGCCCAGACCAAACCAATTGTTTGATTGGTTGACCCGTTTGAAGTCATGGCAGTCACTGCGGAGTTCAACGTTGTCCAGTTATTTGTCATTGGTGTCAGCGTGGAAAGGCAGCTACCATACTGATCGACATAAAATTTTGTCTTATAATTATTAACGTCCGGAACAGATACCGAAATGTCCAGATCCTTATTTCGGTCTGTAATGCATCCATTCCACTTCGATTTGTCTGTACCATATGGATATAGCTTGTCTCCATAATTACAAGAACTTGAGCTATAATTAATGCAAGTCCCATCCCAGTAAAGCCAAGTCGCATCCTTGTTAGATGCGCCAATGTTGACATCACGATTGAACGGAATGATGGATACATAAATGTCGCCACTGGTCGTTGACTGCGACTGTAGCTGGGCAAGCAGGTTGTTGGTGGCTGTTTTGAGAGCCGACATCTTGCCCGAGTAAGCCATGGACCCCGTATTGTCGAGAGCGAGAGCTACGCGCAATCGCTTTGACGACCAAGCCGACTTGGATGTGACGGACAGAGTCTCCGAGGCGATACCAGCGAGATTCAAAAAGGTCATGGGAACCGTTCCGCTCGCGGAAGCAGCGATGACGGCTCCGTTGGTTTGGGTGAAGGTAGCGGATACGCTTACGTTATCCGCTTTCCCCGATGGGAAGTTGACGTTGAAGAGCTGCACCGCCCGCGCATTGAGCTGGGTAGAAGTCAGCTTGGGCGCCTCCGATGACAGGGCCAGCACCGTAGCGTCGAGCGAGTGTTGCATCAGTTCGCGCGCATCCGCCAACCGCGCATAATCCACCGCTGCCCCGATACTGATCAAAAGGGGTACGAGACACCCGAGGAAGATGATCGCGACGTTGCCGTCTCGGTTCGCTAGAAAACGACGAATGCCCATGGCCCCTCCTGGACCATAGGATATCGTTGGTTCGCCTAACAACAGATTGCCGGGATCCTGACGATTTATAGCAATCTGACAATTTTTCGCGCTGTTGGCCGGGTGTTTGTGTCCGTCACGATGAGAGCCTCAGCGGCGGCGCATCGGCCTGACGGTCAATCCACTCTCAGCACTGTCACCTCGGTGATGGGTTTCTTGCCCCAGCGCTCGTTGGCGGCGGCACGGATCGAGCGGCGTACCGCTTCGGCGACCATATCTTCGTCCTTGCGGCGGTTCTTGGGGATGGACAGCAGGCAACCATCGACAGCCGCTGCCAGCACATCTTCGAAATCCGCCCCCTTGTTGTCGACCTCGGGCAGACCGAAGCAGTTGAGGCCGTATTCACCAAGAATGTCGCCGCGTCCGTTCATCAGAAGCGTGCAGACCACCACGCCCGCAAAACTCATCTTGCGGCGTTCGACCACACCCGACCCATCGGGATCGCGGACGAGGTTGCCATCCTTGACGAGGATGCCGAAGGGTACATGGCCGATCGCCTTCGGTTCGTCCCCGGGCAGAAGGCGCAACATCTCGCCATTTCGCGTGCGCGCCACGCGCGGCACGCCAGCTTCGCGCGCCAGCCTCTCATGGGCAGCCAGATGGATGGCCTCGCCATGCACAGGAACCGCCACCTTCGGTTTGACGAGATGGTAAAGCTCCATCATTTCATCGCGCCGCGGATGGCCCGAGGTATGAACCAGCGCATCACTGTCGGAAACGATCTCGACCCCTTGCTCGACAAGCTTGTTCTTGATGGCGCCGACGGCCCTCTCGTTACCGGGGATGGTGCGCGAGGAGAAGATCACCATGTCATCGCGATTGAGCGTGATATTGCGGTGATCGCCGGCAGCGATTTTTGCCAACGCGGCGCGCGCCTCACCCTGGCTACCGGTGACGATGGCTAGCACCTTGTCGGCCGGCAGATAACCATAGGACTCTTCATCGCGGAACGGCGGCAGTCCCTCGAGCATGCCGAGTTCGCCGGCAACGTCGAGTACGCGCCTGATGGCCCGGCCGACCACGACGACCTCGCGATCATTCTTGGCGGCCGCTTCGGCGATCGAACGGATCCGGCCGAGATTAGAGGCAAATATGGTGACAGCAACGCGCCTCTTTGCCCTGGCGACAACCTCGGCAAGGCCGTGGGCAACCTCGCCCTCGGAAGGACTGCGCCCGGCACGAACCGCGTTCGTGGAGTCGCAGATCATCGCGTCGACGCCCTCGACACCAATCTCGGCGAGGCGTTTCATGTCGATCGGCCGACCAACGCGCGGATCATGATCGATCTTCCAGTCGCCGGTGTGCAGCACATTGCCCATGGATGTGCGGATCAGCACCGCTGTTGGCTCGGGCAACGAATGCGACATGGCGATTAGTTCGAGGTCGAACGGACCGATGGAAAAGCGCTGCCCCTGCTGGACGACGCTGGTCGGCACACGCGGCGCGCCAGGCTCCATTTCGCGCTTTGCGGCGTGAAGGGCGGCGGCGAACGGCGTCATGTAGACCGGCGCACCGAGCCTTGGCCAGAGGTCGTAGATGGCTCCGTAGTGGTCTTCGTGGGCGTGAGTGATCAGAATACCGACGAGGTCATCCTTATAAGCCTCGATGAAGGAGATATCAGGCAGCAACAGGTCGACGCCCGGCAGGTCCGGGCCGGCAAACGATATGCCGCAGTCAACCATCAACCACTTGCGGTCGGCCTCGGGACCGAGGCCATAGAGGGCGAGATTCATGCCGATTTCGCCAACGCCGCCGAGCGGCAGGAAAATGAGCTCGTCGGCCCCGCTCTTCTTTTTCGTCACAGAGTATCTCCAGTTCGCCGACCCCTGCCGACGTGCGTTCATTCTTTTGTCTGTTGGCTCTAGGTGGACGCGAAAGGCAGCTACGTCAAGAAAACTCTCGGAAAGAGCCTGCACAGCACCGGAATCGTATGTGGGGCCAGCAAAAGGCCTTAGGATCGGCCGAAGAACACGTCGCCGGCGGAGATTGCCTCCAACCCGCCGTCATGGCGAAGCAGAAGCCGCCCCTCGCCATCAAGACCTGAGAAGATGCCGGTGAGTTCACGCATAGGGAGGCGGACGGTGATGGCCTCGCCAATGCCACGGGCGCGACCGAGCCAGGCCTCTCGCAGGTCGGAGAAGTCGCCCCTCCGCCATTCGGATAGCCGGTTCGCCATCGCCATGGCGAGAAGGCCGAACATTGCCTCGGGCTCGGTGGGATAACCGATCTCGGCGAGATCGGTAGCGCTATAGAGCGCGACGTCGGGGTGATGGACGCAGTTGACGCCAATGCCGGCGACCACCACCCTGCCCTCACGTGTGGTCGTTGCCTCAATCAGGATGCCGCAGAGTTTGGCTCCGGCGTAGAGAATGTCGTTTGGCCATTTGATGGCGAGGTCGGCCCGTGCGAAAGGCGGCAATGCCGCTGCGACCGCATCATGGACGGCAAGCGCCACCACAAGCGGCATTTCGCCGAGCCGTGCCTCCTCGATGGGATCGCGCAGCATCAGCGAGGAATAGAGATTGCCTGGCTCGGATGTCCAAATCCGCCCACGCCGGCCGCGCCCCGCCGTCTGGCAACGGGCGACAACCCAGAGCCCCGATTCCGCGCCTTGCCTGGCCCGCTCAAACGCTTCGGCGTTGGTCGAGCCGACCGCGTCGAGATGAACGGCCGTATAGCCAGCGGGACAAACAAGTCCCGGACCATCAGTCATTGTTCCGGACGCCTCAGAATAGCGTGTGCGCGGCGGCCAGTGCCGCGTCACCCAGCGGCCCCAACACCAATGCGAAGGCGGCAACGAATAGGCCAGCGATGCCCAGCACCACTTTCAGCTCGCCGCCCATCGGCTCGAAGGCTCCCTTCGGCTCGTCCAGGAACATGATCTTGACGATGCGGAGATAGTAGTAGGCACCCACCACCGAACTCAGGATGCCGATCACTGCGAGCCAATAGAGCCCGGCATTGATAGCGGCGGCGAAGACGAAGTATTTGCCGAAGAACCCCGCAAACGGCGGAATGCCGGCCAGCGAGAACATGATGATCCCGAGCAAGTAAGCCACGATGGGGTTGGTGCGCGACAGGCCGGCAAGACTGTCGATGTCCTCGATCATTACGCCATCGCGGCGCATGGACAGGATCACGGCGAAGGCGCCGGCCGTCATGGCGAGATAGGTGGCGAGATAGATCAGGACACCATAGATACCGGCTTCGGAACCAGCGGCGAGGCCGACCAGTGCAAATCCCATATGGCCGATCGACGAATAGGCCATCAGCCGCTTGATGTTGCGTTGGCCGATGGCCGCGAAC
The DNA here is from genome assembly GCF_041320595.1 of Pleomorphomonas sp. PLEO. Lineage (NCBI taxonomy): Bacteria > Pseudomonadati > Pseudomonadota > Alphaproteobacteria > Hyphomicrobiales > Pleomorphomonadaceae > Pleomorphomonas > Pleomorphomonas sp. PLEO. Next base: position 3,806,098 of record NZ_CP166625.1, read on the forward strand.
GCGCCGAGAATCATCGAGGCCAGCGACATGAAGGCGACGATCTGTTGCCACTCGGCTTTGACCGGCCCCAGCGCCTCCATCAAGACGCGGACGAACAAAGCCATGGCGGCAATTTTCGGCGCGGCGGCGAAGAAGGCGGTGACTGGCGTCGGCGCGCCCTCATAAACGTCGGGCGTCCACATGTGGAACGGCACGGCCGACACCTTGAAGGCAATGCCGGCAGCGACGAAGACGATGCCGAAGGTCAGGCCAAGCGAGGCGTGACCGCCGCTGGTGGCGGCGGCAGCGGCAATGCCGCCAAAATCGACGTGGCCGGTAAAGCCGTAGATCAACGAGGCGCCGTAAAGCAGCATGCCCGACGACAGTGCACCAAGCACGAAATACTTGAGGCCGGCCTCGGTCGAGCGACCGTTGTCACGATGGAAGGCGGCAACGACGTAAAGCGCCAGAGACTGCAGCTCGAGACCGAGGTAGACGGCGATGAGGTCACCCGCCGAGATCATCAGCAGCATGCCAATGGTTGCCAGCACGATCAGCACAGGCAGCTCGAAGTGGAAGAATTTCTCGGCGACCGCAAAGCGCTGGGTCATGACCACCGCCAGCGCCGAACCAATCAGCACCAGCACTTTCAGGAAGCGGCCAAACCCATCGACCACGAAGGAGCCACCGAAGGTAGAGCCGTCGCGGCCGACGATGACCGCCACGGCGGCTGCCACGAGCAGCAGCGCCGATAGACCGAAGACGAGCCCGGTCCGCCGCTCGCCGCCGTAAGCGCCGAGCATAAGGAGAAGAAGGGCACCCACGGCCAGCAGAAGTTCCGGTCCGGCGAGGGCGAAGTCGGGAAGTACGGTCATGGTCTGTGCCCTCAGCGGATCAGCGGCAGCGGCCCGACCGATGCGGTCTGGCCAGCGGCGTCGATCGCCGCGTGAACGGAGCGGAGAAGCGCCTCGAGCGAGGCGGCTGTGGCGTCGAGCACCGGCAACGGGTAGACGCCGAACAGGATCACCAACACGACAAGCGGCGCCAGGATGGCAATCTCGCGCGGGCTGAGGTCCAGCATCGCCTTGAGGTTCGCCTTGGTGAGCGCGCCCCAGACGACACGACGGAACAGCCAGAGGGCATAGGCCGCCGACAGGATAACGCCCAGCGAAGCGAAGGCGGCCACCCAGGTGTTGACCTGGAAGGCGGCCGACAAGGTCAGAAACTCACCGATGAAGCCCGACGTCCCAGGCAGGCCGACATTGGCCATCGTCATCACCATGAACACCGTCGCATAGACCGGCATGCGGTTGACGAGGCCACCGTAAGCCGAGATCTCGCGGGTGTGCAGGCGGTCATAGACCACACCGACACACAGGAACAGCGCACCCGACACCAAGCCATGGCTGAACATCTGGAATACCGCGCCCTGCAGACCCTGCATGTTCAGCGTAAAGATACCCATGGTCACGTAGCCCATGTGGGCGACCGACGAATAGGCGATCAGCTTCTTCATGTCCTCCTGCACCAGCGCCACCAGCGAGGTGTAGACGATGGCGACCACGGAGAGCGTGAAGATGAAGGGGGCAAGATCGACTGATGCCAGCGGGAACATTGGCAACGAGAACCGCAGGAAACCATAGCCGCCCATCTTCAACAGGATGGCGGCAAGCAGCACCGAGCCGGCGGTCGGCGCCTCGACGTGAGCGTCCGGCAACCATGTGTGCACCGGCCACATCGGCATCTTCACGGCGAAGGATGCGAAGAAGGCAAACCACAGCCACCACTGCATGGTGGCGGGGAACGGATGGTTGACCAGCTCGGTGATGTCGGTCGTGCCGCTCTGCCAGTACATCGCCATGATCGCCAGCATCATCAGAACCGAGCCGGCCAGCGTATAGAGAAAGAACTTGTAGGAGGCGTAGACGCGACGCTGTCCGCCCCAGATGCCGATGATCAGGAACATCGGGATCAGGCCGCCTTCGAAGAACACGTAGAACAGTACCAGGTCGGTGGCGCAGAACACGCCTATCATCAGCGTTTCGAGCACCAGGAAAGCGATCATGTATTCCTTGACGCGAACCTGAACCGACTCCCAGCTCGCCAGGATGCAGAAGGGCATAAGGAACGTGGTCAGCAGCACGAACAGGATCGAGATGCCGTCAATGCCCATGCGATAGGCGAAGAAGCCACCCGACCAGCCAGCCGTCTCAGTGAGCTGAAAACCGGGGTTCTTGGGGTCGAAGCCAGTCCAGATGCCGATCGACACCAGGAAGGTGGCAACCGTTGTGATCAGCGCCACGCGCCGGATGTTGAGAATCGCGGCCTCGTCTTGCGCCCGGATCAGCAGGATGAACAGGGCACCCGCCAGCGGCAGGAACGTGGTCAGCGTCAGAAGCGGCATTCCGCTCATACTCATTGTCCCCCGGCGAACATGGCCCAGGTGATCAGGGCGGCAACGCCGATCACCATGGCAAAGGCATAATGGTAGACATATCCGGTCTGCAGTCGCACGACGCGGGCAGTGACATCCTGCACACGGGCGGCAATCCCGTTGGGACCAAGGCCATCGATGATGGTGCCGTCGCCGGTCTTCCAGAACAGCCGGCCGATGGCGAAGGCCGGACGCACGAAGATCAGGTCATAGAGCTCGTCGAAGTACCACTTGTTGAGCAGGAACTTGTAGAGCCCTGGCAGAGCCGAGGCGAGCTTCTTGGGCAGCGCCGGGTTCAGGATGTAGAACCAGAAAGCGATGGCGAGGCCGACCAGCATGGCCACGAAGGGCGAAACCTTCACCAGGAAGGAAACCTCATGCATGGCATGCAGGATATGGTTTTCCGGGCCGTAGAACAGCGAGCCCTTCCAGAACTCCGCCTGCTCTTCGCCGACGTAGTGACCGTAGAAAACCATGCCGGCCAGCACCGCGCCAAGCGACAGCACGACGAGTGGAATGAGCACGACAAGCGGGCTCTCGTGAGCGTGGTCGTAGACGTCCTTGGGCGCACGGCTTTGACCGAAGAAAGTCAGGAAGACGAGACGCCAGGAATAGAAGCTGGTGAAGCCGGCGGCGATCACCAGGAGCACGGCGGCGAAACCGGATACCGGGTTGTGGCCAGCGAACGCGCTTTCGATGATGGCATCCTTGGACAGGAAGCCGGCGAAACCGATCTCCGTGCCGGGAATTCCAACGCCGGTGATGGCCAACGTGCCGAGCGTCATAGCCCAGAACGTCACCGGAATCCTGTGCCGGAGGCCACCCATGGCACGCATGTCCTGCTCGTGATGGCTGGCCATGATCACCGAGCCAGCGCCCAGGAACAGCAGGGCCTTGAAGAAGGCATGGGTGAACAGATGGAACACGCCGGCGCCATAAGCCCCAACGCCGAGCGCTACGAACATGTAGCCGAGCTGCGAACAGGTTGAGTAGGCGATGACGCGCTTGATGTCGTTCTGGACGAGGCCGACGGTGGCCGCGAAGAAGGCGGTGACGGCACCTACCAGCGTGACGACGGTCAGCGCCGTCGGGCTGAGGTCGAACAGTGGCGACATCCGCGCCACCATGAAGACACCGGCGGTCACCATGGTCGCCGCGTGGATGAGAGCGGAGACCGGCGTCGGACCTTCCATGGCGTCCGGCAGCCAGGTGTGCAGCAGGAACTGCGCGCTCTTGCCCATGGCGCCCATGAACAGCAGGAGGCAGATCACCGTGATCGCGTCCCAATCGCCCCACAGGAAGTGGATCGTCTTGCCTTCGACGGTCGCCACGTTGGCGAAGATGTCGGTCAAGCTGATCGTGCCGAACATCACGAAGATGCCGAAGATACCCAGCATGAAACCGAAGTCGCCGACACGGTTGACCACAAAGGCCTTGATGGCAGCCGCCGAAGCCGACGGCTTCTTGTACCAGAAGCCGATCAAGAGATAGGAGGCGAGACCGACACCCTCCCAGCCGAAGAACATCTGAACGAGGTTGTCGGCTGTCACCAGCATCAGCATGGCGAAGGTGAACAGGCTGAGATAGGCGAAGAAACGCGGCCGATCCGGATCTTCGGCCATGTAGCCGATCGAGTAGAGGTGGACCAGCGACGATACGGTGGTCACCACCACCAGCATGACAACGGTCAGCGTATCGACACGGAAAGCCCAGTCGATCTTCAGAGCGCCGGAAGAAATCCAGGTCAGGACCTTGATCGACTGGGTCTCGTGTTCGCCGAAACCGACCGAAATGAAAGCCACCCAGGACAGGATCGCCGAAACGAACAGCAGGCCCGTCGTCACCAACTCGGCCACACGGGAACCCGGCGCCGCCGGCTCAACTGCATGATGGTTGTCGTGACCACCATGGGCATGATCGTCGTGCACGGCATGCGCCACGGGCTCGCCGTGATGGCCGTGGGCGTCGTGACCACCCTCAGGAGCAGGCACGGTAGCCGACGCGCCCCAGAGCGCAATCGCGCCGGCAATGAGAAAGCCGATAAGCGGAAGGAAGACGATGAGGGAATACATCTCTTGCGTCAGCCCTTCATCACGTTGATGTCTTCCACCGCGATGGAGCCGCGGTTGCGGAAGAATGCGACCAGAATGGCAAGGCCGATGGCGGCCTCGGCGGCGGCGACCGTCAGGACGAACAGGGCAAAGACCTGTCCGACGAGATCGCCGAGGAAATGCGAGAAGGCGACGAGGTTAAGGTTGACCGCAAGGAGGATCAACTCGACGCTCATCAGGATAACGATGACATTCTTCCGGTTGAGAAAGATGCCGAGCACCCCGAGCGTGAACAGGATCGCCGCGACCGACAGATAGTGCGCAAGACCGAGCGTCATGGGGTCAACCTTCCTTGTCCGGCGTGGAGCGATGAGCGTAGTTGGTCACAGTCCCCTCCCCGGCTCGACATGCTTGACTTCGATGGCCGTGGCGCGGGTGCGCGCCACCTGAACGGAGATGTTCTGACGCCGTACGGCGACGCGGTGGCGCAGCGTCAGCGTGATGGCGCCGATCATGGCGACCAGCAGCACCAGGCCCGCCACCTGGAAGAAGTAGACGTAGCGCGTATAGAGGAGCTGACCGAGCGCCAACGTGTTGGAAACCTGCGCTGGGTCGGGAATTGGCGCGGAAGCGGTGGCAATCGCCTCCGGAGCGAACACCCAAGCGCCGGCCACCATCAACAGCTCGGCCAGGAAGATCAGACCGACCAGCACACCGATCGGCAGATACTGCATGAAACCCTGCCGCAGTTCGACAAAGTCGACGTCGAGCATCATCACCACGAACAGGAACAACACCGCCACGGCACCGACGTAGACGACGATCAGCAACAAGGCGAGGAATTCGGCACCGGCCAGCATGAACAGGCCGGCCGCGTTGACGAAGGCGAGGATCAGGAACAGCACCGAATGCACGGGGTTGCGGGAAGAAATCACCATGACCGCCGAAGCGATGGCAATCGCCGCAAACAGATAGAAGAACAAGGCCTGGATCATCTCGCTTCGTCCCCGATACGCCCTTTGGCGCGTCCAATTCCGTCAGTCCCTGGCGGCCGATCAGCGGTAAGGCGCGTCAGCCGCGATATTGCGGGCGATTTCCCGCTCCCAGCGATCGCCATTCTCAAGCAACCGCTCCTTGGAGAAATAGAGTTCCTCACGCGTCTCGGTGGCAAACTCGAAGTTCGGTCCCTCGACGATGGCATCCACCGGGCAGGCTTCCTGACAGAAGCCGCAGTAGATGCACTTCACCATGTCGATGTCGTAGCGCGTGGTGCGGCGTGTACCATCGTTGCCGCGCGGGCCGGCCTCGATGGTAATCGCCTGCGCCGGGCAGATCGCCTCGCACAGCTTGCAGGCGATGCAACGCTCCTCGCCGCTCGGATAGCGGCGCAACGCATGCTCACCGCGGAAGCGCGGGCTCACCGCCCCCTTCTCGAAGGGGTAGTTGATCGTCGGCTTCGCCTTGAAGAAGTAGCGCATCGCGAGGAAAAACCCCGACACGAACTCCTTGAGGAGGAAGGACTTTGCCACCTGACTGAGTTTCATCTCACCCGCTTCCTTCATTCCCGATCTAGCATCGCCATGAGGCGATGCCGGCCGAAATCATGTTCCGTCGCCTGTCAGCCCGGCGCCGGAAGACCCGTTCCCGCCACCGACACGCCCAGCCACCAACCCAGGGCAGCAAAGACGGCGGCGTTGACGACGAACAAAACCTTCATCAGAAGGTCCGCCCGCCGCGGCTCCATCCATCCCGGCCGACGCTCCAGCGCCCGCCTTACGATCGATGCGATCACGCCGTAATCGACGAGACCGACACCAATCCCGACCGCCGCTCCAACTATGCCTGCGAGCGACAGATCCATGATCGACTCCCGTCAGGCCGCCCAGCCGGTAATCTGCAGCACGCCGGCCACCAGCACGACGTAGACAAGCGATAGTGGCAGGAACACCTTCCAGCCGAGGCGCATCAACTGGTCGTAGCGGTAGCGCGGCACCATCGCCTTGGCCATGGCGACGAAGAAGAACATCAAGAGCGCCTTGGCCAGGAACCAGATGATGCCCGGCACCCAGGTGAACGGCGCGACGTTGATCGGCGGCATCCAACCGCCCATGAACAGCAACGCCATCATGGCGCACATGGTGCAGATGGCGACGTACTCGCCGAGCATGAACATCATGTACGGGGTCGAGCCGTATTCGACCATGAAGCCGGCCACCAGCTCGGACTCGGCCTCGGCGAGATCGAAGGGCGGACGGTTAGTTTCCGCCAATGCCGAGACAAAGAACACCACGAACATCGGAAACAGTGGCACCCAGTACCAGTTCAAGAAAGCGAGCCAGGGCACGCCGATCATGGTGGCCAGGCCGGTTTCCTGCGAGCGAACGATGGCCGAAAGATTGAGCGAGCCGGCACAGAGCAGCACGGTGATGATGACGAGGCCGATCGACACCTCGTAGGAAACCATCTGCGCGGCGCAGCGTAAGGCCGACAGGAAGGGATACTTCGAGTTGGACGCCCACCCCGCCATGATCGAGCCGTAGACGCTGAGCGAGGAGATGGCGAGGAAGAACAGCACACCGACGTTGACGTCGGCGATCACCCAGCCGTCAGCAACCGGCACCACCACCCAGGCCAGCAAGGCAAGCGTGCAGGTAACAAGCGGCGCCAGCAGAAACAAGCCTTTGGCGGAGCCGGACGGAATGACCGGTTCCTTCAGCACGAACTTCAGAAGATCGGCAAACGACTGGAACAGGCCGAACGGACCAACCACGTTGGGGCCACGCCTGATCTGCACCGCCGCCCAGATCTTGCGGTCGGCCAGCAGGATGAAGGCGACGATGACAAGTAGCACCACCAGAAGCAGCACGCTCTGAGCGGCGATCACCACGACGGGCCAGACGATATCGGACCAGAAGCTCATGGGGCGTCTCTCATTCCGCTGCGATGGAGTGCCCGGAGCGGGCAAGCGCCGAACACTCGGCCATCACCTTGGAGGCACGTGCGATCGGGTTGGTGAGGTAGAAGTCGGCAAACACCGGGACGAAGGGCTCCGGCCGTACGATACCGCCAAGCGCGGCAAGCGTGGCGATCGCTCCGGACTCGGTCGCCGGGATGGTGTCGATGGCGGCGAACTCAGGACGCTCGGCGTAGAGCTTTGCCCGGAGCTGAGCCAGGCTGTCGAAGGACAGCCGGCGGCCGAGCACTTCCGACAATGCCCTGAGCACCGCCCAGTCCTCGCGGGCCTCGCCCGGCGGGAAAGCCGCGCGATTGCCCAACTGAATCCGCCCCTCGGTGTTCACGTAGGTGCCCGACTTCTCGGCGTAGGTAGCGCCCGGAAGAATGACATCGGCACGGTGGGCACCGGTGTCACCATGACTGCCGATATAGACGACAAAGGTATTCGGACCGAGATGCTGAGCCCCGAATTCATCGGCACCCAGCAGGAACAGCACGTCGAGTTCGCCCTTGGTTGATGCGTCGATCATACCGGCAACGTCGCGGCCGCCCTCGCCCGGCACAAGGCCGAGATCAAGCGCGCCGACGCGCGAAGCGGCGGTATGCAACACCGAAAAGCCGTTCCAGCTCTCAGTGACGGCACCAACGTCGGTCGCCAGCTTGGCGGCGAGCGACAGCAGGGCCAAACCGTCGTGACGAATGAGTGCGCCCTGCCCGACGATGATGAGCGGTTTCTGTGCCGCCTTCAGCGCCTCAAACGCGCTGGCATCGAGATGCTGGAGCGCGGCCGGATCGTTGCCAAGGTGCACCTGCGGATAGGTGAGGTCGACCGGCGCACCGATCGTATAGACCGGCAGCTTGCCGCCGCTCGCCCGCCAGCGCTTGCGGATACGGGCATTCATGACCGACGCCTCACGGCGCGGATCAGCACCAATCATCAGGATGGCGTCAGCGTCCTCGATGCCGGCGATAGTGGCATTGAACACGTAGCTGGCGCGGCCAAACTTCGGATGCAGCGCCGTGCCGTCCTGCCGGCCATCGACCGAAACCACACCAAGCGCGGCCATCAATTCCTTGAGCGCGAACATTTCCTCGACGGAAGCGAGGTCACCGATGATGGCGCCCATGCGTTCCGGAGCCGTCGAAGTGACGCGGGTGGCAATCGTCGTGAAGGCATCGCTCCACGACGTGGCACGGAAACGACCATTGGCCTTGACGTAGGGGCGATCGAGCCGCTGTGTCCTGAGGCCATCCCAGATGAAGCGCGTCTTGTCGGAGATCCACTCCTCGTTGACCGACTCGTTGAGGCGAGGCAGCACCCGCATGACCTCTCGGCCACGCACGTCCACCCGGATGGCGGAGCCGACAGCGTCCATGACATCGACGGACTCGGTCTTGGAAAGCTCCCAGGGACGGGCATGGAAAGCGTAGGGCTTGGAGGTCAGCGCACCAACCGGGCAAAGGTCGATGACATTGCCCTGCAATTCCGAGGACAGCGCCTTTTCGAGGTAGCTGGTGATCTCGGCGTCCTCGCCGCGCGAGATGAGGCCCATCTCGGCGATGCCGGCCACTTCCGTTGTGAAGCGGACGCAACGGGTGCAATGGATGCACCGGTTCATCGACGTCTTGACGAGCGGGCCGAGGTACTTGTCCTCGACGGCGCGCTTGTTCTCGATGAAGCGCGAACCGGAGACGCCGTAGGCCATCGCCTGGTCTTGCAGGTCGCACTCGCCGCCCTGGTCACAGATGGGGCAGTCGAGCGGATGGTTGATCAGCAAGAACTCCATCACGCCCTCGCGGGCCTTTTTGACCATGGGCGAATTGGTCAGCACCACCGGCGGCTCGCCGTTGGGACCGGGCCGAAGATCGCGCACGTTCATACCACAGGAAGCGGTCGGCTTCGGCGGCCCGCCCTTCACCTCGACGAGGCACATACGGCAGTTTCCGGCGACCGACAGACGCTCGTGGTAACAGAAGCGCGGAATCTCGGCGCCCGCCGCTTCGCATGCCTGCAGCAGCGTCAGCTCCGGAGCTACATCGACCTCGATCCCGTCGACGATCAGTTTTGCCATGTCGACCCAACCCTTGCTGGAGCCGCGCCGCCCATAGCCGGCAGCCGCCCGTCAAACTCGATCAAACCCGCCCGCTTATTCGGCTGCCATGCCGTGCGCGGATACATAATCGTCGATCCGCGCCTCGATCACCGGGCGGAAATTCCGGATCAACGCCTGCACCGGCCAAGCGGCGGCGTCACCAAGGGCACAAATGGTATGCCCCTCGATCTGCTTGCTCACCTGGAACAGCATGTCGATTTCCTCACGAGCGGCGTTGCCCTGACGCATGCGTTCCATCACGCGCCACATCCAGCCGGTGCCCTCGCGGCACGGCGTGCACTGGCCGCAGCTTTCGTGGCGGAAGAAGTAGGAGATGCGAGAGATGGCAGCGATCACATCGGTGGACTTGTCCATAACGATAAGACCGCCGGTGCCGAAGCTGGAACCAATGGCGCGCATGCCATCGAAGTCCATCTGGGCGTCCATGATCTGGTCGGCGCGAACGATGGGGCACGAAGCGCCACCGGGGATCACCGCCAGGAGATTGTCCCAGCCGCCGCGCACGCCACCGGCATGCTTCTCAATCAGGTCGCGAAACGGAATGCCAAGCTCTTCCTCGACCACGCAAGGCGTGTTGACGTGGCCGGAGATCATGAACAGCTTGGTGCCCTTGTTGTTGTCGCGGCCGAAGCTGGAGAACCAAGCGGCACCGCGCCGCATGATGGTCGGCGTCACGGCGATGGACTCGACGTTGTTCACCGTCGTCGGACAGCCGTAGAGGCCGACGTTGGCCGGGAACGGCGGCTTCATGCGCGGCTGGCCCTTCTTGCCCTCGAGGCTTTCGAGCAGAGCCGTCTCCTCGCCGCAGATATAGGCGCCGGCGCCGTGATGCACGAAGACGTCCATATCCCAGCCCGAGCCGCAGGCGTTCTTGCCGAGAAGGCCGGCATCATAGGCCTGGTCGACAGCGGCTTGAAGCCGCTCCCGCTCGCGGACGAACTCGCCGCGCACATAGATGTAGGCGGCATGGGCGCCCATGGCGAAGCCGGCAAGAAGACACCCTTCCACCAGCGTATGTGGATCATGCCTGAGGATCTCGCGGTCCTTGCAGGTGCCAGGCTCGGATTCGTCGGCGTTGACCACCAGATAATGCGGACGCCCATCCGACTGCTTGGGCATGAACGACCACTTGAGGCCGGTCGGGAAACCGGCGCCACCGCGCCCGCGCAGGCCAGACGCCTGGATTTCCTTGATAATGAAATCGCGCCCCTTGGCCAGGATATCCTTGGTGCCATCCCACTGGCCGCGCTTCAGCGCGCCCTGCAGACCCCAGTCATGGCGTCCGTAGATATTGGTGAAGATGCGGTCCTTGTCCTGCAGCATGACTGAGGTTCCCAGGTCTTCGGTTCAATCTCAGGCGGGCTTGTCGCCGTCCTTGTCGGACGGCCGCCAGCCGCTCACCAGTTTCGCGGATTGCTCGATCCACTTGTCGCGGAGAGCACGGCCGCGGAAACTGCCGAGATGCTGGTCAACCCATCTGAGGTTCATCTCATTCCAGTTGGCGATCTGATCGAAGTGATAGACGCCAAGCTTATGCAATAGCTCTTCGAGCTTGGAGCCGACGCCGTGGATCAGCCTGAGGTCGTCAGGCTTGCCATCGCGCGCCGCTTCAAGCAGCGTCGGCTTATGCAGGTCCGGGACTTTCTCGCTATCGGCCTGCCCTTGCGCCTCAACCACCTTGGGAATGGGCGTTTCGGCAGCCGGCTTGGCGGCCGCCGGAGCTGTCGCAGGTGCCGGGGCAGCAGCGGCTGGCGCTGCCGGCTGCGGGGTCAGCTCCTCGCGATCGAAAGCGCGGTATTTGCCGATCACCGATCCATCGTTGAGCGCAGGATCGGTCAATGAGGTGTCAGCGTTGGCTGGAGCCGAGAAGAAACGCCCGCTTTGCGGGCCCGGTGCCGGCGGATTTCCTGTGGCCAAGCCGTCGATCAGCGCGTTGAAGGTCTCGACGCTCAGATCCTCGTAGGTGTCCTTGCCAACAGTGACCATCGGCGCGTTGACGCAAGCGCCGGCGCATTCGACTTCTTCCCATGAGAAGTCACCGTCGGCGGAAAGCTCGAAGGGATGAGCGGCAAGCCGGTTCTTGCAGATGGCGATGATTTCATCGGCGCCACGCAAGCGACACGGCGTGGTGCCGCAAACCTGGACATGCGCCTTACGGCCAACCGGGGACAGCTGGAATTGCGTATAGAAGGTTGCAACTTCCAGCACGCGAATATCGGGCATGTCGAGCAGCTTTGCCACCGCCTCGATCGCCGGACGGCTGATCCAGCCCTCCTGGTCCTGAGCAACCATCAGAGCTGGGATCACCGCCGAAGCCTGACGGCCCTCGGGATAACGGCCGATCACCTTCTGAAGATAAGCGGCGTTCTCCTCAGTGAAGGCGAAGCTTTCAGGCTGTTCGGAATGAAGACGACGGACGGACATCAGCGATCCACCTCACCAAACACGATGTCGATCGAACCGAGCACGGCCGACACGTCGGCCAGAAGATGGCCGCGACAGAGGAAATCCATGGCCTGCAGATGAGCAAATCCAGGGGCGCGGATCTTGACGCGATAGGGCTTGTTGCTACCGTCCGACACTAGGTAGACGCCAAACTCACCCTTCGGCGCCTCGACGGCGGCATAGACCTCGCCCTCAGGCACGCGGAAGCCTTCGGTGTAGAGTTTGAAGTGGTGGATCAGAGCTTCCATCGACCGCTTCATCTCGGCCCGAGGTGGGGGCGCGAACTTGCCCTGAATGGTCTGTACCGGTCCCTTCTCCACTTTCAGAAGAGCGAGGCACTGCTTCATGATGCGCACGGCTTGCCGCATCTCTTCCATGCGGATGTGGTAGCGATCGTAGCAATCGCCGTTCTTGCCAATGGCGACATCGAAATCAAGCTCGCCATAGATCTCGTAGGGCTGCGACTTCCGAAGATCCCAGGCCGCGCCGGAACCTCGCACCATCACGCCCGAGAAGCCCCACTTCCAAGCGTCTTCCAGGCTGACGACGCCAATATCGACGTTGCGCTGCTTGAAGATGCGGTTCTCTGACAAAAGGGTATCGAGGTCGCTCAGGGCCTGCAGGAAGGGATCACACCACGCCTCGATATCGGCAACGAGCTGCTCAGGCAGATCCTGATGGACGCCGCCGGGACGGAAATAGGCGGCATGCATACGCGAACCGGAGGCACGCTCGTAGAAGATCATCAGCTTTTCGCGTTCCTCAAAGCCCCAGAGCGGCGGCGTTAGCGCGCCAATGTCCATCGCCTGGGTCGTCACGTTGAGGAGGTGCGACAGGATGCGACCGATTTCAGAATAGAGCACGCGGATGATCTGCGCCCGGCGCGGCACGACGATGCCGGCGAGTCGCTCCACCGCCATGCAGTAGGCATGCTCCTGGTTCATCGGCGCCACGTAGTCGAGGCGATCGAAATACGGCAGCGCCTGCAAATAAGTGCGCGCTTCGATCAGCTTCTCTGTGCCGCGATGCAAGAGGCCGATATGTGGGTCGACACGCTCGACCACCTCGCCGTCCAACTCAAGGACGAGGCGCAGCACGCCGTGCGCTGACGGATGCTCCGGCCCGAAGTTGATGTTGAAGTTTCTGACCTGGGCTTCAGCCATCGATCACGCGCCTCAGTTCGTCTTGACCTTCTCATCGCCCGGCAGCACGTAAGTCGTGCCTTCCCAGGGCGACAGGAAGTCGAAATTGCGGAATTCCTGATTGAGCCGAACCGGCTCGTAGACAACACGCTTCTGGGCATCGTCGTAGCGTACCTCGACGTAGCCGGTCATCGGGAAGTCCTTGCGGAGCGGATGGCCATCAAAGCCGTAGTCGGTGAGCAGGCGCCGGAGTTCGGGATGGTCGGTGAACAGGATACCGAACAGATCGTAGGCCTCCCGTTCGAACCATTGCGCGCCAGGAAACACGCCGGAGATTGACGGCACCGGGGTGTCCTCATCGGTCGTTACCTTGAGGCGAAGGCGGGCGTTCCGGGTCGGTGACAGCAGATGATAAACGACGTCAAAGCGCTCGGGCCGTTCCGGATGGTCCACGCCGCAGACATCGATGATGTTGATGAAGCCGAGACCCGGTGCATCGCGCAATCGCGTTACGACGTCGACGATCCGCTCACGCACAACAACGGCGGTCACCTCACCATAGGCGACGGTGACTGAGAGCGCGTCGACACCAAGGGCGCCGCCGACGGCCAGAGCCAATTCGCCAGTTAGATCGTTCGGGGCTTCGCTCATGTTTCACCCAGCCTCGTTGTCGCTCAGCGCTCGATGGTACCGGTGCGCCGAATCTTCTTCTGAAGCAGCAGCACACCATAGAGTAGCGCTTCGGCGGTCGGCGGACAGCCTGGCACATAGATATCGACCGGCACCACGCGATCACAGCCGCGCACCACGGCATATGAATAGTGGTAATAGCCACCGCCGTTGGCACAGGAGCCCATGGAGATGACGTAGCGCGGCTCCGGCATCTGGTCGTAGACCTTGCGGAGCGCCGGAGCCATCTTGTTGGTCAGCGTGCCGGCAACGATCATCACATCGGACTGTCGCGGCGAGGCGCGCGGCGCGAAGCCGAAGCGCTCCATGTCGTAGCGGGGCATCGACGCCTGCATCATCTCGACGGCGCAGCAGGCGAGACCGAACTGCATCCACATCAACGAGCCGGTGCGCGCCCAGTGGATCAAATGCTCGGTCGAGGTCACGAGCCAGCCCTTATCGGCCAGTTCGTCATTGATACCGGTGAAGAAGCCGTCGTCGGCGCCAATCGGCTTACCGGTCCGGGGATCGATGATGCCCTTGGGGGCGGGCGACACCAGCGTCTCTCTCGGGCTCAATCCCATTCCAGCGCCCCCTTCTTCCACTCATAGGCGAAACCAATGGTCAGAACGCCGAGGAAAACCATCATCGACCAGAAGCCGAACAATCCAACCTGCTTGAAAGCCACGGCCCAAGGGAACAGGAAGGCGACCTCCAGGTCGAAGATCACGAACAGGATCGACACCAGATAGAAGCGCACATCGAATTTCATGCGCGCATCATCGAAGGCGTTAAAGCCACATTCGTAGGCCGACAACTTTTCCGGATCGGGATTCTTGAAAGCCAAAATGAAGGGCGCCACCAGAAGCGCTAGGCCGATGGCCAACGCTACGCCGAGGAAAATGATCACCGGCAGGTAGTCCCGAAGGAGTTCATCCATTGTGACCTCGTTGGTTCGGACGCAACCCATTTGCGCAACGCAACAATTTCGTGAGGAGTCGCGTGGGGTCGCCGAATTGCTTGTGGCACGGTTAGCGGATAGACCTTCACTTCGCAAGGGTGTCGAAGGTCCCTTTCTAAGGTTTATTACGCTCAGGGGTATCCCAGAGACAATCCCGGATTCTTGACTAGAAAACGAATGTTTTCACAAGGATGTTACCCTGCTCGTTCCCATGAACGGGCGCGGCGGGAAAAAGCGTGGAAAAACAGATGGACGACACCGACAAACCAATCACTCTCGAGCGTATTCTCACCGCACGGGAGGCGATTTCGGGTCAGGTGATGCATACCCCTTTCCTGCCCGCGCCGCGCCTTGGCCGGCTGACTGGGGCAGACGTATTCGTCAAATACGAGAACCTGCAGGTGACCTCGGCCTTCAAGGAACGGGGCGCCCTGAATCGTCTCCTGACGCTCTCGGCCAGTGAGCGACGACGTGGCGTGATTGCCATGTCGGCTGGCAACCATGCTCAGGCCGTTGCCTATCACGCCGTGCGGCTCGGCATCGCGTCGACCATCGTCATGCCGGTCACGACTCCGCATGTGAAAGTATCTGCGACGGCCGGCTACGGTGCTCGCGTGGTCTTGGAGGGCGAGACGGTGGCCGAGGCGGCGCTGGCGGCCGAGCGGATCGGCGCCGAGGAAAATCTCGTCTTCATTCATCCCTATGACGACAGCGACGTGATTGCCGGCCAAGGCACGCTGGCGGTGGAAATGCTGGAGGAGCGGCCCGACCTCGACGTGATCGCCGTACCGGTGGGTGGCGGCGGCCTCATTGCCGGTATGGCGACGGCGGCCAAGGCTTTGAAGCCGAACATCCGGGTGATCGGCGTTGAGACGCGCATGTATCCCTCGATGTGGGCCGCGGTGAAAGGCATCGACGCCATGGCCGGCGGCGCCACGCTGGCCGAGGGCATTGCCGTCAAGGTGGCCGGACGAAGAACGCTGCCGGTGGTCCGCGACCTCGTCGACACCATCGTGCTCGTCGATGAGAGCCATCTCGAACGCGCGGTCAACGCCTACCTCACCTTGCAGAAAACAATGGCCGAGGGGGCTGGTGCCGCCGGTCTCGCAGCGATGTTCGCCGAACCCGACCTGTTCCGCAGCAAGAAGGTCGGCCTCGTATTATCGGGCGGCAACATAGATCCGCGCATTCTAGCCTCGATCATGATGCGCGAACTCGCCCGGGAGGAGAAGATCGTCGCCATCCGCCTCGCCATTCCGGACCGACCGGGCACGCTCGGCGCCATCACAACGTTGATCGGCGATGCAGGCGGCAATATCCTTGAGGTGTCGCATCGCCGCACCGTGCTGGAGATCCCGGCCAAGGGAGCATCGCTCGACATCACGCTCGAGGCGCGTGATGGCCACCACGCCGAGGAAATCATCGCGGCGCTCAGGGCAAAAGGCTATGGCGTCGAGCGAAAATCGGCGGAGTAGGCGGCACCCGGAGCCTGAGGCGCATTGAAGTCACAAGCCGCATTCCCATATTCGGCTCATCGTTCCCAGGGAGACTTCCATGTCCAATCGGACCTATGACGCTGCCGACTATATCATCGACGAAGGTCGACCCGGCCCCAGCGCCGTCAGCGGAATCCGTACGCGCCGTGTCCTGGCTTTCCTGATCGATGCCGTTATCATCGCGATGCTTACCTTCGCGGTCGGCGTAGTGGTGTTCTTCCTCGGCATCGTGACGCTCGGCCTCGGCTGGATGCTCTACCCGATCCTCTGGCCAGCCGTGGCGCTCGTTTATTGCGCCTTCTCGCTGGGCGGCCCCAATTCCGCAACGGTGGGCATGCGCACCCAGGGCATCGAGGCCCGCTTCATGGACGGCAGTCGCCTCAATCCCGGCATCGCCGCGATCCACGCCGTGCTGTTCTACTTCTCGATATCGGTCCTGACGCCGCTGGTGCTGCTGGTATCGCTGTTCACCGAGAACAAGCGGCTGCTGCACGACATCGTACTCGGCGTCGTCTTCGTCAATCGGTACTGATTCCGCTTTTGGCCTCAAATACCGGCGGCGACATCGCCGCCTTGGCTATTGCGCTTCTCACGCGGGCGATGCTTGGCATCGATGGTCGTTGCGCGGCCTCGGTATGCCCGGATCCATTCCTTCCGTTGATGTTGGTATCTCGCCAGAGCCGGCGAAAGATGCCAAGATCGACAGAACAGACCGACGCACGAACCCATGACGCAACATCCGACCGACGCGCCTCAATTCTTTCTGACCGCGCCGTCCGCCTGTCCCTATCTGCCGGGCAAGACGGAGCGGAAGGTGTTTACCCATATGGTGGGCGAACGCGCCGCGGCGATGAACTCCATCCTGAGCCATGGCGGCTTCCGACGCAGCCAGAACATCGCCTATCGCCCGGCTTGTGAGGATTGCCACTCCTGCGTGTCGGTGCGTGTGCGCGTCGACGACTTCCGTCCTGACAAGAGCCAGCGCCGCAATTATGCGCGCAACAACCACCTGATCGGCGCCGAGCTACCGCCGGCTGCGACGGGCGAACAGTATTCGCTCTTTCGTTCCTATCTCGACGCCCGCCATGCCGACGGCGGCATGGTGGATATGACGGTGGGCGACTACGCCGCGATGGTCGAGGAAACGCACGTGTCGACCATGATGATCGAATACCGGCGGCGCGGCATCAATACCTTCCTGAACGGCATGGGGGACGGGCCGCTGATCGGCGCGGCCCTGACCGATGTGCTGATCGATGGCCTGTCCATGGTCTACTCGTTCTACGAGCCGGACCTACAAAGCGACGGGCTCGGCACGTTCATGATTCTCGATCATATCGAGCGGACGCGGCGGCGTGGGTTGCCCTATCTCTACCTTGGCTATTGGGTACAGGGCTCGCGCAAAATGGACTACAAGCGCCGCTACAAACCCTTGGAATATCTGACACCCACAGGCTGGGCGATACTGCCCGACGAGCCGGCCGGGATCGATTTTGCGTAAAGGATGGTGCCCACCGCCAACCTGAAATCCGATCGAACTGGCGCGGCATTTCATCTTATTGTTGTTCCCGCATCCGCTTTTACCGAAAGGGCTGCCCTTTTCGGATGGGTGCTTGAGTTTTTCCGGCCCCGCGTTCGGCCGGCGGCATCCACGGAGGCGTCCTAATGACCGACAGCATTCTTGATACGATCGGCAACACTCCGCTGATCCGTCTTCGCCACGCTTCCGAGGCAACAGGTTGCGAGATTCTCGGCAAGGCGGAGTTCATGAATCCGGGGCAATCGGTCAAAGACCGGGCCGCTCTCTACATTATCCGTGATGCTCTGGCGACCGGGCGCCTTCAGCCTGGCGGCACCATCGTCGAAGGCACCGCCGGCAATACCGGAATCGGTCTGGCGCTGGTTGGCAGCGCTCTCGGCCTCAAGACGGTGATCGTCATTCCGGAGACGCAGTCGCAGGAAAAGAAGGACTACCTTCGCATGGTGGGCGCCGAACTGGTGGAAGTACCGGCCGTTCCCTACCGAAATCCCGACAACTACGTGAAGCTATCCGGTCGACTCGCCGACCAGCTGGCAAAGACCGAACCGCGAGGTGCCATCTGGGCTAACCAATTTGATAACATCGCCAACCGGCAAGCGCATATCGACACCACCGCGCGCGAAATCTTCGAGCAGACGAACGGTAGGGTCGATGGCTTCATCTGCGCCGTCGGATCCGGCGGCACGCTGGCCGGTGTCGGTATCGGTCTCAAGGAGCGGAAGCCGAGCGTAAAGATCGGCCTGGCCGACCCATATGGCGCAGCGCTCCATTCCTGGTATACAACCGGCGAACTCAAGGCCGAAGGGTCATCAATCACCGAGGGTATTGGACAAGGTCGTATCACAGCCAATCTCGAAGGCGCGCCGGTGGATTTCTCCTGCCGCATCTCCGATGAGGAGGCGCTCGCGATACTGTTCGATCTCGTCGAACACGAGGGTCTCTTCCTCGGCGGTTCCTCAGGCATCAATGTCGCCGGCGCCATCGCCCTTGCCCGCGAAATTGGCCCAGGACACACCATCGTCACCGTGCTTTGCGACGGTGGCGCACGTTACGCGTCGAAGCTCTACAACCCGGCCTTCCTAAGGAGCAAGAACTTGCCGGTGCCGAACTGGCTCAATGCTCCCAGGAAATTCAGGCCGCCGTTCGAGGCGGCGTGACGGAGGAAAAGCGATGACCGAGGCATTGTACCTCGATAACCCCTATCTGGAACTTGTCGAGGCAACGGTGACCGCTGTCGGCACAGATGGGGGGCTTTATGTCGACCGGTCGATCTTCTATCCACAAGGCGGCGGTCAACCCGGCGACTGTGGATCGATCGAGTGGGGAACAGGGCTAAGAACGAACATTAAAAATACCGTCTATAGCCCTGATAGATCGTCAATCATTCTCATCCCCAGAGGTGATCAAGATTTGCCGCAGCTTGGCCAGACGATCATCCAGCATATCGATTGGGCCCGCCGTCATGCCCTGATGCGAATGCATACGGCTATGCATCTCCTGTCCGTGGTGCTGCCTTATCCGGTCACCGGCGGGCAAGTCGGGATTGAGGAAGGTCGGCTCGACTTCGACCTTCCGGAAGGTGAAACAGTGGAAAGGGTGTCTGCCAACGACGCCATCAACGCGCTGATCCGCGCTGACCACGCCGTCACCACCGAGTGGATCAGCGATGATGAACTTGTCGCCAATCCGACTCTCGTCAAAACGATGAAGGTGAAGCCGCCGACTGGCGCCGGCCGGGTGCGCCTCGTTCGCATCGGCGCCGATATCGATCTTCAGCCCTGCGGCGGCACGCACGTGAAATCCACGGGCGAGATCGGTGAGGTGCATATCGCCAAGATCGAGAACAAGGGCCGGATCAACCGCCGTGTCCGCCTGCGTTTCGGACCATCCGCCGAGAGCGCCTAGAGCAACATGCGTTCTGACGAGCGCAAATCGTTGCTCTAGGTCTTTGTTGTCGCATTGATTTTGCGAAAAACCGGTTTCCACTTTTCTCCACAATGCGCTAGTTCGCCACCATCAACGAGGAGCCGAGTCATGCCCGTTCATCCGGACCCGCATTTTGTTACTGCCGACTGGCTCTCACGCCACCTCGACGACCCCAGTGTGGCCGTTGTTGACGGCTCTTGGCATATGCCTGCAACCGCGCGAAATGGCTGGACCGAATATCTGGCCGGACATATTCCGCGCGCCGTCTTCTTCGATGTCGATGCCATCGCAGATACAACATCTCCCCTGCCGCATATGCTGCCATCGCCGGAAGCCTTCGCAACTGCCATGGGTGCCCTTGGCATCAGCCATGGACAGACGATCGTCATATACGACAGCTACGGCCTGCGTTCGGCCGCACGCGTTTGGTGGACATTCCGAGCGATGGGCGCAGAGGATGTTGTCATTCTGGATGGCGGGCTCCCGGCCTGGATCGCCGAGCATCTTCCGCTCGAGGAGGGTAAGCCCTCCAGAATCGAACAAAAGACGTTCAGCCCGTCCTTCAAGCCGGCCTTGGTGCGGAATTTCGATGAGGTCAAGGCAGCGCTCGGGAGCGAGATCAAGATCCTGGATGCGCGCTCAACCGGCCGCTTCCTGGGTCAGGAGGCGGAACCGCGCGCCGGCCTTCGTTCAGGGCACATGCCCGGCGCCATCAACATCCCCTTTGGCGATGTCATCGATGGCGAACGCATGAAATCATCATCGGATCTTCGGGCGCTGTTCGCTTCACGCGGTGTCGATACCAGCAAGCCCATCATTACCAGTTGCGGCTCGGGGGTCACAGCTGCCGTTCTAGCCCTCGCCCTTGACGTGATCGGGGCGCGCGCTGTTGCCGTCTACGACGGTTCCTGGACCGAATGGGGCGGACGCTCCGACGCGCCGGTGGTCACCGACTGACGGGGATTGCTCTTTGATAGGGTGCGAATGAGGCCTTCGGCAGCGTCGGCCGACTCCGCGGTGACGAGGCCGAAAGAGATCACGAACTTGGCAGCGTCCTCGACCGTCATGTCGAGAAGGATAATATCCTCCCGCCTGATGAATACGAGATAGCCACCGGTCGGGTTGGGCGTGGTCGGCACGTAGACGGTGAGCATGTCTTCACCGCCGTTCAGTCGTTCCGCCACCTCTCCACGCGTTGTGCCGGCGACAAAACCGATGGTCCAAATGCCCGTGTGAGGAAAGCGGACCAATGCGGCCTGCTTGAAGGCATCGCCTTTATCGGCAAGCACCGACGAGAAGATCTGCTTCAATCCTTTATAGAGATTGCGCACGACCGGCATGCGATCGACCAGCTCTTCCGAAAACGAAAAGATCGAAGCACCGACGATATTCGCGGTCAAAAAGCCGATCAGCGTGATGAGGAAAACGGCGACAACCAAACCGTAGCCGGGGACGCGAAAAGGCAAATAGGTGTCGGGATTATAGGCGAGCGGCAAATAGGGCTTCACCCAGCTGTCTATCCACGACACCATCGACCATGTGAGATAAATGGTAATTCCGGCCGGGCCGGCTACCAGCAAACCGGTCAGGAAATAGTTCCTAAGTCTCGTCACGCCCCCAGTCCTTCCGTCATCCGTTCACCGCCCCATATTGCCCGCGCATGAGGAACAAGTGAAGTTTTCCGTTCGATCGGGCTTTCTTTACAGGCCACTGATGGCGCAACCGTGAAACACTCGTGGGTAAGCAGGCCGGCAAGGGCCGGCGACGACTCATTACCCTTGAGTGAATCGGCTTCCTCATCCTTTATGGAAGAGACTGGCCGAAATGCGGCCTTTCGGCGTTGGGGTGTTCTCGTGAACGGCGAGCGTGACGACAGATACGGCGGCGGAGGCGGGGTACTCGGTTCCGGCTCTATTGCGCTGTCCGTCTGGCTTGCGATTGCCACATTGGCGCTGCTATTCGCCGTCGTTGCCCTGGTGTATGGCGATCCGGGGCATGAGACCGCCGTTCAACCGCCGCATCCGGTCGCCTACGGTGGCGGGGCGACACTGCTTCGGGGAACGCCAACGCCCGACGCGACGTCTGTCGCGACAACATCGAGCGGCCGCAGCGACATGGTAGGGGCTCCGGCCCATGACGCCGATCTGGCTAGCGAATTGGCAAAAGTTCGAATCGAGAATGCGGCACTCCGCCAAGCGACCGAACTGTTGCGCGGACAGATCGATTCCTTGTCGGAACGGCTTGGTAAGGTCGAGAGCCATTTCTCGGAAATGACTGGCAGCATCGGCACGCCGTCAGTGCTCGCTTCCCAGGCTAATACGGCACTGTCCTCGGCCACCCCAAACTTTGACGATCTCGTGCCGCCGGATACCAGCTCCCAAAGCGACGCGGCCTACACTCAGTTCGGCATGGAACTCGGTACCTATGGCGACCTCACCACGCTCAAAAAGGCGTGGTTGGATCTTGTCAGGCAATATCCAGCGCTATTCGAAGGGCTTGATGGACTTGCAACCATCCGAGATCGCAGCGGTCGCACCGAATTGCTGCTCATCGCAGGGCCGTTCCGCAACGCTGCCGAAGCAGCTGAAAGGTGCGGAAAAGCAGAAGCGTCTGGCCTAAAGTGCCTGCCAGCCTTTTACCTAGGCCAGCAGTTGTCGATGCACTGAAGCCGATGTGTTTCAGGGCGTCTTAGCCGGACAAGCCGTGGCCGGATCAACTGAATAAGCATCGCAAGCCGGCGTCGTGACAGGCTTGAAGGCCGCTTCCGTTTCCTGGACAAGCGCCTGAGCCTCCGAGGTCTGCTGCTGGCGCGCGGCAGATAGAGCCATCACCGTCGACGTGTCATCGGACGGCATTCGGTATCCCCGGCTCTGTGCGCTTAACGCGGCGGCAAGCGCCGCCTGTTGATTGGCATCGCGAACAATCGGCTTCTCCGCCTTGGGCTCGCTCGCCATAGACAGAAAATCAGATGGTCCGCCGGCGCAGCCCCCAAGAGAGAGGGTCGCGAAAATAGCAGTCATAGCTGCCAAAGATTTGGAGGAGCGGGACGTCAGAAAACGCATGAAGCCTCGGTATCTCGTTACAACACAAATCATACACTAGCATCGGAGTCTTTGCGATTTGGTTTTCATCGCTCCGCAAAAGGTGATCGCCGCGTGAAGTTCCACGTTATCATCCAAACCACGGCATTCCGGCGAATTCATGCCCGCCATCTTGACTGCGAAGGAAAAGCTCTTCATGCATCTCGGCCTCAAAAGCTCAGGATTTCGGCGTAAATGACAATCGATGCCCGTTCCGACACTGCCCCGAAGATCTCCTTCGTCAGCCTCGGCTGTCCAAAGGCACTCGTCGACAGCGAGCGCATCGTCACGCACCTAAGGTCGGAAGGCTATGAGATCGCCCGCCGTCACGACGGCGCCGACGTGGTCATCGTCAACACCTGCGGTTTCCTCGACAGCGCCAAGGCCGAAAGCCTCGACGCCATCGGCAAAGCGATGTCCGAAAACGGCAAGGTCATCGTCACAGGCTGCATGGGCGCCGAACCCGAGCAGATCCGCGAAGCCTTTCCCGGTGTGCTGGCAATCACCGGCCCGCAGGCCTACGAAAGCGTTATGAGCGCCGTGCACGAGGCTATCCCGCCGGCGCACGATCCCTTTCTCGACCTGGTGCCGCCGCAGGGCGTTAAGCTGACGCCGCGCCATTATGCCTACCTCAAGATTTCCGAGGGCTGCCACAACCGCTGCAGTTTTTGCATCATCCCCAAGCTTCGGGGCGACCTCGTATCTCGGCCGGTGGTCGACGTGCTGCGCGAGGCGGAAAAGCTGGCCAACGCCGGCGTCAAGGAACTGCTGGTCATCTCGCAAGACACGTCGGCCTACGGCGTCGACATCAAGTACCAGACCGGCGTATGGAAGGATCGGGAGATCCGGGCGCGCTTCTACGACCTCACCAGTGCCTTGTCCGAATTTGGCATCTGGGTGCGTCTCCACTACGTCTACCCTTACCCGCACGTCGATGAGGTCATCTCCTTGATGGCCGAGGGCAAGGTACTGCCCTATCTGGACATTCCCTTCCAGCACGCCTCGCCGAATGTTCTTCGCGCCATGCGCCGGCCCGCACATCAAGAGAAGACGGCCGAGCGTATCGCCAAATGGCGCGATATCTGTCCCGACCTTGCCATTCGTTCGACGTTCATCGTCGGCTTCCCCGGCGAGACGGAAGAAGACTTCGAAATGTTGCTCGACTGGCTAACCGAGGTGAAGCTCGAGCGCGTCGGCTGCTTCAAATACGAGCCTGTAAAAGGCGCTGCCGCCAACGACCTCGGCCTGCCGCTGGTGCCACCTGAGGAGCAGGAGCGCCGGTGGCACCGCTTCATGGCGCACCAGCAGGGAATCTCAGCGAAACTTCTGCAGCGGCGGGTCGGAAAGCGCATTCCGGTCATCATCGACGAGGCGAACGGCACCGTCGCCAAAGGTCGCTCCAAGTGGGACGCGCCAGAGATCGACGGCACCGTTCATCTTGCGAGCCACCGCCCGATGCGTGTCGGCGACATCGTCACCGCAAAGATCGAGCGGGCCGATGCCTACGACCTCTGGGGAACAGTCAGCTGAGCGTAGACGGACAGAACCTAGACCGGCTTGTAACTGCCCAGAAAACCTATCAAATTGGGATACAATAATCTCTGCCTGACTTTATGGGTCGACACGTCAAAAGGCTGACGCGCGATTGTGCGCGCCTCCCAACCTGGGAGTATATCGAAGCCATGAGTGTTTCCTCGTTAACCTCGTCCTCGTCTTCCCAGTCGCAGTTGCAGGCGCTGTTCGCCAAGGTCGACACCGATAAGAGCGGCAGCGTGACCGCTGAAGAATTAACGACCGCCGCAAACAGCACCGGATCAGACGCCCTGTCCTCCGCCGTATCGAATCTTGTGTCCACTGCCGACGCGGACGGCGACGGCGCTCTCTCGGGGTCGGAATTCGAGAGTGCGTTCAACCAACTGTCGAGCGACATGCAATCGACGTTGATGTCCGTTCAGGAGAACGCTGGCAGCGGTCCCTCCTTTTCCGACCTCGACACGGACGGCTCCGATAGCCTGAGCTTGGAGGAATTTTCCGCGGGTGCACCCGACGAACTCTCCTCCGATACCGCGGCGCTGGAGCAGCTCTACACGGCGATCGATACCGACAGTAATGGCTCGGTCAGCCAAGATGAGTTCACGACCTTCGCCGAGAGCATGTCATCGGCAACGACCGCTGCGTCGACCGACACCACCGCCGCGGCCGACAGTACGTCGACGGCGGCGACCAGCTCTGCGACCGGAACAACTGCAAGCAGCTCGTCTTCGTCCAGCGACAGCTCTTCGAGCAAGCAGGTCGAGAGCGAAAATACCGTCTACAATGCAGACGGCAGCTCGACGACGACCATCACTTATTCAGACGGCAGCACAGACAAGACAACAACAAAGGCCTCGCCCGGTTCTGCCGCAGCTCAGCGGAATAGCGAAAAAGAAGCCACGCCGTCCGCGGAACGCAATCCCGCTGTCAACTCGGCTATTTCAGCCTACGAGGCCGTACAGTCGTCGGGGGCTGAAACCAGCGCGAGCCTCGACGTCGCAGCCTGAACCGAATACTGGGAACGTGCACGCCGTTGGCGATGACCCTGTCCCACCGCAGGGATATCAATGAGATACGCCGTCTTGAACGGCGTATCTTCAAACCGCCAGCAAATCCTTCAGCGTCAATGCAATCACCTCTGTCGCGGCCTTGAGGTCCGATAGCTGAACGTGCTCATCGGCCGCGTGCGCGTTGGCCTCAAGGATGGAGCGAGGGCCGGCGCCGTAGAGAACCGTTGGAATACCGGCCGCCGAATAATGGCGAGCATCGGTGTAAAGCGGCACGCCAGTCGGTTCGACAGCGACACCGAGCACTTCCTTGGCATGGCTCGATATGGCCGCGACCAACCGGTCGGCGCCCGGCAGCTCACGTAGCGGCTCGGCCAGCATGATGCGCCGGCACTCAACTTCAAGCCCCTCTAGCTTGGGTGTGGCCGCACTGATCAGCGCCATCAACTTTTCCTCGACCTCTGTGCCGACTTCCTCGGGGATAAGACGGCGATCGAGACGCAGCGCAACGCGGTCAGGCACAACGTTGGTGTTGATACCACCGGAGATCAGTCCGACGGTAAGCTTGGGCGAGCCGATGCCCTTCAGTGCTGAGACAGCCCCTCCGAGGCGGTGCCGCTCGTCGTAGAGCGCCTTCAAAATCGGGACGGCGTGCTCCAATGCATCAATGCCGGTCTCGGGCATCGCGGCGTGCGCCTGTTTTCCGCGCACGATGATCTCCATGTGCAGGACGCCGTTGTGCGCGGTCGTGATGGCATAGGAGAAACCGGCGGAAATCGCATAATCAGGCTTCGACAGCCCCTGTTCGATCAACCAGGCAGGACCGACGAATCCGCCAGCCTCTTCGTCGAAGGTGAGGTGCAGTTCCACGGTCCCGTCAAGAGGAAGTCCCGAATCGATTAGCGCTTTCAACGCAAAGGCATAGGTGGCGAAATCCGACTTCGATACGGCGGCGCCACGGCCATAGACAGCGCCGTTCTTTTCCTCCGCTCCATAAGGCTGCATCGTCCATCCGGAGCCTGGTGGGACCACATCGCCGTGAGAGTTGAGAGCGATCACCGGCCCCTTCCCCGCCCCGAACACATGGCGGACGATCAGGTTGGTCACCGAGCGCATGCCATTCTGACGAACGAAAGGCTCGGGAACCGGATGGCGTTCGACGCGAAAACCGAGCGCTTCGAGGCGGCTGGCGGCCGTTTCGGCGATGGGTGCACAATCGCCGGGCGGATTGTCGCTTGGCACTTTCACCAAGGCTTTCAGGAAGTCGACCTCGGCGGCAAAAGCGGCTTCGATAATGGCTTTCATGTCGAGTCCCCTGAAGATACGGCGTCTGCCGCCAGCCGTTCTACGGCCTTGATCAAGGCTTCCACGGCAAGGCCCATGTCGTCAACGGTCGCAAATTCAGCCGGGTTGTGGCTGATACCACCGCGGCAGCGCACGAACAGCATGCCGACATCGGTGAGATGGTGCATGGCGTGGCCGTCATGGCCGGCACCCGAGGCGAGTCGCCGCTCAGCAAGTCCGAGATCGAGAACGGCGCCGGCGAAGGCCTCCTGCAGGCGCGGGGCGCAAGGTGTGGTTGGGCTCTCGTAAAACTTATCTAGGGTTACCGAGACCCCACGCTTGATCGCGATCGCCTGAAAACGCTTTTCGAGTTCGGCAATGGCGGCCAAACGCGGCGCATCGGCGTCAGCCCGGATATCCAGCGTGAAGACAACTTCGGCCGGAATAACGTTGACGGCGCCGGGCTTCGCCGCAAGACGGCCGACGGTAGCGACCATTTGGTGGGCATAGCCGGCACGGGCTACTTCCTCGATGGTCAGCATCATCTCGGCGCTCGCCGCGAGCGCATCCCGGCGCAACGCCATTGGAACGGTGCCGGCATGGCCCGCTTCACCCATGACGCTGACGAAGAAACGCGATTGCCCAGCAATGGAGGTGACCACGCCGAGCGGAAGCCCGGCGGCTTCAAGCACAGGCCCCTGCTCGATATGGACTTCAAGATAGGCGAGCGTTTCCTCAGCAGCATAGGCGGCGGACGTGACCGCGTCGGGGTTGCCTCCAAAGGCGATCAAAGCGTCTCGCAACACCACGCCATCGGCGTCGCGCGCGTCAAGATCGGATGGCAGGAGGCTACCGGCGACAGCCGAGCTGGACACGAGCGTCGAGGGAAAGCGAACGCCCTCCTCCTCCCCGAAGGCCAGCACGTCGATCCCGAACGGCAGTTCGACATGCCGCGCCAGAATTTCCTCGATCGCCAGGATGCCGGCAACCACGCCCAGCATGCCGTCGTAGCGGCCGGCGTTCACCACTGTGTCAATGTGCGAACCGATCAGCAGGCGGCGGTTGCCCGCCCTCCCGGGAGCGGTCGGCTTCAGGCGGCCGCGCACGGTGCCAAGCGCGTCGAACCCGACATCAAGGCCGACATCCCGCATCCACGAGGCAACACGGTCCGCCGCCGCGCGATGAGCCGGCGAGAGATAGAGGCGCGTGAGATTGCCGTCACCGTCGGTAAAGGCGGCGAGTTCGGCGAGCATGGCTTCAGCGCGAATGCCAAGTTGCGTCGGCGTCCTCACGATGCAACCCGATCCTCGATCCTGAAACGGAAGATACGAGCGATCTCGTCGAGCGCGCGCTCGAATTCCGCTTCAGGGCTGTTGTCGAGCCGCTCCTCGAAGGAAGCGAGAATGTCGGCCTTTGTCGCCCCTCGCACCGCGAAAATGAACGGAAAGCCGAAACGCTCGCGATAAGTCTTGTTGAGCGTCTCGAAGCGGGCAAACTCCTCGGGCGACAGAGCGTCGAGCCCGGCGCCAGCCTGCTCGCGGCGTGAATCATCGGCGATGGACTTTGCCTTGGTGGCGAGATCGGGATGGGCGCGGATCAACGCGAGCTTGGCCGCGCGGCCGGCGGCACGCAGCGTCTGCTCAAAGGCGGCGACGATAGCATCGCGATTTTGGAAGGGGCGCATCTCC
Organism: Pleomorphomonas sp. PLEO; assembly: GCF_041320595.1. Lineage (NCBI taxonomy): Bacteria > Pseudomonadati > Pseudomonadota > Alphaproteobacteria > Hyphomicrobiales > Pleomorphomonadaceae > Pleomorphomonas > Pleomorphomonas sp. PLEO. The sequence continues at coordinate 3,834,402 of NZ_CP166625.1, forward strand.
TCGGCGGCCTCGGCCACCCAGGGAGAATGCTCGGCAACGTCGCCGAAGGTGGCCATAAAGGCCTTGGCGCCCAGGCTGTTCACATCCTGGACAGTCATCGGAAGGGTCATCGCAGTCCCCATTTGGGCTAACAAATCATTCAACGCAAAGAGGTTGGCAAAATCACAGTGGTTCCGCAATAGGTCTCCGGATAGGCCTTACGGGCAGGCGAATGTCATGGATCGACGTGCGACCGTCGATGCGGGCAAGGTGCAACAAACGGTCCTCTCCGAACGACCTGCCGGCGACGATGCGAAAGGCCCCGGCGTCGGAAAGCCCCGTCAGAGGCAGGTCCGGAACTTCGCCGCCATCCGCCTCACCTGAGACGATGACCGTCGCCTCGTCGACCATGCCGGCTTCCAGCAAGGAGCGCGACAGACGAGCTCCGCCTTCGGCCAATACCGAGCAGATCCCAAGTCCGCCCATCTGAAACAAGACGTCCGCAAGGTCGATGCGACCGGACGCCTCGCGTTCGGCCGTCAGGACCAATACGCCACGTTGGAACAAGGCTTTCACCCGATCCTCCGGCGCGTCGGGAGCCACAAAGATCCAGGTCGGCGATGTGCGAGCCAGCCCCACGACGTTGGAGTCCACCGGCGTACGGGCCTCGGCATCAATAACCACTCGCACCGGCGAACGAGCTTCGCAGCCTGGCAAACGAGCCGTGAGACGAGGATTGTCGGCGATGATTGTGCCGCTGCCAACCATCACGGCGTCATGCAGGATGCGAAGGCCGAAGCCATGGGCACGGGCAGCGGCGGAAGCGATCGGCCTGGTGCCCTCGCCGGTGCGCTCGACGCAACCATCGGAACTGAGCATCAGGCGCAAATGGACATGCGGACGATCGAGGCGAGAACGGGCGATGTGTCCGGCATGCAGTAGAGCCGCTTGGGCCCCATGCACGCCGCACGTCACCCTGATGCCATTGCGCTCGAGAATGGCGAGGCTGCGGCCGGAGTATCGAGGATCTGGATCCTCGATACCGACGACGACATGGGCGACACCAGCATTGACCAGCGCGGTGACGCAGGATGGCGCCGGCCCGCCGTTGAAACAAGGTTCAAGCGTAACATAAAGCGTCGCGCCACGAGCCCGGCTGCCGGCAGCCGCCAGTACCAGCGCCTCGGCGTGCGGCCTGCCACCTGGGGGCGAGACGGCCCGAGCAACCACTTCAAACCCATCCGCTCCCTTGTGCACCAATATGGCGCCGACGGAGGGGTTTGGCCGGGCGACACCGGAATTGCGCCAGCCGAGGGCAATGGCGGCGGCCATGAAACGACGATCGAGCTCGGTCGGCTGGCCGCGGGCCACCGTCATTGCCGCCTCACTCACTGTCGGCGTTGAGTTCGCCGAGCACGCTCTCGAAATCCTTGGCCTCGCGGAAATCGCGGTAGACGGAGGCAAAGCGCACATAGGCGACGTCGTCGAGCGTCTTCAAGCCCTCCATGACCAATCGTCCGATCAGCCCGGCTTCGATCTCGCTCTCGCCCATGCTCTCAAGCTGGCGAACGATACCGTTGACCATCCGCTCGACCCGTTCGCTTTCGACCGGGCGCTTACGGAGAGCGATCTGCACCGAACGCATCAGTTTGTCACGGTCAAAGGGCACTCGCCGTCCGGAGCGCTTGATGACGGTCAGCTCGCGGAGCTGAACTCGCTCGAAGGTGGTAAAGCGACCGCCACAAGCGATGCAGACACGACGACGACGAATGGCGGTTCCGTCTTCGGTCGGGCGGCTGTCCTTCACCTGGCTATCGTCATTGCCGCAATAAGGACACCGCATGAGGCTCACTCTCCGTCGAATCTGCTAAAGCGATACTATATCCATGCGAGGTGAGCGATGCCACAGAGCCGAAGGACACGGGCGCCGGAGATCGAAACCGACCGACTTGTTCTGAGAGGACACCGGCGCGACGACTTTCCGGCGCTTGCGGCTATGTGGGCCGATCCGGAAGTGACGCGCTTCATCTCCGGCCGGCCAGCGACCGAGCATGAGAGCTGGATGCGCTATTTGCGTTATGCCGGCCACTGGATCGTCATGGGTTATGGCTTTTGGGCGGTGGAGCGGAAAGATACCGGCTCGTTCATCGGTGAAATCGGCTTCTCCGATTTCAAACGGCCAATCGATTTGCCGGTTCGGGGGCTACCGGAAGCCGGCTGGGCTTTCGTGCATTCGGCCCATGGCAAGGGATATGCCAGCGAGGCGCTCGCCGGCTGCCTTGCCTGGGCCGACCGAGCCGCGCGCTTTCCGCTGACGACCTGCATCATCGAGCCCCAAAACGCACCGTCGATCCGACTGGCCGAGCGGGCCGGCTACGCCCAGGCGGCCGTCATCACGGGCACCGACGGCGCACCGATCGGCCTTTATGAGCGCTCGCGGCCCAAAAGCAAATAAAGCCCCGGAATCCCTAAAGATTCCGAGGCTTGACGACGCGGTCGGACCGAAATCAGCCGAACAGTTTGCCGGCGATCTTTGCGACGTGGGCGCCCTGATAGCGAGCCGCCTCCAGTTCGATCTCGGACGGCTGGCGCGAACCATCGCCATCGGTGATGGTCGATGCGCCGTAGGGCGAACCGCCCTTGACGGCCTCAACGCCCATCTGCCCCTGGAAGGCATAGGGAAGTCCGACATAGACCATGCCGTGATGCAGGAAAGTCGGGATCAGGCCGAGAATGGTCGACTCCTGGCCGCCATGCTGAGTGGCCGACGAGGTGAAGGCCGAGGCGACCTTGCCGACGAGCTTACCCTGGAACCAGAGAGCGCCGGTCTGGTCGAGGAAGTTGCGCATCTGCGAAGCGACGGTGCCGTACCGCGTCCCGGCACCAATGATGATCGCATCGTAATCGGCGAGTTCGTCGGGCTTGGCAATCGGTGCCGCCTGATCGATCTTGAAGTAGGACGCCTTGGCGACATCTTCGGGCACCAGCTCCGGCACGCGCTTCACATCAACCGTGGCGCCAGCAGAGCGGGCGCCCTCGGCGACGGCAGTGGCCATCGTCTCGATATGTCCGTATGCGGAATAGTAGAGTACAAGGACCTTGGCCATTTAGAATGTTCCTCGATCAGAGCCGGGTTGCCGGCAAGGGTAGTGAGGTGAACTTATCCGTCCCAGTGATTACGCAAAGTCACGTAATGCGCGACACATCTTCCACTCACGATGAACAATCTACCCCTTTCGCCGCCGTAGTTTGGCATCCAAATTGAGCGGATTGCGTTGCCTTCGGGCTTTACGGCACTCTGACTGCTCTTACCCAGGGATCGACCATGGAATTCGGTATCGACAGCTTCGTTTCGACCACCTGGACCCCAGCCAGTCAAACTGGCGATGCCGAGCGCATGGCGCGGCTCCTTGAGGAAATCGAAACCGCAGAGGCTGCCGGACTCGACGTTTTCGCGATCGGCGAACATCACCGCGAGGAATACCTTGCCTCATCGCCGGCGACTATTCTGGCCGCCGCTGCTGCTCGCACGAAAAACATTCGCCTCGCCAGCGCCGTGACCGTGCTCAGTTCCGACGATCCGGTGCGGGTGTTCCAGCAGTTCGCCACATTGGATCTGATTTCGAACGGCCGCGCTGAAATCATGGTTGGGCGCGGCTCATTCATCGAATCCTATCCCCTGTTTGGCTACGACCTCCGGAATTACGACGAACTGTTCACCGAGAAGCTCGACCTGCTGCTGACCATCCGCGACAACATCAATGTCACCTGGTCAGGTAAGCATCGCGCGGCGCTTACTGGGCAAGGCGTCTATCCGAGGCCCGTCCAGAACCCATTGCCGGTCTATATCGGCGTCGGCGGCACGCCAGCTTCCTTCGCCCGCGCCGGCCTGATGGGCCTGCCTCTGGTGGTCGCCATTATCGGCGGCGAACCGCACCGATTCCGGCCGCTGATAGACCTGTATCGGAAGGCGGGCGCCGAAGCCGGCCATTCCCCGGAAAAGCTCAGGGTCGGCGTTCACGCGGTTGGTTTCCTCGCGGACACAACCGAAGAAGCTGCCGATGTCTACTGGCCCGGCTACGAGCGCACCTTCTCGAAGATCGGCCGCGAGCGCGGCTGGGGCCCCACAACGCGCGCCCAGTATGACGCTTTGCGCGGGCCGACCGGCGCACTGATGATCGGCAGCCCGGATGAGATCATCGCCAAGGTGCACCACGTCAATGAATCGCTCGGCGGCATCGATCGGATTACCCTGCTGCTTCAAGGGGCAGAATTACCGCATGACGTGGCTCTCCACTCCATCGAACTGCTTGGCAACAAGGTAAAGCCGGCAGTCAATGGCGGCACTGCCTGATCCCGCGATCGGCTTTACGATGGCGGATGGGTCTCCGCCATCGTTCAGATCTGAAAGACGGCTTGCGAAAACGGGCAATATGAATCGTTTTTCCTTGCACTTATATAGACCTCTGACAAAACGTTCGGAGGCGATCATGCTGGACATCCTGACCTTCTTCATCGCGCGCGAAGGCTTGCGCCGGCCCTCAACGATCCATACCGGAGCAGACGACCAGCATTTCTATGAGACGGCAGCGCCGCTTGCCGGCAAGATCCATGCAGCCAGACAACGGCTTGCCCACTGGCGGCATCGCCTGCCCAACCGCGAACCCGCCAGCGGCTGAACGACGAGTGATCGAGTCCGCCCGGCGCGGCGTTCGTGGCTGATCGAAGGGCGGAACAAGGGCATTTCCGGTGCCATATTCACCGGAAATGCCGATCTCCCTCTGGCGCAATTCCTGGCGCGATATATTTTTTTCTGCAATCGCTCTCCGTCCGGTGGCTCGCTTCCGCCGTTCTTGCCATTCAGACGATGTTCTTTTCCCTGACCTTGCGTCCATCGCGCACGCGGGCGGGCGACAAGTCCGCAAGATCGAGGCTGCGGTAGCCACCGTAGACGATGAGTTCGGACAGACCGCGACCGACGGCGGGCGCCTGCTGCAAGCCGTGGCCAGAGAAGCCATTGGCCAGCAAAAAGTTAGGTACCTCGGGCATCGCACCGAGCAGCACGTTGTCGTCGTGGGCGCACATGTCGTAATAGCCAGCCCAGGCCGCCCCCGGCTTGATGCGTTCGAAAGCGGGAACCCGCGTGGCAATGGTCGGCCAGATATGGTCCTCGAACAGGTTCCAGTCGACATCGAAATCGTCTTCGACTTCCGGATCGTCCTCACCCGAAGGTGCCCAGCCGCAGATGAAGCCGTCACTGTCGCCGCGTACATAGGTGCCGTTGGGGTCGATCAGCAGCGGACAACGCTCGATCCGATCCTCGGACTTGAAGGTGAAGATCATCCGCTTCTTCACCTCGATTGGAATGTCGATGCCAGCCGTGGCGGCGAGCTTGCGCCCGTCGGCACCGGAGGCATTGATCACCGTGCCGGCATTGATCACCTCGCCGTCTTCGAGACGAACGCCAATTGCCTTGCCACTTTCCACCTCGATGGCAGCGGCACGAGCCGGCCGATAGTCGATGCCCAGCGAACGCGCCTTCTTGCGGAAGGCCTGCATCATGCCATAGCCGTCGAACCACCCCTCGCCGCTGCGGCCGAAACAACCGGCCGAGACATCGTCAACGCTGAGCCAAGGAAAAGTGGCGGTCAGATCACCCGGTTCCAGGAAAGCGATGTCGGCGCCGAGTTCGACCTGTAACTTGTGGTTCTCGACGAGTGTTTCGCGCCCCGCGTCAGTGGCGAGAAAGAGATACCCGTCCTCGTGGAAGCCGATGTCGGGCCTGTCACCATCCACGTCGAGAATATCGCCTATATTCCTAATGAATTCAATTCCATATAGGGATATCTTAATGTTAACCGCAGTGGAGAACTGCTGCCGGATCGATGCTGCTGAAAGGGCCGATGCGCATTTGCGGTAGGAGGGATCCTTCTCCAGCACCAGCACCTTGCCGGAGAAATCGGGATTGGAGGCCAAATGATAGGCTGCCGACGACCCCGTCACGGCGCCGCCGACGATCACGACATCATAGTGAGCCATTTGAGAACCTGATTGCCTTCGGGCATACGATCCGCCCTGTGTGGCCATCAGAAATTCAGCCACCGCCGCTGTCAAGCAGGCGGCAGCTCAACGCTCCAGCAAGCACTGCACAAAGATTACGCCAATGCCTTCGCAGGTAGCTTCGACTGGCGTTTCACGATCCTGGACTGATTTTACCCCGGGCAATGGCGCTCACCCGGGGCTTTCACCGCTCTCAGTCTTAGTCGGCCGTCTTTTCCACGTAGCGCGGGAAAATGCCGACAGGTGCCGGCAGAGCGACATCGCCGGAAAGTGCCCCACCCTCGCCCAAACTGTCGAAGGCGCGTCGATCCGCCGCCACCGCCAGCAGATCGAGCAGCTTCTCCATGGACGTCGGCATCACCGGCTGGATCAAGATGGCGACGTTGCGAAGCAACTCGGCGGTCACCCACATGATGGTGGCAAAGCGTGCCTCATCGGTCTTGCGGACCGTCCAGGGCGCTTCGCCATCGAAATAGCGGTTGGCCTCACCGAGCACCGCCCAGATGGCGTTGAGTGCCTGATGGATCTGCTGGCCGTGGATCGCCTCGCGGCAGGTCGGCAACAGACTATAGACGCTCTGAAGGATAGCCTTATCGGCGTCGGTCAGCGGCCCCGGCGCCGGCAGCACGCCGCCAAGGTTCTTGGCGATCATCGACAGCGAGCGTTGTGCGAGGTTGCCAAGATTGTTGGCAAGGTCGGCGTTCATGCGTCCGACAATCGCCTCGTGGCTGTAGTTGCCATCCTGGCCGAAGGAGACCTCGCGCAGGAAAAAGTAACGCACTGGGTCGAGGCCGTAGGCATCGACCATCTCCTGCGGGCCGACGACATTGCCGACCGACTTCGACATCTTCTCGCCGCGGTTGAACAAGAAACCGTGGGCGTAAACACGCTTCGGCAACGGTACGCCAGCGCTCATCAGGAAAGCCGGCCAATAGACGGTATGGAAGCGGACGATGTCCTTGCCGATGATGTGCAGGGCCGGCCAGAACTTCTGGAACAGCTCGCTGTCGGTGTTGGGGTAACCCAGCGCCGTGATGTAGTTGGTGAGGGCGTCGACCCAGACATACATGACGTGCTTGTCATTGCCCGGCACCGGGATACCCCAGTCGAAGGTGGTGCGGGAGATGGAGAGGTCCTTTAGCCCACCCTTGACGAAGCTCATCACCTCGTTTCGCCGTTCATCCGGGCCGATGAAATCGGGCTGATCCTCATAAAGCTTCAGGAGCTTTTCCTGATAGGCACTCAAACGGAAGAAATAGCTCTCCTCCTCCACCCATTCGACGGGCGTGCCCTGCGGGCCGAAGCGGATGCCTTCATCGGAGACGATGATCTCTTCTTCGCCGTAGTAGGCCTCGTCGCGCACCGAATACCAGCCGGCATATTTATTGAGATAGATGTCGCCGTTGGCCTCCATCGCCTTCCAGATCGCCTGGCAGGCAACGCGATGACGCTCTTCGCTGGTGCGGATGAAGTCGTCGTTGGAGAGATTCAGGAGGCTGGCCATCTCCAGAAAACGGGCCGAGTTGCGATCGGCGAGCTCGCGGGCGGTGATGCCCTCCTTGCGCGCCGTCTGCAGCATCTTGATGCCGTGTTCATCCGTGCCCGTCAGGAAGCGGACATCATAGCCGTCGAGCCGCATGAACCGCGCCATCACGTCAGTCGCCATCGCTTCGTAAGCATGACCGATGTGAGGAGCCCCGTTGGGGTAGCTGATCGCGGTTGTGATGTAGAACGTCGGTTTCATGAGTTCGCTTCAGGGTTTCGATGGTGCCGGACGGAAGGTCGCAAGGCGCGTCCTAGGGGAACGCCGACGGCACACTCTTGTGAATAGCTACTTCGCTACACATCCCGCAAGGCTTTGCATCATCGAAATGACAGCCTGCCGGCGATCTAGGTTGATGCCATCTGTCTCGGCGACGATGCGATTCACCGTTTCCCAAGCGATGGCATAGCCATTGAGGCGGTCAACACTCCCCCTCAGCGTCAGGCGCATGTGCTCGGAGAGCCAGCCGCGAGCCAGGTCGGCGCAAAGATCGAAACTGTCGCCCCCCTTGCGACCAGCGACCGCGTCGGCAAAGCGATAAAGGCGCGGTCGGTCGAGACGCGGAAATCCGTCCACCAAGGTCTGAAACAGCCGATAGACATCGAGACCGTCGTTCTCGATGCATTCGATCGCTCGCCGCACCGAGCCTTCTGCCAAGGCCGCCAGCGCCGGTTTGTCGCCCTCGGCGACCGTCAGGCCTAGCGACGTCAAGGCCGCGTCGAGATCGTCGGGGCCGAGTGGATCAAGGGAAAGCCGCCGGCAGCGCGAGCGAATGGTCGGCAGCAGCCGACCCGGCGCGTGCGACAGCACCAGGAACAGCGACCGCTTTGGCGGCTCCTCCAGCATCTTCAGCAGCGCATTGGCCGCCGAGATATTCATGTCGTCGGCCGCGTCGACGATGGCGATGCGATAGCCGTCGATACCGGCGGCATTGCCGAAGAAAGTCACCGTCCTGCGGATCTCGTCGACGGTCAGCTGTGTCTTGACCTTCTTGGTCTTGTCGTCCCAAGGGCGGCGGAGGTGCAAGAGATTGGGATGGGCGCCAGTCGCCACCATGGCGGCGACGCGATCGCTTGCCGGCAGCAGACCGGCGGTGGGCGGAGGCGCCTTCGTCGGATCGGGGTGGCTCAGCACGAAGCGAGCGAAGCGGAAGGCCAGCGTGGCCTTGCCGATGCCCTTCGGTCCGGTCAAGAGAATGGCGTGGTGCAAGCGACCGCCGGTGTAGCCCTCATGCAGTTCGGCGGCAGCGACCGAATGGCCGATCAGCTCCGTCTGTTCGCGCGGCAGCGGCAACCCTTCCAGCCAATCGGCCTCGGTGGCGCGATCGTCCTCAATCGCCACGGGCGCCCTCCCCGTCGAGCTTAAAGCGGCTTGTCACCAGCGCCAGGATTTCGGCGGACACCACGTCCTTCTCCCGGCTACCATCGACGACGACACAACGCTCAGGAAAGCGGTCGGCCAGCGCCAGGAAGCCTCGGCGGCGTGCTTCGTGTACGGCGACGGCGTCGCTTTCGAACCGATCGGCGCCCTCGGAGCGATGACCAACCCGAGCGAGCCCGACCGACACTGGCACATCGATGATGATTGTGAGATCGGGAATCGTGGAGCCGATGGCGGCGTCGACAAGGCCATCGACAACATCGGCCGACAGTCCTCCAGCGGTCCCCTGATAGACGCGGCTCGAATCGGCGAAACGGTCACAGATCACGACGGCGCCGCGCCCGAGCGACGGTTCGATGAGCTCGGCAACATGGTCAATGCGGGCAGCGGCGAACAGATAGGCCTCACCGAGCACGCCAAGCGGCTTGACCCGGCCGGACAGGAGAAGACCGCGAATGGTCTCGGCCGCCGGCGAACCTCCCGGCTCGCGCGTCAGCACCACGTCGAGGCCACGCGCCTCCAGAGCCGCGGCTAGGCGCTTCGACTGTGTTGACTTGCCGGTGCCTTCGCCGCCCTCGAAAGTGACGAACCTACCCCTGGTGCCGCCCACGCAATGCTCCCAAGTTCACGATATCCTCGATCGATATAGACCCGATCGTCTTATACCACCAGCCGGCGAACATCTCGGTGAAGCCGTCGAGCGCCCGGTCCCGGATCTCGCCGCGTTCGACATCACCGGCCGCCTCAAGCGGGACCGATTGATAGAGACGATCGTCGACGCGCACCTCAAGACGGGCGATCGGGGTGCCGCGCACGATAGGGGCCGGCACAGGACCATTGTAGACGACGGTGAGGCGAAACTTGGAACGATCGCCGGTTGGCAGCGTCAGATGCACCGGAGCGCCACCCGCCGAAATCACCGCCACATCCGGCGTATTGCCGCCAAACACCTTCACCCGGCCGATCTCCGCGCCAGATGGGTAAATCTCGAAGCGGCCATATTCAGAGAACGCCCCCTCGACAAGCGCCTTGAGATCTTTGTCGCGATCAGCGAGCGCAGTGTAGCCGCTTGCCACCACGGTGATACGGCGATCGCCCCGTTTGGCCGACATCAGCGCCCCGAAACCATCCTTTTCATCGAACGCCAGCATCATGCCGTCGACGCCCGGCAGCTCCTTCACAAAGCGGGTCTTGTTGGTCTGGTTGATCTTGTTCCAGAGAAAATCCGGTTGGCTATAAAGCGCGTAGCGGTCGGGATACGTCGTCCGGACATAGGCAGCCAGCGCCAGCATGTCCGCCAGAGTGGTCTTTGCCTGGGGGTCAGGGTAGCCGGTCGGATTGGCGAACCGGCTGTCCTTGAGACCAATCCGCGCCGCATAGGCGTTCATGCGTTCAGTGAAAGCCGCTTCGGACCCCGTCAAGCCCTCGGCCAACGCAATAGCCGCGTCATTGGCATAGTCGACGACGAGACCGCGCAGAAGATCGCTCACCGGCACGAAGGACTTCACCGCCGCGAACATGGTGGTCACTCGGGCAGGCGCGCCGCCCGTTCGCCACGCATGTTCTGTGATGGGATAGAGCGTGGCATCGGTGACCTCACCCGTCTGCAGCGCTTCGAAAACCACGGCGGCGGTAACAAGCTTGGCGAAATTGGCCGGCGCGAAAGGCTTGTTTTCGTCCTTGGTAA